>OZ244940.1:1236730-1545913 GCA_965222035.1 Candidatus Amphirhobacter sp. | reverse complement strand
GCTTCGAGGACTGGAAGCAGCGCCGATGAGCGCCCCGCCCATGCAGACCGCGCCGCCGCCGAGCGCGCAGGTCAAGGTCGACTGCCTCATCGATGCCCTCGAGCATGCGACCTCTTCCTACAAGTTCCTGCTGTTCAAGATCATCCTGCAGCAGGTAGCGCTCCACGCCGGCAAGGAAGAGTTGGCAATCGACTTCGACACAATCCGGCGGGAGATGCTCATCCTCTCATGTTTTCCGGTCCGGCACTTCCGGCTGCACTTCGGCCTCCAGGACATGATCGAGGACAGCCTGAACCTCGCAGACAAGCAAGGCATCATCGACAGCGCCGCCTTCGACAGCATCGATAAGGCGCGCAGCGGCTTCGAGGCCGCCAAAGAGAAGCTTGCCAAATTGCCTAAGGTCAGGAAGCTGACGCGCCATCCCATCCCCGTCATGCTACAGCCATGGTTCGAGGACCTCATCCCGACCGGGTTGGATGAAGGCAGGCGCTACAAGCTCATTGCCAAGCTCAGCGCCAAGTGCTTTCATGACCAGGACAATCCGCCCCTGTACATGATTGACAAGCCGCCCCGGCAGGACGGCAGGATCATCGTCAACCCGCGCTGGCGCGAATACTTCATCAGCAACGGACAGATCATCAACGGCTGGCTCGACAACCTGTGGCTGCGTTTTCTCGCCGGGCGCAATCCCAACGTGCCCTTCTTGCAGAACAAACTGTGGGTGCCGCCCGTCGATGCGCGCACCAGCCTGACACAGCAGCGGGAGTTTTGGAAAATCTACCTGCGGGCAAGCAAGCTGCGCTGTTTGTACTGCCCGGATCAGATCAACAGCAAGCAATACGACCTTGACCATTTCCTGCCTTGGAGCTGGGTCGGGCACGATCAGATGTGGAACCTGATTCCCGCCAGTCCCAAATGCAACAGCTCCAAGAGCAACATGCTGCCGGCAGCCAGCCAGATCGGCGAACTGGCAGAACAGCACTTCAAGCTGCTGCGGTTTTTCCGGGAAAATCCGGAGCAAAAGAGCGGCTGGAATAAGCTGGTCGACGATTACATCGTCGGCCTCAACGCCGACCTGAATGACTTGAAGAAGCAAGACAGCTTGGCCAATGCATATGAGAACACCATCAAGGCGCAGCTGGCCCTCGCCAAGCAGCAGGGCTTCGACTACTGGCGCGAGCCATGAGCATCCTCGCACGCCCTGAGTTCAGCCGGGTCTTCGGGACCTTCGGCCTCAACGGCGCCGACGCCGAGCGGGCGTTCGCGGCGGCCATCGAGGTCGGCTACCGCTCCTTCGACATCGCGCAGATGTACGGCAACGAGGCCGAGCTCGGCAAGGTGCTCGAGTCCTGCGGGATCCCGCGCGCCGAGTTCTGCGTCACCACTAAGGTCAAGCCCGACCGCATGAACGAGCGCGACTTCATGCCCTCGGTCGAAGAGAGCCTGCGCTTGCTGCGCACCGCCAAGGTCGACCTGCTTCTGCTGCACTGGCCGCCGGGCGACGGCGAGGTCGGGCCGTCGCTGGAGCTCCTCGCCGAGGCCCGGGCGCGGGGCCTCGCCGCGCACGTCGGCGTCTCCAACTACACCGTCGCCATGCTGCAGACCGCCGCCGCCTCGGCCGCCGCGCCCATCGACGTCAACCAGGTGGAGTTCCATCCGCTGCTCGACCAGACCCGGCTGCTCGCCGGCGCCCGCGAGCTCGGCATCCCGCTGGCGGCCTACTGCGCGGTGGCGCGCGGCGCCGTGCTCGAGCAGCCGGTGCTCGCCGAGATCGGGGCACGGCACGGCAAGAGCGCGGCGCAAACCGCCCTGCGCTGGATCATGCAGCAGGGGGTCTTCGCCATCGCCAAGGCCGGTACGCCCGCGCACATTGAGGCCAATTACGCCATCGACGACTTCGAGCTGAGCGCCGCCGAGATGGAGGCGATTACCGCCCTGACGGCCGCGAATCACCGCATCGTCGACAAGAACCTGGTCCCCTGGGCCCCTGATTTCGACTGAGATGCCCCGCCCCCGGCTTGGGTTATTCGCCTTTTTGGCTTATAATAATCCTGCGGGGTGGAGCAGCCCGGTAGCTCACCAGGCTCATAACCTGGAGGTCGCAGGTTCAAATCCTGTCCCCGCAACCATTTTGCCGACGCAGCCGGGTGACTTGATTGGGCCCAGCCAAGGCTTTTCTAACTCTAAGGATCAACAGCCATGTCAGTAGAGAAAACCCTGTCCATCATCAAGCCCGACGGCGTGGCCAAGCGCGTCATCGGCAACATCGTGGGCCGCTTCGAGCAGAACGGCCTCCAGCTGGTGCGCGCCGATATGCGCTCGCTCGACGAGGCGATCGCCAAGGAGTTCTACGCCGAGCACGCTGACAAGCCCTTCTTCGGCGAGCTGCTCAGCTACATCACCAGCGCGCCAGTGTTCGTCGCGGTCGTCGCCGGCGAAGACGCCGTTGCTCTGCACCGCCGCCTGATGGGCGCGACCAATCCCAAGGACGCCGAGCCGGGGACCATCCGCGCCGACTTCGCCCAGGACATCACCGAGAACGTCATCCATGGCTCGGACTCGACCGAGAGCGCCAAGCGCGAGATCGGCATTTTCTTTCCCGACGCGGCCAAGGAAGCGGGCTTCCTCGACTTCTAGCCCCATGCCCCGGGGCCGTCTCAGCAAGCCATGGACTCCGCGCCCCGCAACCTGCTCGGGCTCGACCGCCAGCAGCTGACCGCCTGGCTGGCCGAGCGCGGCCAGCCCGCCTACAAGGCCGTCCAGCTGCTGCGCTGGATTCATCGCAAGGGCGAGCGCGACTTCGCCAACATGCACGATCTGAGCGCGAAGCTCAGGCAGACGCTCGCGGAAGAGGCCGAGCTCGCAGGCCCGGCGCTGGCCGGCGACAGCACCGCGACCGACGCGACCCGCAAATACCTATTTGATGTCGGCGACGCCCGCGTCGAGACGGTGTGGATCCCCGAGGAGAAGCGCGCGACCCTGTGCGTTTCATCCCAGGCCGGCTGCGCCCTGGCCTGCACCTTCTGCCTGACCGGCAAGCAGGGCTTCGCCAAGAACCTCGACAGCGCTCAGATCATGGGGCAGTACCACCACGCGCTGCGGGAGACCGGCTCCGTCACCAACGTGGTCTTCATGGGCATGGGCGAGCCGCTGCTCAACCTCGAGCAGGTGGCGCCGGTGCTGCGGCTGCTTATCGACGACAACGCCTGCGGCCTGTCGCGGCGGCGGGTGACCGTGAGTACCGCCGGCGTGGTCCCCGGCATCGAGCGCCTGGCGCAGGAAGCGCCGGTGGCGCTGGCGATTTCGCTGCATGCGCCCGATGACGAGCTGCGCAGCGAACTGGTACCGCTCAACCGGCGCTATCCCCTGCGCGAGCTGATGAAGGCATGCCAGGGCTATCTGCAGGCTGCGCCGCGGGACTTCATCACCTTCGAATACGTCCTGCTCGACCGCGTCAACGACGCCCTGTCCCTCGCGCGCGACGTGGCGAAGCTGCTCAAGCAAGTACCGGGCAAGGTCAACCTAATCCCGTTCAATCCCTTTCCCGGCGCGCCTTACCAGGCGCCGTCGCGCAACCGCGTCATGGCGTTCCGCGACGAGCTCAACAGCCGCGGCGTGGTCGCGACCGTCCGCCGGCAGCGCGGCGGCGACATCCTCGCGGCCTGCGGACAGCTCGCCGGCGAGGTGGACGGGCGCCTGCCCGGCGGCGGGCGCCTCGCGCTCGCTCCTTGATCATGAGTCCGGCGCGGCGCAGCGCCGCGGTCCGCATCGGCTCCGTCGAGCTCGGCGGCGGCGCGCCGCCGGTGGTCCAGGCGATGACCGACACCGACACCGCTGACGACGTCGCCACCGCCATCCAGTCCAAGGAGCTGGCCGACGCCGGCGCCGAGCTGGTGCGGGTGACCGTCAACACTCCCAAGGCGGCGGCGGCCGTCCCGCGCATCCGCGACCGCCTCGACGCCATGGACTGTCCCGTCCCGCTGGTCGGCGACTTCCACTACAACGGCCACAAGCTGCTCGCGCGCGAGCAGGCATGCGCCGAAGCCCTGGCGAAGTACCGCATCAATCCCGGCAACGTCGGCAAGGGCGACGCCCGGCAGAAGAACTTCGCTGACATGATCGAGCAGGCCCTCACCCACGGCAAGGCCGTGCGCATCGGCGCGAACTGGGGCAGCATCGACGAGGATCTGCTGGGGAAGCGCATGGACGCCAACGCCAAGCGCAAGCAGCCGCTCGACGCCGACACCGTCGCGATCCGCACGCTGGTCGAATCCTGCCTGCTGTCAGCCAAGCAGGCCCAGCGCCTCGGGCTCGGCGCCGACCGCATCGTGCTGTCGGCGAAGGTCAGCCGCGTCGGCCTGGTGTTGGATGCCTATCGCCAATTGGCCAAGCGTTCGGACCTGGCACTGCACGTCGGCTTGACCGAGGCCGGCATGGGCCTGCAAGGTATAGTCGCATCGACGGCGGCGCTCGCGCCGCTGCTGCTCGAGGGCATCGGCGACACCATCCGGGTATCCCTGACGCCGCGGCCAGGCGGCCGGCGCACCGACGAGGTCGAAGCGGCCTGGCAGATCCTGCAGTCGCTCAACCTGCGTCATCGCAATCCGCAGGTGACCGCCTGTCCCGGCTGCGGCCGGACCACCTCGGTGTTCTTCCGCGAGCTCGCCGCCAGCGTGCAAAAGCGCCTGAACAAGAAGATGAAGACCTGGCGCAAGCGCTATCCGGGCGTCGAGAAACTCAACATCGCCGTCATGGGCTGCGTCGTCAACGGCCCCGGCGAGAGCCGGCACGCGGACATCGGCATCAGCCTGCCGGGCAGCGGCGAGAACCCGGTCGCCATCGTCTACGCCGACGGCGCCAAGCTCACCTCGCTCAAGGGCGATCGCATCGCCCCGGAATTCGAAGCGCTGGTCGACGACTACGTCGCCAAGCGCTTCGCGAAGAGCTAGTCCAGTACGCTGCTTGGATTTAAGAAGGCTGTCGCAGCCAGCCTAGGGCTGCTGTTCCTTGAGCAGGGCCAGGCATTCCCGCAGATGCCCCCAGGCCTCGGCCTGCGCGGCTTGGACATCATGCCGCTCCTCGGGTACATAGGAATGGATGACCTCGCCAGTGTCCAGCCGCACGAAGTCGATGTCCCCGATCTCCCAGGTATTGTATTTCTGGCCCGTGGCATTGACGTAGAGATTAATCTCGTAGCCGCCCTCTTCCTTGCTGTAGCAGTAGTCGCCCCCTGAGAACGACCGCACCTCCCAATGCCCAGGGAGCCCGCCGTTAACCTGCCGATAGACCTTGCGGCTCTCCTCGGGATCGAGCGGCTTGCCGGTCGGCCTCTTGCGGCCACTGCCGCGCAGCCAGCGGGAAACCGCCCTCTTATGCTGACGACCTAGGCGGTCCGCCCAGCGCATGGCGCCGTAGGGGACCGGCATTTTGCTTTACTGGTCTTGGGCCACCATCCCGGCCCAGTCGCGGGTCTTGAACCAATAGGTGTGGCGCTCTTCGAGCCAGCCGCTCTCGTGCTTGGTCAAGATCCAGTTGTTGAAGAAATTGAGCGCGTCGGGATCGCCCTTGCGCAGCGCGAAGCCCTCGTTGCTGTTGTCGAAGGTCTCGATAAAGGGCAGGAACAGCTTGCTGCCGTGGTCGCTGACGGCGACCGCCGCGCTCGGCGAGGCGGACACCCAGGCGGTGGCGTTGCCGTTGACGACTTCCTGGATGGCGGTCGCTTCCTCATCGAACAGGCGGGTACCGGCCTCGGGAAACTGCTCTTTGACCGCGTCGATCGCGGTCACGCCGCGGCGCATCGCGAAGACGACATCCTCGTCGTCGAAGTCCGCGAATTCCAGCTCGTCCTCATCGTTGCCGGTGATGTCCTCGATCTCTTTGCGGTTGGCGACGATCAGCAGGCCGGACTGGGCGTAGGGGGTGCTGAAGTTGACCTTGAGGTTGCGCTCGGGCGTGATTGACATGCCGCCGATGATGACGTCGAACTTGCCGGCGAGCAGCGCCGGGATGATGCCATCCCACTGGGTGGGGACGATGACGAGCTCGACGCCCATGTCCTTGGCGACCTCGCGGGCGACATCGACCTCAAAGCCGATGTACTCGCCGTCCTTGCTGCGCATGACCCAGGGCACGAAGGTGCTCATGCCGACGCGGATCTCGCCCTCGCGGAGGATTTTCTCGATCACCGAGTCCGAGTGGCCGTCGGCGATGGCGGTGCTGGACGCGACGAGCGCGGCTGCAGATAAGAGAAGGGACTTGGCAGTCTTGATCATAAAGGCGTAACCTTGCGGGGGATTAGGCTGGGTGGCCTGCGTGGCGAAAAATTCTAACATGATACCCTGCAACACTGGCAACAACATATAATTAATGGGGATAATTCGGAGCGCTCTCCGTCGCTCGATTGCGCCTCGCAAACAATGATTCCCGCGGCCGTCCTCGCCTTCCCTTCCTGCTTCCTCTAAACCGCAGGAACAACGACGCGGCGCCCATGCACTCTCCTCCACAAAAACGTCTTCTCTCTCGGCTGGGCGCGTTCCTGGCGTTGGCCGCCGTCATCGGCGGCATCTGGTACGGCGCCTCCAACATCAGCTACAACTGGCAGTGGTACCGCATCCCGCGGCTGCTGCTGCCCGGCTATCG
Organism: Candidatus Amphirhobacter sp.; assembly: GCA_965222035.1. GTDB lineage: Bacteria > Pseudomonadota > Gammaproteobacteria > Tethybacterales > Tethybacteraceae > Amphirhobacter. Next base: position 1,539,274 of record OZ244940.1, on the reverse strand, counting down.
CGGCGACGAATGGACCTGGGGGCCGCTGGCGGCCGGCCTGCGCCTGACCGTAATCCTCGCGCTGTGCAGCGCGCCGCTGGCGGCCGTCATCGGCCTGGTCATCGCGCTGATGGAGAAAAGCCGGCTGGTCGCATTGCGGGTGTTCTCCCGCTCCTACATCGAGCTCGCGCGCAACACGCCGCTATTGGTGCAGCTGTACCTGCTGTATTTCATGCTCGCGAACCTACTTGACCTCGACCGCACCACCGCCGGGATCCTGGCGCTGGCGCTGTTCGAAGGGGCCTTCGCGGCCGAGATCTTCCGCGCCGGCATCGACGCCATCCCCCGCGGGCAGCGTGATGCCGCCGCCGGCTTGGGCCTGCGGCCGCTGGCGGCCTTCCGCCTGATCTACCTGCCGCAAAGCCTGCCGTTGATCCTGCCGGCGCTCGCGAATCTGTTCGTGGCCCTGATCAAGCACTCCTCCATCGTCTCGGTCGTCGCCCTGCCCGAGCTCACCGACATCGCGCGCAACCTCATCGCCGACACTTACCTGACGTTCGAGATCTGGCTCACCGTCGCGGTTATCTATATAGTACTGTGCTTCAGCCTGTCAATAGCAATCCGCCTGTGGGAAGCGCGGCTGCTGCAGCGCATGAACGGAGGACGGCTGTGAACGGAAAGCACCGCGACCTCGCCCTCAACATCTTCTTCGCGGTGCTGTTCGTCGGCGGGCTGTGGTGGCTGGGAGCCGCGACGCTGGGCGACTTCGAATACAACTGGAGTTTTAAGCAGCCGCTGTCGTACATGATCCGCTTCACCGAGGACGGCTGGGCCCCGGGCCTGCTGCTCGAGGGCTTTCTCATGACCTTACGCCTGGCGCTGTGGGGCGGCGTCGCCTGCACGCTGTTCGGCCTGGCGGTCGCGCTGCTGAGCTCAAGCCGCATCATGGCGCTGCGCATGCTGGGCAACTCTTACGTCGAGGGCATCCGCAACATGCCGCCGCTAGTGTTTATCTTCGTGATTTATTTCTTCGTCAGTACCCAGGTGCTGCCGCCGTCGCTGGTCTCAGCCATCGGCGACGCCGTCGAGGGCAGCACGACACTGACCTGGATGTTCGGCCCGGCCGATCTCATCGAGAACCTGCTCGCCGGACTGCTCACCATCGCGCTGTACGAAGCGGCCTACGTCGCTGAGATCTTCCGCGGCGGCATCCAGTCGATCGGCAAGGGCCAGTGGGAAGCTTCAGCGGCCCTCGGGCTGCGCCGCTGGCCGGCGATGCGGCTGGTGATCCTGCCGCAGGCCTTCCGCAAAATCATCCCGCCGTACACCAACCAGCTAATCTCGCTGGTCAAGGACTCCTCGATCATCTCCGTAATCTCGGTCCAGGAGCTCACCTTCTCCGGCATCGAGGTAGCTACCACCACCGGGCGACTGTTCGAGACCCTGCTGCTGGTCGCTGCTATGTACCTGGCAATCTGCTACCCGGCGACTCTGCTGCTGCGCCGCCTCGAGCGGCCGCAGGCCGCTCGGCTTTAATTCTCATTTATTTTATAGGATGACAAAGCGTAAGCGCATGAGTTCTGGGCGTCTTTTCGCCTGGAGAGCTTTCTGGCTCTACATGGGCTTCCCTGTTTTGATCACCCTGTTCTTAGTATCCTTAGCGAACGGATGGTTCATCACGCCGATTCTGGGGTGGACGCTGGTCGGGCTACCCTTTGCGTTGATTCTCTACGCCTGCTGGAAAACCTGAAGTCGCAAGGGATGATTCCTAAAACTATCCGGAGACGCTACTTTTGCGGCGCCTTGGGCGGTCTCCACAATCTATTCGGCCTTAATTGAATATCGCTACGGCTATTCCCAAGCCTACGCTTTAGACGCTCTTGCGGCGTCCACAACCTGCGTCCGGAGTACGGAGGATTTGTACGCACGATAGGTGTTCTTTCAACACGATTGGGATCACATTCAGGAGATGTAGAGTTTTCATCCGTGCAGCCCCGGTTGTGCCTATAGAGAAGACTACCCCCTATCCTCAATCCAGACGCTGCACCATGAATTTCTTCGGGAGAAAGACCTTCTGACCAGTAGCCAGATCCACCAGGAGATTCAGTTTGGCGAGGGACTTTCTTGCGAAGATTCCAGGCGCTTTTACTTCCCCGCTCGCCTAGCTTTGATAAGAGTTTCCCAGCGCTCGTCCATTGAGCTTCAGCGCTCGGGAACAGTAGCCCTCCAGCAAGAAGGACTACACAGATTCCCAGAAACTTGGTGATTTTCATGTTTTTCTCTCCCATGCCTATCTTACCATTTTTCGAAATCTTCTTCATCTAGTCTGCAGAGCCTAGCTCTTGTCTTTACCCTTGTCTTTGAACGAAGACTCGGTACCTTCCTTTAGCCTCTTGAAGTTGTCCCGGTGTCGCAGGACAATGATCATCGCTATGCCCGAAGCCGCCACTGCCGGGTGGCTGCCGAATGGATGCAGCCAGACCGCCAGCAGCATCGCTGCGACCACCGCGCCGACCGAGGCCAGCGAGGAAATGCGCGCCATGCCGTAGACCGTCAGCCACATGCCCACCGCCAGCAGGCCCAGCCGCCAGTCGATCGAGAACAAACCGCCGAAACCGGTTGCGACACCGCGTCCGCCCTTGAACTTCAGCAACGGATTCCAGACGTGGGCCGCGACCGACGCCAGCGCAGCCAAGCTCGCCGCACCCTCATACTCTAGCAGTGCCCCGCACGCTAGCGCGGGCAGCAAGCCCTTGGCGCAGTCGAGTACGAACACCAATCTCCCCACCCATTTGTTCTGACGCGAGACGTTGGTCGCGCCGGGATTGCCAGATCCGTACGAGCGCGGATCAGGCAAACCGAACGCACGCGCCATCAAGACCGCGCTCGGCAGCATCCCGCAGACAAAACCCGCGACGATGGAGATGACGATCTCGATCATGGCTTGCCCCAGCCGCCGCCGCCCGGCGTGCGCACTTCGAAGACATCGCCCGCCCGCGCCTGCCAGCGTCCCGGACTCAGCGGCTTTACCGGCCGGCCCCGGCGATAGAGGGCCTGGCTGCCCAGCTTGCCAGACTGGCCACCCGCCATGCCGTAGGGCGGCACCCGGCGCTTGTTCGCGATCAGCATCACTTCCATCGGCTCGAGCAGGCGCAGGCGGCGAATCACCCCGCAGCCGCCGCGCGCCGCGCCGCGGCCGCCGGAGCCGCGGCGGATCGCGAACTCTTCGAGCACCACCGGGCACCGCTCCTCGAGCACTTCAGGATCGGTGATCAAGGTGTTGGTCATGTGGGTGTGGACCGCATCGGCGCCCGGCCGGCCCGGGCCGGCGCCGGCGCCGCCGCAGATGGTCTCATAATGCTGGAAGCCGTCATTGCCGAAGATCAGGTTGTTCATGGTACCTTGAGATTCTGCCGCAGCCCGCGCAGCGCCCAACAAGGTACTCGCTAGCAGCTGGGACAGCTCGACATTGCCCGCAGCGACCGCGGCCTCCGGCCCGGGCGCGAGCATGCAGCCGGCCGGCGTCTTGATCGCAACCGCATCCAGGCAGCCGGCGTTCAGCGGAATGTCCTCATCCACCAAGCAGCGCAGCACATAGCACACCGCCGCTTGGGTTACCGCCGGCGGCGCATTCATGGTGCTCGGCTCCTGCGGGCTGGTCCCGCTGAAGTCCAGCAGCAGGCGCCGGCGCCGTACCTGCAGATTCAAGCGGATGCGCGCGCCGCTGTCCGCTTCGACCGCGAAGCGCCCGTTGCGCAACTTGGGCAGCAGGTCAGCTACCGCCTGGCGGGCGTTGGCCTTGATGTGCCCCATATAGGCCAGTACCTCCCGCAGACCCTGCTCGTCGCAAGCGCGCTTCAATTCCTCGACGCCCTTGGCGTTGGCCGCCAGCTGCGCGAGCAGGTCGGCGACGTTCTGGTCCGGATTGCGCGCCGGCCAGGCATGTCCGGCCAAGGCCGCGCGGAACATGCGCTCGGCGAAGCGTCCGCCGCTGACGATGGGAAAATTGGCGAAGACCACGCCCTCCTCGGCCAGGCTGGTGGCGTCAACCGGCATCGAGCCCGGGCTGCGCCCGCCGATGTCGGTGTGATGCCCGCGCGAGCACAGGAAAAAACGCGGCCTCCTCTCGCGCGGCAGGAACATCGGCGTCACCACGGTCAGGTCGGGCAAGTGGGTCCCGCCGGCTGACGGCGCGTTGGTCAGCCAGGCGTCGCCGGGACGCATGCGCGGGTTGGCCGCGATCGCCGCTTTGACCGTCGCGCCCATCGAACCCAAATGCACCGGGATGTGCGGGGCGTTTGCGATCAAGTCGCCCTTGGCGTCGAAGACCGCACAGGAAAAATCAAGGCGCTCTTTGATGTTCACTGAATAAGCGGTGTTGCGCAAGACATGCCCCATCTGCTCGGCGACGCTCATGAAGATGCTGTGGAACATCTCCAACCGCGCGGGATTGGGCTTGGCGGTACTGCTCGCGGAGCTGTGCTGGCGCCGGTTGCGGGCTGGCCGATGCTGCAGCAGCAAACTGCCGTCAGCTTCGACGCGGCCGCGCCAGGCGGGCGCGACATAGGTGGTCGCAGTGCTCTCGAGCACCAGGCACGGCCCGTCTACTCGCGTACCCGGACGCAGCGCTTCAGCATGGTAGACCGGCGCGCGACGACGACGGCCGTTGATGAACATCGATACCTGCCGTTCCGCAACCGGAGCAATCCGCCCGCGGCGCAGCCGCGGCAATTTGCCCTCCGGTCCGCTGGCTTCGATCTCCACCGCCGCCACTTGCAGCCGCAAGGCGGGTCGCTCCAGGCCGTACAAGCGCTGGTGCTCGGCCGCGAACGATCGCCGCATCGCCGCGAGCGTACCCCACGGCACCGCGATGCTCGCGGAGCTTCCCGGATAGCGCAGCAGTACCCGGCGCGCGACGATTATGTCCTTGGCCGCCACGCCCTGCACGCGCAAGCGCCGCACCGCGGCGCGCTCGAGTTTGACCAGGCGCATGCGCAGCAGGCGCAGGTTGCCCGCCAGCGGTACCGACTGCGCCTGCCGGCGCACTTCCCGCAGCGCTGCGAGGCCGATGCCCGCGGCCGACAGCACCCCGGCGAGCGGATGCAGCAGCACCCGGCCGATGCCGAGGCGCTCGGCCAACTGGCAGGCGTGCTGCCCGCCGGCGCCACCGAACGCAACCAAGGCGTAGCCGCGGCCCACATCGTGGCCCTGCTCCAGCGACACCGCCTTGACCGCCTTGGCCATGTTCTCGATGGCGACGTCGATGCATTCGGAAGCCAGGCGCTCGTCGTGCTTGGCCGGATAGCCGCACTCTTGCGCCAGGGCGCGCAGCCGCTTCTTGCTCGCATCCACATCAATCCCGCTGCGGCCATCGCGGCCCAACACCCGAGGAAAACTAGCAACATCCAAGCGACCCAACACCAGGTTGCAATCAGTGACCGTCAAGGGCCCGCCCCGGCCGTAGCACGCCGGACCCGGATCGGCGGCGGCCGAGCGCGGCCCGACGCGCAGGCGGCCGGCGGCAAAGCTGCAGATCGACCCGCCGCCGGCCGCGACGGTGTTCACGCGCAGCATCGGCGTGGCAATCGCCAGGCCGTCGATGGAGGCGTCGGCCGTGCGCTCGAGATCGCCCTGGCAGTGCGCGACGTCGGTGGAGGTACCGCCCATATCGAAGGATACCAGCCGCTTGATGCCGTGGCGCTTAGCGACCGCCGCCGCGCCCACCACGCCGCCCGCCGGGCCAGACAGCAGCGCCCGGCTGCCGGTGAAGCCGCGCGGCGCTACCAGGCCGCCGTTGGACTGCATGAACTGCAAGTCAACGCCGGGCAGCCGCTGCGCCAGGCGCTGGACGTGTGCTTGCAGCAGCGGCGTCAGGTATGCGTCGATGACGGTGGTCTCACCGCGCGGGACCAGGCCCTGCGCCGCTTCGACCGCATGCGACATGAAGACGCGCTCCAGGCCGTGGTCGCGGCATAAGCGCGCGATGCGGCGCTCGTGGGCGGGATATGCGTAGCCGTGCATGCCGACGATGGCGGCGGCCTCATAGCCGGCGCGCGCGAGCTGCTTGGCCGCGCGCACGACCGCGCGCTCGTCCAACGGCGCCAGCTCCGTGCCATCTACCGCCAGCCGGCCCTTGATTTCGACCGCCTTCTTATATAGGGGCTGCGGCGGCTGCGGGAACAAATCGAACAGACGCGGGCGGTCCTGCCGGCGGATGCGCAGGACATCGCCGAAACCTTCGGTGATCAGCAAGGCGAGTTTGCAGCCCTTGCGCTCGAGCAGGGCGTTGGTCGCGACCGTCGTCCCCATGCGCACCGCCGCGACCCGCTTGCGCCCCAGGCGCTGCTGCGGGCCGAGGCCGAGCAGCTCGCGGATGCCGAGCAGGGCCGCGTCCTCGGCCTGCTCGCGCGACGGGATCTTGGCGACATGCAGCCGGCCCTTGCCGTCGATGCCGATGACGTCGGTGAACGTACCGCCGCGGTCGATCCAAAAGCGCCAGGCCGCGCCGGCCGGGTCAGCCGCGCGGGTGGTGCTCGGCATGCAGTTGCCGCAGGCGCGCCTTGGCAACCTGGACGTAGATCTGGGTGGTCGAGATGTTGCTGTGCCCCAGCAGCAGCTGGACGCTGCGCAGGTCAGCCCCGTGGTCGACCAGATGGGTGGCGAAGGAGTGCCGCAGGGCATGCGGAGAGATGGCCTTGGTGATGCCGGCGGCCGCGGCATGCTTGCGCACGATCACCCAGAACATCTGCCGGGTCAGGCCGGTCCCGCGCCGCGACAGGAACACCGCGTCGACCGGCGCCCGCAGCAATTGCGGGCGCGCGTCGCGCAGGTATGCTTCCAGCCATCGCGCCGCTTCCTCGCCGTAGGGCACCAGCCGCTCCTTGCTGCCCTTGCCCATCAATCGCGCGCAGCGGGCGTCGTGGCCGAGCTGCTCCAGTCGCAATGCGGTCAGTTCCGACACCCGCAGGCCGCTGGCGTACATCAGCTCCAGCATGGCGCGGTCGCGCAGGCCCAGCGACGTGTTGACCTTCGGCTGTTGCAGCAGAGCCTCGATCTCCGCGGCGGTCAAGGACTTCGGCAGGCGCTGCAGCTGCAGCGGATTGCGCACCCGCACCGTCGGATCGGCGCTGATGATGCCCTCGCGCAACAAATAGCGGTACAAGCGCCGCAGGCAGCTGAGCAGCCGCGCCTGAGTACTGCCCTTGACGCCGTTCGCCGCGCGCGCTTCCAGATACCGCAGGATGTCGTCGGCGCCCGCCTGCGCCGGCGCCCGCTTGCGCTCGGACTTAAGCCAGGTGGCGAAGCCGTCGAGGTCGAGGGTGTAGCTGTCGATGGTCGCCTGCGCCAGGCCGTCCTCGAGCTGCAGTACTTCCAAGAAGGCGCCCAGCTCGGGCGCCAGCCGCTCGCGGGCGCGCTGCAACTTGGTGGCCATCGGTGCAGCGATGATTCTAAGTTTGGGGAACTATGCCTTTAACTTCACGGTTTGGGCTTGGCGCGTCCTGCTTTGCGTCCTTGCTTGTATTCTTTCTTGAAATAATTGAAAAATGACGGAATCGCCGGGTACACCCGGTCATCATTGAACTCCCAGAACAGACTGGCATCCAGCAGCTGGTTGTAGATTCCAAGAGCGTCTTTGAATTCCAAGCTGGTGTCTTCCTCCAGGTAGTCAATCACTTGCTCAGGTTTCGGAGGCTCGGGATCAGCCTCGATGAAGGCCACCGCCTTGTGTGCCTGTTCCAGCAAGTCGGCATTCTTGATTCTGCGGTAGATCTTTTTATACAGGCCGCCGCGTTCACTATGCACAGCTTGTGCGGTGCTCTGCACCAAGGCAACATCCACCTCCGTCCGGCCTTGCTTCTCCTTGGCCTTCCACACTTCGCTGCCCACAGCTTGGATGGAAAATGGATAATCGTCGGTCCAGCTCAGCATCAACTTCAATGCTTCGTCCGACACCTTGACGCCGCGGTCCGCGAACGGCTTGCTCAAAGCCTCGCGCGTCGCCTCAGGCTCCAGACGGTTGATGTGGATGTCCCCGGCGCGGAAAATGAAGGTCGCATCCACATCATCCAAGTGCGCTTCCAGCGCCGGCGTACCCGCCAGCACCAATGCCAGCGGCCATTCCCGGTCCATCAAAACCTGGCTCTGCTGCAGAATCGTTTTCAGCATCTTCGGATCAAAATGCATGACCTCGTCCATCAACATCAGCAGCGGACGGAGCCGCAGGCGCTCCTGCAGGACCTTCTCGAAGTCCTCTAGCGGTGGCTGGCCCGGCTGCCAGTTCCGCGCCAAATGGAAATACTTGGACACCTGGGCTTCGGCCTGCTTCCAGTCAAAGCCCGGGATGTCCGCCAGCTTGCGCAGGAATATGGAGGGTCCTTTCTCTGAATCGCCGTCCGGCGGATCGGCCAGGCGCACGACGTCAGCCTTCGTGGGCTCGATCTCGCGCTCCGCCCAAGTCAGCAGCGCTGTCTTGCCCGCTCCGCGCGGGCCGATGATATTCAAAGGCCGGGGCGCCCCGTCGATCAAAGGGCCATACCTGCCATCCCGCTCGCCGCAGATCGCATCCAGCGCCCCCTTCAGCAAGGCCTGCTCCGGCTCCCGGCCAGCCAGATATTTGGGCGCAAAGCCTGTGCCTGGACGAAATGGATTGTTTGAGCGCTGTTCTTCAGCCATGGCTGTATTTTAAGCCCGCTGCGGTATCTGGCATTGACGATGCTGTTGTCAATGTGGCGTTTGACTCTGCCAGCCAGAGTTCCGGCGGCTAAAGAATCAGGAGAACTTCGCCTGCAGCAGCGCCAGCGCCTTGTCGTACTGGTTGTCGTCCAGCGGCAGCACTGAGGTCTTCTTCTCGGTCACTTCCTTGAGATTGGTGAGCTCGTCGGCCTTGATGTCCGCGGTTTCCTCTTCCTCCCGCTCCGGCGCTTCGAACTCGATCTCATGGTCGGGCTGGATGCCGACCTTGTGGATCGACTTGCCCGCCGGCGTGTAGTAGCGGGCCGAAGTCAGCTTGATCGCCGACTTGTAGTCGGTCGCCTCGATGTTGAAGATGCGCTGCACCGAGGCCTTGCCGAAGGTAGCGGTCCCGACGATCTCGGCCCGGCTGTTGTCCTGCAAGGCGCCGGCGACGATCTCCGAGGCCGAGGCCGAGCCGTTGTTCACCAGCAGCGCGATGTTGACCTGTCGCAGCTCGCTGACGTTGTAGGGAGCCTGGCACGAGGACAGGTCGGACTTGTGCTCGCTGTTGCTCGTGCGCCCGCGGTCGCTAACCACCGTCATGCCGCGCTCGAGAAAGACCGAGGCCACGCAGATGCTCGCCTGCAAATCGCCGCCGGGGTTGTTGCGCAGGTCGATGATGAGCCCGCGCAGCGGCGCGCCGTTCTCCGCATACAGCTCGTCGAGCGCCTCGGCCAATTCCTTGGAAGTGCGGTTGCTGCGCAGGAACTGCGAGATGCGCACGAAGCCGATGCCGTCGGGCCCCAGCGCCGAGCGCACCGAAGGGGAGTTGATCTCCTCGCGCACGATCTCGACCTCGAAGTCATCGCGCTCGTCGTCGCTGAGCCGCACGATCGACAGGGTCACCGGCGTCCCGGGCTTGCCGCGCATGAGATCGGCCGCCGCGCTCACCGCCATGCCCTCGGTACTCTCGCCGTCGATCTCGACGATGAAGTCGTTCGCGCGCAGCCCCTTGCGGGCGGCGGGCGAGTCGTCGATGGGCGAGACCACCCGGATGATGCCGCGGTCCTGGTCGATGTACAGGCCGACGCCGCCGTACAGGCCCTGCAGCGAGTTGTTGAACTTCTCGAAGTACTCCTTGCTCAGGTAGGACGAGTACGGATCGAGATTGTCGAGCATGCCGCGGATGGCGTGGCGCAGCAGCTCGTCGTCCTCGATATCATCGACGTAGTTGTCGCGGATCAAGGCGAAGATCTGCGAGAACTCCCGCATGGCCTCGACCGGGAACTCGTCGTCGCTGGTGTTCGCTGTCGCCGCGCCGCCGCCGAGCAGCAGCAGGCCCGCGATGGTACCCAGCCGCAGAGCCGCTTTCATTTCAGGTCGGAGGCCTGGGCGGCGTAGTAGGCGGCCAGGTCCTGCAGGTCCTGGTCGCTCAGGTCCTTGACCAGCGGATACATGACCTGGTTGGCGCGCTCGCCGTTCTGATAGGTGCGCAGGGTGCGCAGCAGATAGTCCTCGTGCTGTCCCGCCAGGATTGGATTGTTGGCGATGGGCTCGGCGCCGCGGTCGCCGTGGCAGGAGACGCAGTCGACAGCCAGCTGCTCTCCCCGTACCGGGTCGCCGGCGCCCGCGCTGGTTGCGGCCAGCAGCAGGATGAGGACGCGCCAGCTGCCCGTCATAGCTTCAGCGAGCTGTAATAGGCCGCGAGGTCGGCGATGTCCTCGGACGTCAGGGAACTGGCGATCGCCGGCATGCTCGCGAGCTTGTTGAGATGGGGCGGATAGCGATTGCCGCGGGCGTATTCATTGAGCGCGTATTCGATGTAGGCGCTGCTCTGTCCCTGGATGCGCGGGACGCGATAGGTCTCGGGAAAGGCGGCGCGGTAGCCCGGGATGTTGTGGCAGCCCATGCACTGCTCGGCCTTGAGTCGCCCGCGCTCGGCATCGCCCTCGGCGCGGGCCGCGGCCGCGGCCAGCAACAGCGCCGGCAGGCAGCAAGCCAGGACAATCCAGGGCCGCAGGGCGGTAGGGAGCTCGAAAAGCCGCATGAGCAAGAGCAAATTATATGATTCTAGGCGCCCACAGCGTCCAGGAAAGCGCGCGCGTCCGCGACTTCCTGCGCCTCGATGCCGTGGGCCAGCTGCGGGTATTCGCTATAGTGCGCTTCACAGCCGTGCTCGCGCAGCAGCTCTGCGCTCGCTCGCGAGCGGGCCGCCGGAATCACCTGGTCCTCAGCGCCGGCGCCTAAGAAGAAGGCGACCGACCGGGGCCAGGACGCGGCCGGGGGCAGATGATCCTGCAGCGGGATGTAGCCCGAGAAGGCCACCACCGCCCGCATCGGCGTCGTGCCCTGCAGGGCGAGATGCAGCGCCAGAGCCGCGCCCTGCGAGAAGCCAACCAGCAGCGTCGCGGCGGAATCGAGCTCCAGCTCGGCGGTACGATGTTTGAGCAATTCGGCCACCAGCGCCGCGCTCGCGGCGAAGCCCTCGACATCCTCATCCTGCTCGAGATCCGCCTGTCTGACATCGTACCAGGCGGGCATGCGCATGCCCATGTTGATGGTCACCTCCCGCTCCGGCGCGTCGGGCAGCAGCCAGTGCGCAGCTGGATCCAGCAGCGATGCCACCGGCGCCAGGTCCTCGCCGCTGGCGCCCAGGCCGTGCAGGGCCACGGCGCAGCGACGCGCCGGCTGCTGCGCGGCCGGGATCTCAAGCACGGCCGTCATACTGGCGTCCGATGCGCCGGAACAGCAGCTCCCAGTCGAACCGAGGGCCCGGATCGGTCTTGCGGCCCGGCGCGATGTGGCAGTGGCCCGCGACCGCCGCCAGCGGATAGGCCCCGCGCAGCTGCTTGATGAGCGCGATGAGCGCGCGGTACTGCCGCCGGTCGTAGCGGCGCTGGTCGCAGCCGCTCAGCTCGATGCCGATCGAATAGTCGTTGCAGGCCGGGCGCTCCCGCCAGCGCGAGACGCCCGCATGCCAGGCGCGCCGGTCGCAGCTGACGAACTGCAGCAGCCCGCCGTCGCGCTCGATCAGGAAATGCGCTGATACCCGCAGGTCGCGCAGCGATGGCAGCGGCGGATCATTGCGGAACAGCCGCACGACATTGTTGCTGCCGAAGGCGCCGGCCGGCAGGGAGATGCCGTGGATCACGATGAGCTCGATGCGGCTGCCGGCGGGACGCCGGTCGTGGTTGGGCGAGGGCCGGCGGCGGGCGCCGCGCACCCAGCCGCCGCGTACGGCGCGCTTCATTTGCCCGCCAGCCGCGCGCGGCAACGCGCCAGGTCGGCGGGCGTGTCGATGCCGGCGACGAAGTTTTTTGTCAGCACCAGCTGCAGCCGCCAGCCGGCCGCCAGCCACGTCAACTGCTCGAGACGCTCGGTACGCGCCAGGACTGAAATCGGCAGTTGGGCCGCTTGCTTGAGTCGGCCGGGCGCGAAGGCGTACAGCCCGATGTGTCCCAACGGCCGCGGCGCGCCATGCGGGATGGCTGCGCGCGAGAAATACAGCGCCTTGCCGTCGCCATCCCCGACGGCCTTGACCACGCTCGGATCCCGCGCCTGGGCCGCGTCGATGGGAGCGACCGCGGTTGCAACGTCGCAACCGCCGGCCGCGGCCGTCGCCACGCGGCGCAGCAGGGCGGGGCCGATCTCCGGCATGTCGCCCTGGACGTTGACCACCACGCCGCGCAGCTTGAGCTTGGCCGCGGCGTAGGCGACGCGCGCGGTGCCGTTGGGACAGGCCGGCGTCAGCAAGGCCCGAAAGCCCGCTTGCTCGACCGCCTCTTGGATGGCCGGCGCATCGGTGGCCGCCAGCAGCTGCGCGGGCTTGGCCCTGGCGGCCTGTCGCAGGACGCGGACCACCAGCGGGACGCCGTCGATCGGCAGCAGGGCCTTGCGCTTGAGCCGCGTCGATCCCAGCCGCGCGGGGACGATGACGCTGAAGTCAGTCGCTGTCGGGCTCATGGTGCTCGGCTTCCTCCGGCAGCAGGATGGGGATGCCGTCCTCGCTGAACGGATAGGCCCGCCGGCAGCGGTCGCAGGCCAAGCGCTGCGGATCGCGCAGGGACTTGAGCGGGCCCTTGCACTCGGGACACGCCAGGATGTCGAGCAGCTCAGGCTTGCTGGAGACGTTGGACAAGGGAATCAATCAGGCGCGGTTCGAGCGCATGGTACTGCCGGAGCACGACGACGCGCGGTCCTGCGCCGCGAGGAAATTTTAAGGCATCCTTGGCGGTGGTCGCGATCCAGTCGGTCTTGATGCCGGCGAGGTCGGCGGGCGCATACCGATGATGGTCCGGGAACACATGCTCGCTCGCCGGAGTGACGCCGGCCGCGCGCAAGGCGGCGAAGAACGCCGCCGGATCGGCGATGCCTGCGACGGCCGCGACGGTCCCTGCGGCGAGCTCGGCCACCGCGACCTCCGCGCCGTCCAGGTCGCACAGCTTGCTGTCTTGCAGTTCGAGGGCGTGCTCGCCCGGCTGGGGCGGGCCGCCGCTGCGCACCACCCAGTCTACCTGCTTGAGCCGCGACGGCCCTTCGCGCAGGGGTCCGGCCGGCAGCAGCCAGCCGTTGCCGAGGCCGAAGTCCGCTGCGATCACCGCGATCTCGACGTCGCGCCGCAGGGCGTAGTGCTGCAAGCCGTCGTCGCTGATGATGACGTCGGTCGCGGTCGCATGCTCGAGCAGCAGCCGCGCCGCCGCCGGACGGTCCGCGCCCACCGCCACCGGTGCGCCGGTCGCTTGATGCAGCAGCAAGGGCTCGTCGCCGATATCGGCGACGGCGCTGTCATTCTTCACCAGCGCGACGTCGGTGCCGGCGCGGCCGTAGCCGCGGCTGACGATGCCGGGCTGCAGTCCTTGCTCGCGCAATTGCCGCGCGAGCGCCATGACTGTCGGCGTCTTGCCGCCGCCGCCCGCGGTGATGCAGCCGACCACCACCACCGGTACCGGCGCGCGCCACGAGGGCAGCAGCCGCATGCGATAGGCGAGCCGCCGCAGGCCAACGCCGGCCGCGAACAACCCCGCATCTGGCAGCAGGGCGTAATTGAGCCAGCCCCGCCGGCGCCATAATCGGCGCAGCGCAGCCTGGAATCCATGCATATCCTGTCGGTTAAAATGCGCTCTCTAGTTTAATGTCTGCTGAACCCAAACTAGCCGCAGTCATCATGTGCGGCGGCGCCGGCGCCCGCTTGTGGCCCCTTTCCCGCGCCCATCTAGCCAAGCCGTTCGTGCGCCTGCCCGAGGGCGGCAGCCTCATCAACGACCTGCTGCAGTCGCTGCCCGCGGTCAAGCCCGATGAGGTCCTCTTGGTGACCAGCGCCGACCACGTCGCGCACTGCCAGGCCGCCGCCGCGAAGGTCCCGGACCTGCCGCGGTTCTCCCTCGCGATCGAGCCTTGCGGGCGCAACACCGCGGCGGTGGTCGCGACCGCCTGCCGCATGCTGCGCGCACGCCACGGCGACGACGTCTGCCTGCTGATCCTGCCCGCCGACCATCACATTCCCGACCGCAAGACCTTCAACGAAGCGCTGCTGCACGCCGCCGAGCTCGCGCGGGCGGACAAGCGCATCATCGCGCTCGGGGTCAAGCCCGTCCGGCCGGCGACCGGCTACGGCTATCTGCACGCCGGGGCCGAGCGCGAGGGCTGGCTGGAAGTACAGAGCTACAAGGAAAAGCCGCCGCTCGCGGAGGCCGAGCGCATGCTCGCGGCCGGCGACTACCTGTGGAACGCCGGCGTCTTCGTCGCGACCGCCGGAACCCTGGCGGCGGAGTTCGAGGCCCATGCGCCCGAGATCGCCGCCGCCGCCGCGGCCTTGGAGCCCGCGCCGCCGCCGACGGGCAACTGGCGTCCCGAAGAAAAGGGCTACGCCGCCTATCCTGCGCTCAGTTTCGACCGCGCGGTCGCCGAGCGCAGCGACTGCATGGGCACGGTCCCGGTCGACTGCGGCTGGAGCGATCTCGGCACCTGGGACGACTGGCTGCGGCTGCTCAAGCCGGACGCCCAGGGCAATCGCAGCTCGGGCTATGAAATCGTGCTCGAGGACACCAAGGACGTCAGCGTCCTGAGCACCGGCGGGCGGCTGGTCGCGGTCGCTGGCTGCCAGGACGTCATCGTCATCGACACTTCCGACGCCATCTTGGTTACCGGCCGCGACCGGCAGGACGCGGTCCGCGCGGTGCAGCACGGCCTGGTCGAGCGCCAGCACTCGACTTCCGAGCACCCGCCGGCCGAGGAGCGGCCCTGGGGCCGCTACCGGCTGCTGGGCCACGGACCCGGCTGGCAGGCCAAGAGCATCGAGGTCGAGCCGGGACAGCGCCTGTCGCTGCAGTCGCACGAGCATCGCGCCGAGCGCTGGACCGTGGTGCGCGGCCGCATCCAGGCCATCATCGGCGACAAGACTGTCGAGCTCACCCAGGGCGAGACCTGCTTCATCCCGCAGGGGGAGAAGCATCGCATGATCAATCCGGGCGAGGAACTCGCCGAGCTGGTCGAGGTACGCTTCGGCTCTTACCTGGCTGAGAACGACATCATCCGCTACGAGGACGATTACGCTCGCGAATCATAGAGCCCCGCTGCCCGCAAAGGAAACATCATGCCTGTGACTGCACGGGTTTGACTAGTCGCTGGGGGGAGTATCAAATTCGAATTCGCGGCCTCGGTGGTCCTCAAAGCCTGGTACTTGCCACTGAGTTAATACTCCCTCCGGCTAGAGAAAGTCTCGAACACGGCCTCGGGGACGATTAACCTTTCACTGTCCAAGCAGCTGCCTCTCCTTGGAGGGAAGCCGTGAAACTCCCGCAATCTTGTCTCAAAGGGATAAAGCAGTGGTTTGATCCATTGCCGGGGAGGTTTGCCGCAGCCGGTGAGGCCATCGATAGGAGGGGAAATGCCAGGCAACGGGAGCACCACCTCATGATTTGTGGCATATAATCACCCCTCAGAGATTTCGATCGGGCAGCGGGCGATAAGCTTAGCCAAACCTCTAGCCCGGTCCACGGGGGTTTGGTGGAAATGGTAGACACACCTGGTTCGGGGCCAGGTGAGAGCCTGAATCTCTCGTGCGGGTTCGAATCCCGCAACCCCCACCAACCTTGGTGTCATGCGGGAAGCGGATATAACTAGCGACGGGGCCTCGACCCTGCCGGTGCTGAGTAGATAAGCCTCTCGGCCTAGATAAAGATGAGGCTTGGTGGAACCCTGATGGTCACGCCTGCTTTCGACACAGGAGAGGAGTTGCAGTCTTCCTCATGCGGGTCTCACCCGCCGTTTGCACCAGCCGAAGCCTCGCTTTAATTCTACACCATGAGTGGGCGCCAAGTGCTCTGCCGGGATGATGGTCCGCAGGACCTAGATCCTAATGGTGCCGAGTAATCGGCTCAAGAAAAAGGAGGCTTGGCGGAACCCTGATGGCCACGCCTGCTTTTGAGACAGGAGAGGAGCTGAATCATCCTCACGCGGGTCTCACCCGCCGTTTCCACCAGCCGAAGCCTCGCTTTAATTCTACACCATGGGCGGGCCTCCCTGTGATCTGTCGGGAGGGGATGGTCCGCAGGGCATGAATCCAGACGGTGCCGAGTACTCGGCCCAAGTAAAAGGAGGCTTGGCGGAACCCTGATGGTCGCGCTTGATTTTGACAAAGATTGAGGGCCGTGTCTCTCCGCATGCGGGTTTCACCCGCCGCTTCCACCAGCCGAAGCCTCGTTTTAATTCTACCCCTATGTGAGCAGTCATGCGTACTGCCCTGAGAAGTGCTGCCGGCGGGTCATAGATCCTGCCGATAAGTCAACTCCACCTCGTCAGCTAGATAAAAAAACACCCACACACGAAATCAGGGAAGAGCAAGCATCCGCTTCCCTAGGCGGCCAGCTCCTCTTGGGTGAAATCCGTAAAAGCCAGGAATAATTCACCTAGCTAATCGCAGGCTGTCGCCCGCAAGGCGTAGCGGGCGAGCATGTCGGCCTCGAAATTGAAGGCCGCGCCGGGGACCAGGGCCGCGTCCGGGCGCAGCAGGGTACGCTCCATGGTCGCAGCGATCAGCTGAACCTCGAAGCGCCGCCCGGCCAGCGCCGCGACCGTGAGCGAGACGCCGGCGACCGCGACCGAGCCGCGAACCGCCACCAGCCGCGCGTCCAACTCCTGCGGCAGCTCGAAGGCGGCGATAATGCTGTCCGTACCGGGCTCGACCGTCGCGAGCGTCGCGACGCCGTCGACGTGGCCGGCGACCATGTGCCCGTCGATCGGATCGCCGGCGCGCAGCGAGTGCTCCAGATGGACCTGGGCGCCGGCGGGCAGCGGCGCGGTCCGCTGCTGGGTCGTCGTACCGAGGTTGAAGCTGAGCCGGCCGGCATCGACCGCCGTCACGGTCAGGCAGCAGCCGTTGACCGCGACGCTGGCGCCGGGTTCCGCCGGCGCGCTGAAGGCCGCCGGGACCTCCAGCTCCAGCCGGGTGCCTTCAGCCCCCGCCTCGACCTTAGCGACCCTACCCAGGTGCTTGATGATGCCGGCGAACATGCCTTCCTACAGCTCCGTAAGCGGCCAGCGCGGCCGGATGGCGGCAGCGTAGCCCTGCTGCTGGCGGAACTGTCCCGCATAGGCGATCATCGCTGCATTGTCGGTGCACCACCGCAGCGGCGGGTAGCAGACGCCGACGCCCAGGCGCGCGCCGATCTCGTCGAGCCGCGTCCGCAGCCGCTGGTTGCGCGCGACCCCGCCGACCGCCGCGAGCCAGCGGCAGCCGGTTTGCAGCAGCGCCCGCTCGGTCTTCGCCGCCAGCGTCTCCACCACCGCTTCCTGAAAGGACGCGGCGATGTCGGCCGGGCGGTGTTCCGCCGCGTGCAGGCGCCGCGCCGCAGTCTTGAGCCCGGCGAAGCTGAGCATGCAGTCGTCGCGCCCGCGCAGCGCCGGCGCCAGCGGCGCCGCGGCCGGATCGCCGTCGCGGGCCAGCTCCTCCAGCCGCGGCCCACCGGGATAGTCCAGCCCCAGCAGCTGGCCGGTCTTGTCGAAAGCCTCGCCGGCGGCGTCGTCCAGGGTGGTGCCGAGTACGGCGTAGCGCCCGCGCTCTTGGACGTGCACCAGCATGCTGTGCCCGCCCGAGACCAGCAGCGCCAGATAGGGCCAGCCGAAGCCGGCCGGAGCCTCGAGCATGGGCGACAGCAGGTGCCCCTCGAGGTGGTTGACCGGCGCCAGCGGCGCCCGCCAGGCGTAGGCCAGCGCCTGCGCCAGGCCCAGTCCGGCCGCCAGGCAGCCCGCCAGGCCGGGCCCGGCCGCGCAGGCGACCGCGTCGGCGGCGCGCTTGAGCCCGAGCTGGCCCAGCAGCCCGACCAGCTGGCCGGCATGGTCGCGCGAGGCCAGCTCGGGGACCACGCCGCCGTAGGGACGGTGGCTGCCCGGCTGGGTGGCGACCGCATGCTCGATGGCGCCGGTGGCGGTGTCGTACAAGGCGACCGCCGTCTCGTCGCATGAGGTCTCGAGACCGAGGATCAGGGCCATGGCTTGCGACATTTTAACCACAGGCCTTTGCCTCGCAGTTATGCCCGGGCGGGCTTGATTCTGGTAGAATCTCCGCAGGCTGGGTTGCCGCCAGGCGTCCGCCGCATAGTGCCATGGCCCCGAACAAGCTCCGTACCGCCAACCGCGGCTTCACGCTGGTTGAAATCGCCATCATCCTGGTGATGTTCGGCGTGCTGCTCGGCGGCATCCTGAAAGGGTCGGAGCTGATCAATAACGCCAAGGTGCACCGCATCGCCGGCCGGCAGGGCGAATTGATCGAAGCCTGGTATATGTTCGTCGACAATTTCGGTGAAATGCCCGGCGACCTGGAGCTGGCCTCGGTGTACATCACCAACGCCACTGACGGCGCCGGCGACGACTTTCTCGCTGCGACCGACTCCCCCTTGGTGTTCCAGAACCTGGCCTCCGCCGGCTACCTGCGGTGCGGGCACTGTACAGGCGCGGCCGGCCGGCCGAGTGCGAACAATTCGCTGGTCAACACCTACGGCGGCGTGATGTCGATCTGGCACGATTCCTCCCACTATGCCCACAAAGGCAGCCTCCGCAACGACCCGATGACGCATACCGGCCCCTTGATCCCGAGCAACATCATCGCTGAGGTCGACCGCAAGATCGACGATGGCATCCCCAACACCGGCTATTTCCGCTTCAACGAGTACCACCCCGCCAGCAGCAGCAGGGCACCCCATCCGTCGGTGGCCGAGTGCACCAAGAAGGCTGCCAGCGGGTCTCTCTCCGGCAACAACGGCACCTTGATCGCGGACGCGAATTTCTGGCGTCCCGGCCAGTGGGGCCCGCGATCGGTGGGCAACTGCGGCGGCTCGTATTTCCTCGTCAGCCAATAGGGGGCTGTTGCCCGCATAGGGGTCTAGGCCGCTTGGATTTGGATTCGGGCTTGATTTCATGCTAGAATTGCGAATGCGAGATAGCGGACTGCCTTGCGGCGGCGGCGAATCGAGCTTCAAGTAGTTAGGAGAAACTGACATGAAACAACAAGCAAACAAGGATCGGGGCTTCACGCTGGTGGAGATCGCCATCGTGCTGGTCATCATCGGGTTGCTGCTGGGCGGCATCCTCAAGGGCCAGGAGCTGATCAACAACGCCAAGGTGCGTGCGATTGCTGACCGGCAGAACTCGCTGAAGGTGGCGTGGTTCTCGTTCATCGACCGTTTCGCGGCGATTCCGGGCGACCACATCCAGGCTTCGACGTACATCACCGGCGCGGCCAACGGCAACGGCGACGGTTTCCTGACGGAGGGCGACGCGCCGCTGGCGTTCCAGCATCTGGCGGCGGCGGGTTACCTGCGTTGCGGCCACTGCACGGAGACCGCCACCGGTACGGGCGTCTCGCCGACGGCCGCCAACTCGCTGGTCAACAACTATGGTGGCGTGATGTCGATCTGGCATGATTCGACGCACTTCGCCGTTCCGAACGACGGCAACCCCACTTCGCGCCTGCAGGTGCACACCGGCCCGCGGATTCCGAGCAACATCCTGGCCGAGGTCGATCGCAAGATTGACGATGGCGTGCCGAACACCGGCGACATGCGCTTCAACAAGTACGACCCGACCGGCGCCACCGAAGCTCCGGTAGGCGAATGCACCAAGAACGATTTCGAGGGCGAAGACGCTGGCACCCTGAAAAAAGACGCGACTGCCGGCGCCAACTTCTGGCGCCCGGCCGGCGCCACGCCGCCGGTTTACCAAAACTGCGGCGCTTCGGTGTTCATCTAGAGCTGGACAGCACCAACACCCGAGAAAGGGATCTGCGGATCCCTTTCTTTTTTTAAACGGCTGACGGTGTCTGACAGGCAGGCGTCGGCCGCGGCCTATGACGTGGCCAATGACGACATCGGGGACTTAGCCACCGAATACGGCATCAGCTTGGCGCCGCCGCCGCCCGCCGCGCGCAAGGAAGCGGAACAAGCCTGCGCTGAGCCAGTCCGCAGGCAGGGCAAGCGTACCGATTTGACGGACCTGCCCCTGGTCACCATCGACGGCGGCGACGCCAAGGATTTCGACGATGCCGTCCACTGCGCCCGCGCCGGCAGCGGCTTTCGTCTGACAGTCGCGATCGCCGATGTCGCCAGCTATGTCGCAACCGACGGAGCGCTGGACACCGACGCCTGCGACCGGGCCACCTCAGTTTATTTCCCCGGGCAGCGCGCGATCCCGATGCTGCCCGCGGCGCTGTCCGAAGACCGTTGTTCCCTGCGCCCGCAGCAGCTGCGCCTGGCGCTCACCTGCGAGATGGAGCTAGATGAGCAGGGCGAGGTTGAGAAGTACCGGTTCTTCGAGTGCGCGATCCGCTCGGCCGCGCGCCTGACGTAT
The DNA here is from genome assembly GCA_965222035.1 of Candidatus Amphirhobacter sp. Taxonomy (GTDB): domain Bacteria; phylum Pseudomonadota; class Gammaproteobacteria; order Tethybacterales; family Tethybacteraceae; genus Amphirhobacter. Next base: position 1,518,781 of record OZ244940.1, on the reverse strand, counting down.
ACGGAGGCGGAGGAGATGCTTCAGCAGCCCGCTGGCAAGGATGATGCGGTGGCGCAGTCGCTGGTGGCACTGGCCGATCTGGCGCGGCGGCTGCTCGAGCGCCGGCAGAACGCAGGATCTTTGGTCCTGGAACTGCCCGTCATCGAGCCGGAGTTCGACCAGCACGGCAAGCTCAAGGGCGTCAAGACCCTGGAGCGGCGCTTGTTCTCCCAGCAGCTCATCGAAGAATGTATGCTGGTCGCCAATTGCTGCGCCGCGCGCTTCCTGCGCGAGCAAGGGCAGCAGTTCCTCTATCGCGTCCACAAGCGCCCTGACGCCGCGAAGGCCGCGCGCTTGCGTGATGTCCTCGAGGGCGCCGGCCTGCGCTGCGCCGCGGCCGAGCCGGCGGCGCAGGTCATGCAGGCGGCGCAGAGCATCGCGGCGATTGAGGACATTCAGCTGCGCAAGGTGCTGCTGCTGAACGTATTGCAGGCTCTCGAGCGCGCCACCTACACGCCGGACAACGCCGGCCATTTCGGCCTGGGCTTCGATGAATACGCCCATTTCACCTCGCCGATCCGGCGCTATCCGGACCTGCAGGTGCACCGCGCCATCAAGCGCGCGCTGCGCCAGCGCGGCCGTGCGTCCGCCAGCAGCAAGCTGCAGGAACTGCGCGCCCTGGGCGAGCACTGCAGCCAGAAAGAGCTCGCTGCCGAGCGGGCGGGCATGGATTACGTCGCGCGGCAAGTCGGGCGGCTGCTGCGCTCCAAGCAAGGCATGAAAGCCGAGGGCATCATCTCCGGCATGAGCAAGGGCGGGATGTTCATCAGCTTCGCCGGCCAGCACGAAGGCATGGTGCGCTTCGCGAGCCTGGACGACTACTATGTGCTCAATCAGCACCGCAGCCAGGCGCAAGGCCGCCGCCAGCGCCGCTGCTATCGCATCGGCATGCGGGTGAAGGTCCGGATCGCGGCGGTGGATGCGGCCAGCGGCCGCTGCGAGCTCGCGCTGCTCTAGCGCTCCCCGGCCCCCATGGCCCGCGCCGCGCCGCCGCCCGAGCTAGCCGTCGGCCGCCATGCGGTCAAGGCGGCCCTGGCCGCGGGCCGGGTGAGCAAGATCGCGCTCGCGACCGGCACCAATCGGGACCTGGCCGCGGCGGCGGCGCAAGCGGGCGTGCCGCTGATGACCGTCAGCCGGGAGAAGCTGCGCAGCCTGGCCGGCCTGGACAAGAACCAGGGCGTGGCGGCGTGGCTGACGCCGCCCGCCCGGCAGCCCGCCGGCTGGCGGGAACTGCTGGCGGCAGGGCAGGAGCCATCGTTCCTGGTGCTGGATGAGGTCGCCGATCCGCGCAACCTCGGCGCGTGCCTGCGCGCAGCCGCTTTTTTCGGCGTGGCCATGCTGCTGCACCCGCAGCGTCGCAGCGCCAGCCTGTCGGCGGCGGCGAGCAAAGTCGCCAGCGGAGCCGCGGCGACGGTTCCGGTCGTGCCCGTGGTCAATCTCAGCCGCGAGCTGCGCGCCATGCGGGATGCGGGCGTGACGGTGTATGGGACCGTGGCGCCGGCTGACGCCGCCGTCGATGTGTTCGCGATCCCGCCGCCGGCGGGACCCTGGACCCTAGTGATGGGGAGCGAGGATCGCGGGCTGCGGCGCCTGACGCGCGCCGGCTGCGACCAGCTGATCTGCGTGCCGGCACTGGCCAGCGCTAGCGTCGCCAGCCTTAATGTCGCGGTCGCCTGCGGGGTGTGCCTGGCCGTTTTGACTCGTCCTGCAGCCTGCAAATAAGTTAAAATCATGCAACATCTTTTTCTATGGCCTGCCCGCCGGTATTCCGCATGAACCGCTCCCGCACCTTGCAACAGGGCGTCACCCTGATTGAGTTCACCCTGGTGCTGGTTGTGTTCGGCCTGCTGCTGGGCGGCGTGCTCAAGACGACGGAAATCATCAACAACGCCAAGGTGAAATCCCTGGCTGATCGCAATCATTCCATCCGGCTCGCCTGGAACATCTTCATCGACCGCTATGGAGGCGTCCCGGGTACCATGAGCAACATCCAGGACTACCTGCCAGATGCGCAGGTATCTACCAGCAGAGGGTTTTATGACAACAACAGAGTCCGCTACAGGATATCGAAGTTTACCTTCCAGAACCTAACTGTGGCCGGACTGCTGCAATGCGGCAACTGCACCGGCGGCGCCAACAACGAGCACAACAGCCTCGCCAATTCGCCGGCCAACACGTACGGCGGCTTTTATGAAATCAGTTGGGGTCGTGACACCGCATATAAGAGATTGGCGCACCCGCGCACGACCGGCGACACGGATGACATCTTCGATTATTACTTCGAGAACATCCTGTATACCGGCAGAGGGATTCCTTCCAACCTGCTGGCGGAGCTAGATCGCAAGATTGATGAAGGGACCCCGAACAAGGGAAGGGTCCGCTTCGGCGGCCTGCGCGGCGAGCAAAACAATTACGCGGTTTGCACCACCGCGAGCAGCAATTTCCTCAACCTGCCCGCCGATATGCGATGGCGCTCTGACCCAGTTGCACCCAACTGCGGCGCCGGTACGTTCCTATAAAGGGAAGCACCTACCTTGCTTGACGCAATTTCTTAATAAGACATTGCTGCCGCAAGTTGGCGCGCCACATCCAGCCTTTGGATGCGCCAAGTAAAACTTATCCCTTCCCTTGCGCGGCCGCGGCGCCGAGCTTAAATACCCGGCATGCTTGAAGCCACCCCTCAGCTCCGCGCGACTTTCGAGGCCGCCTACCAGCAGGCCTGGTCCCATGGCCATGCGGGCCTGGCGCCGCTGCATGTCCTGGCGGCGCTCGCCGCTGACGAGGGCGGCGTACTCGCCAGCGTGGCGGCCCTCGCCGGCGTCCAGCCCGCAGACTTGCAGCAGCGGCTGCAAGCGGCGGTGGCCAAGCTGCCCAAGGCTCCGGCGGCGGCCGACGATGACGACGAGGATGTGACGCCGGAATTCCGCAAGGTCATGAAACAGGCGCTCAAGGAGCAGGCGCGCGCGGGCCGCAAGCTGCTCGATACCAAGACGCTGCTGCGCCAGTGCGTGGCCAAGGATCCGGCCGTCCAGGCCGTCCTCGGCGAAGTGGGCATCACGCCCCAACGCTTCGCGGCGCTGCTCGACCGGGTGCGCATCGACGAGGCCAGTACCGAGAGCTCGTCCAGCGCGCCTAACCAGGCGCTGAAGCGCTACACGGTCGATTTGACCGCGCAGGCGGAGGCAGGCGAGCTCGATCCGGTCATCGGGCGCGACGAGGAGATCCGCCGGGCGATGCAGATCCTGCAGCGTCGTACCAAGAACAATCCCCTGCTGATCGGCGAGCCCGGCGTGGGCAAGACCGCGGTGGTCGAGGGCCTGGCGCACCGCATCGCGGCCAAGGAGGCGCCCGCCGGCTTGCAGAACCGGCGGCTGCTCAGCATCGACATCGCCAGCATGCTCGCCGGGGCCTCGATGCGGGGACAGTTCGAAGAGCGCTTCAAGCAGGTGCTGCAGGCGATCACGGACGCGCCGGACCGCTACATCATCTTCATCGACGAGATCCATATGATCGTCGGCGCCGGTGGCATGCCGAACCTCGACGTCGCCAACATGATCAAGCCGGCCCTGGCCCGCGGCGAGCTGCGCTGCCTGGGCGCCACGACCCTGGCGGAATACCGCGAGCATATCGAGCGGGACGCGGCGCTCGAGCGGCGCTTCCAGCGCCTGCTGGTGGAAGAGCCCAGTGCCGAGGCGGCGGTATCGATCCTGCGCGGCCTGGCCGATCGCTATGCGCTGCACCATGGCGTGCGCATCAACGATTCGGCCATCGTCGCCGCGGTCGAGCTGTCCCAGCGCTACGTCAGCGACCGCCAGCTGCCGGACAAGGCCATCGACTTGATGGACGAGGCCGCGGCCAAGCTGCGCATCGAGCAGGATTCCAAGCCCGAGGAGGTCGACCGCCTCGAGCGGCGCCTGGCGCAGCTGAGGCTGGATGAGGCCGCCATCCGCACCTCGAGCGACGCCGGCTCGAAGGAGCGGCTGAAGGCCCAGCGCGAGCAGATCAAGCGGGCCGAGGAGGAGATGGGCGAGCTGATGGAGCAGTGGCAGGCGGAGAAGGCCTACTTCACCGCGCGCAAGGAGGGCAAGGAGCGCCTCAGCGAGCTGCGGGCCGAGCTCGAGCGCCGCACGCAGGATGGCGAATGGGAGCAGGCGGCCAAGATCCAGAACGTGGAGATCCCCAAGCTCGAGGCCGCCGCCGCCGCCCCGCCGCCCAAGGGCAAGCGCCTGCTGGGCGACGAGGTCGATGAGCGCGAGGTCGCGGCCGTGGTCGCGCGCGCCACCGGCATCCCGGTGAGCCAGCTGCTCGAAGCGCATCAAGCGAAGGTGCTCGGCCTGGAGGAGCACCTGCGATCCCGCGTCATCAACCAGGATGAGGCCGCCCAGGCGGTAGCCGCCGCCATCGTGCGCGCCCACGCCGGCCTGGCGGACCGCCAGCGCCCGCTGGGCTGCTTTTTGTTCCTCGGCTCGACCGGCGTGGGCAAGACCGAGCTGTCCAAGGAGCTCGCGCGCTATTTGTTCAACAGCGACCGGCATCTGCTGCGCATCGACATGAGCGAGTACATGGAGAGCCATGCGGTCGCGCGCCTGATCGGCGCGCCGCCGGGCTATGTGGGCCACGAGCAGGGCGGGCAGCTCACCGAGGCGGTGCGCCGCCGGCCCTACAGTGTCATCCTGTTCGACGAGGTCGAGAAGGCGCATCGCGAAGTGCTCAACATCCTGCTGCAGACGCTCGACGACGGCCGCCTGACCGACGGCCGCGGCCGCAGCGTCGATTTCCGCAACACCGTGATCATCCTGACTTCGAACATCGGCTCGCGGCAGCTGGCTGCGGCGCCGGACCGCGAAGCGGCGGTCGCGGCGGTGAAAGAAGAGGCGCGCGGCTATTTCGCGCCGGAGTTCCTCAATCGGCTTGACGATCTCATCGTCTTCAACGCCCTCGACGATCAGGCGAACATCGCGATCGCGCGGCTGCAGCTCGAGGAGCTGCGCGGCCGCATGGCGGAGGAAAAAATCGAGCTGGAGTGGGACGAGCAGGCGGCCCGGCTGCTGGCCGTACGAGGCAGCAGTCCAGAGTATGGCGCCCGGCCGCTCAAGCGCGAGCTGCAGCGCGCCATCGAGGATCCGCTGGCGCATCGCATCGCCGCTGGGGAGCTCAAGGCTGGCGGCAAGGTCAAGGTCGGGGTCAAGGACCGCGAGTTCGAATTCGCGCTTTAAGCCATCGCCGCTTGCAGGACGGCATCCAAATCTGTTAGAATGACAAGGTGATGAACGCTTTCCGCATCATCCTTACCGGTGCCGCCGACCTCCGCGGCCTGCTGCTGCTGCGCTAGCAAGCGCAGTACCACCCCACACCAGCCCCCACCCCCGCCCTTTCCCCTTTCGCGTCCTGGCGAGGCGCGGACCGCCTGCGTCCTCGCGGGCGGCAACCCAGCCGCGACACATAGTTATGAACGACAGCAACCAACCACCGCTCGTGATCTTCGACACGACGCTGCGCGATGGCGAGCAGAGCGCCGGCGCCGCGATGACGCCGGCGGAGAAGATGCGCATCGCCCTGCAGCTCGATAGCCTCGGCGTCGATGTCATCGAGGCCGGCTTTCCGGCGGCGAGTTCCGGTGACCTCAACGCCGTCAAGGACATCGCTAGCAGGATCAGGAACAGCACTGTCTGCGCCCTAGCGCGAGCCAATCCCGCTGACATCGACAAGGCGGTCGAGGCGGTGCGGGATGCGGCGCGGCCGCGCGTGCACACCTTCATCGCTAGCTCGCCCCTGCACATGGAGAAGAAGCTCGGCCTTCAGCCCGACGAGGTGGTGGAACGCGCCGTCGCGGCGGTCAAGCGCGCGCGTGAGGCGGTGGAGGACGTCGAGTTCTCGCCCGAGGACGCTGGCCGCAGCGAGCCCGATTTCCTGTGTCGTATCGTCGAGGCGACGATCGCTGCCGGCGCCACCACCATCAACATCCCCGACACGGTGGGCTACACGTTGCCGGATGAGTTCGCGGCGCTGATCAAGCAGCTGATCGAGCGCGTACCGAATTCCGATCAGGCGGTTTTCTCCGTGCACTGCCACGATGACTTGGGCTTGGCGGTCGCTAACAGCCTGGCCGCCGTCCAGGCCGGCGCCCGGCAGGTCGAATGCACTATCAACGGCATCGGCGAGCGCGCGGGCAACGCCGCGCTCGAGGAGATTGTCATGGCGATCCGCACGCGCGGCGCGAGTTTTCCCTGCCGCGTCGATGTCGAAACCAAGCAACTGGTATCAGCCTCGCGGCTGGTGGCCGAGATCTCCGGCATGCCGGTCCAGCCCAACAAGGCCATTATCGGCGCCAACGCCTTCGCGCACGAATCGGGCATCCATCAAGATGGCGTGCTCAAGGCGCGCGCGACCTACGAGATCATGCGCGCTGAGGACGTCGGCTGGGAGTCGAACCGCATCCCGCTCGGCAAGCTGTCGGGCCGCAATGCGTTCCGCCAGCGGCTGCGGAACATAGGGCACGAATTGGACGCCGAGCGCCTGCACGTTGCTTTCGACGCTTTCAAGCATATGGCGGACTTCCGGCGTCACATCAGCGACGAAGACCTCGTCGGCATCGTCCAGCGTCTTGGACAATCGCCTCTTGCCCAGCCTCGCTTGTTGCTGATGCGCCATGCCGAAGCTGAGCATTCCCATCCGGACGGCGATTTCGAGCGGCCTCTTACGTCGATGGGATTGGCGCATGCTAAGAGATTTGGCGAACTGCTGGCTGAACGCGAAATAGTACCCGACCTGTTGCTGGTTAGCGCTGCTGAGCGCGCGAAGGCGACCGCCGAGCAAGTGCTCGCTGGCCTGGGCCTGCCAGAATTGCAGCAAGAACAAGAATGGGATTTGTACAACTGCCAGCCCGAGTCCTGGATACAGCGGCTGCGGAGGCTCCCAATGCAGACAGACTGTGTCTTGGCGATCGGGCACAATCCGACCATGTCGGCCCTGGCGCGATCCTTGGGTGCGTCGCTTGATTCGCTGGATAACTGCGATTGCTTTGCTTGCCAACTGAGAGAGCCATGGTACGATTTGGGGTTGGATCCGCTAGTTAGCGGCGAACTTCTGCGCGCCAAGTATGGTTAGGGCGGCGGCCCGGGCGGCGCCGTTGCGCCGCCTGGTTCCGTTGCTGTTTGGCAAGGATTCGCGCTATGCGCGCGAGCCATTGGGCCTGCTCGCCGGGCTCGTCATCGTCGCGATCTGGAGCGCTTGGTACATCGTCTCGCGCATCGGCCTGCTCGGTAGCCTGACGCCGGGCGACATTACCTTCATTCGCTATATCGTCGGCTCGGCATGCGCGCTGCCGCTGCTGTGGCTGTGGCGCGCTAGCTGGCGCAACGTACCCTGGCGGCAGCTGCCAGTGCTGGTGCTCTGCTACGGCTTTCCCTACACCATGGCGCTGTTCATCGGCCTGCAGGAGACGCCGGCCGCGAACGCCGGCGTACTGCTCAACGGCCTGCTGCCGGCCGCCGCCGCCGGCTGCGCATGGCTCGCCAGCCGCCAGGGCATCGGCTGGGGCAAGCTGCTGGCGATCGGCGTTTTGCTGCTGTCCAACATCCTGATGTTCTACGCCGGCCTGGGCGGCGGCAAGCTCTCGGTCGCGCTGCTGTGGATTATCGTCGCCACTTTGCTGCTGGCGGTGTATCTGACCGCCACCCGGCTGCGGCCGGTCGACATCAAGGTGCTGCTGCCCGCCATGTCGCTCGGCAACCTGCTACTGTTCCTGCCGCTGTGGCCGTGGCTGCCCAGCGGCCTCGCCGATGCTGGCCGTGGCGAGATTCTGCTGCAGGCTATCTTCCAAGGCGTGATCAACCAATTTCTCGTAGTCTGGCTCATCAGCTACGCCATCGCCCGCATCGGCTCGGTGTCGATCGCCGTGCTGTACGGCATAGTGCCCGCCCTGACCGCTATCCTGGGCTGGCTGTTCCTCAGCGAGGAGCTGCGGCCGCTCGAGATCGTCGCCATCATCGGCTGCTGCGCCGGCATCGCGGCGTTCGCCCGCGCCCGTTAGCCCCGGCTACGCCGGCTGCGGCCCTACATCTTGCTGGCGATCAAGGCTTGCTAAGGCCGGGGTCCTAGCAGTTGCTAATGCCGATGACCTCCACCTGATTTCTATCGTTTATGAAGGTCTCAAGATACACCAGATGAGGGAAATCTCCTTCCTTCAGTTCCCCCAGGAAGTTCTTCACATCTTCCTGGTACTCGACGGGGACAAACGATCTAGTGAACTTGAGGCCCAAATCATATCGCCATGCATAGTAGGGGACTGACTTGTCATTGGCGGGATCAGGAGGCCAATCGCCCGAATGCTTTTGGCAAGCACCGTACGCATAGGACAGCAGAATCCAGGGCTTCCCCTTCCTTTCGCCGTAGCCGAAAGAAGCACAAAGGAGCCATGCTTTCATTGGGGGATTGTATACAATTTAGTCCAAGCCCATCTTAGTCTTCTGGCTTATCGCCTGCTGTGCAGATGCAGATCCAAACGGAGGCAAGCCCATGACTGACCATCATCCAAACAGCCCGGAGGCGGCGCCAGCCGACCAGCCCTCGCTGAGCCCCAATCATGGGCTGGAGTGCCTTCTCATAATCGCGCGCTTCCACCAGCTGCCGGCGACGGCGGGAACGGTGGCCCACCAACACGATCCTGACAGCCAAGGCCTGGATGAGGTGGGCATGACACTCGCGGCGCGCAGCCTCGGCATGCGGGCGCAGCCGCAAGCCATTGACTTCTCGCGCCTCGAGCGGATGTCGCTGCCATGCGCGGCTCGGGACCGGGAGGGCACATGGGTGGTGCTGGCCAGGCACGGCATGGCTGCGGGTCGATCGCAGCCGGTGACGTTGGTGTGCGGGCTCCCGGGCAAGGAGGAATATCTCGATCGCAGCCAGCTGGAGGCAAGGCTGGAGGGCACGGCGGTCATGATGACGCCGCGGGGCGGCGATGCGCGCGAGCGGGTCAAGTTCAGCCTGGCTTGGTTCAAGCCGTTCATCGTCAAGCACCGGATGCGGATTTTCGAGATTCTGCTGGCCACGCTGGTGGTGAACTTGCTGGGGCTCGTCACGCCGCTGGGCTTTCAAGTGGCCTTCGACAAGGTGCTGCCGCACCATGCCTTCGAGACCTTGGCGACAGTGCTGGTGGTCCTGGGCCTGGCGGCGGTGGCGACATCGCTGCTGTCGTATCTGCGGGATTATTTCACCGCGCACCTGGGCTGTCGCTTGGATGCGAGCCTGGGCGCCCGCATGTTCGCCAAGATCATGGGCCAGCCGCTGGCGTATTTCCAGGAGCGGGCGACGGGCGCGGTGGTGCAGCGGCTGCGGGAGATCGACGCCCTGCGCGCCTTCGTGATGAACGGCATGATCACCGCCGGCCTGGATGCGGCGTTCGTTGCAATCTACCTGTGGGTGTTATGGTTCTACTCGAGCATCATGACGCTGGCGGTGATCGCGTTCCTGATTGCATATGTAGTGGTCGCGGTGGCGCTGGCGCCGGTCCTGCGGCGACGGGTGCGGCACCTGTACGAGCTAGGCGCGTCCAACCAGGCTTATGCGGTTGAGACCGTGCGCGGCATCCGCACGGTGAAGGCCTCGGCGCAGGAGCCGCGGCAGCAGCGCAATTGGGACGAACGGGTGTCGAACCAGGCGCGGGCCAACTTCGACGCGAGCAACACCGGCAGCATCGGCTCGAACATCATCCAGGGCCTGAACCAGGCCAAGATGGTGACGCTGCTGGGACTGGGCGTGTATGAAGTGATCTCCGGCGACATGAGCATGGGATCCTTCATCGCCTTCAATATGATCGCGCAGCAGATCACCCAGCCGATCATGCGGCTGGCGCAGCTGTGGCAAGGCCTGCAGGAGATGCAGGTGGCGCTGCAGCGGGCCAAGGAGGTGATGGAGGCCCCGACCGAGGACGATGCCGGCTGGACGCCGTCCGAGTCGTTGATCGGGAAGGTCGAGTTCCGCGGCGTGACCTTCAATCATGCCGGGCGGAAACAGCCGGCCTTGCGGGACGTGAGTTTCCTTGTGCCGGCCGGCGCCGTGGTCGGCGTCAGCGGACGCTCGGGCTCGGGCAAGAGCACCTTGGGGTTCCTGCTGCAGCGCTTCATGTCGCCTAACGCCGGCGCGGTCCTGATCGACGGCCACAACCTGGCGGAGCTGCAGACGCGGTGGCTGCGGCCTCAGCTGGGCGTGGTGCTGCAGGACAACCTGCTGTTCAACGGCACGATCAGGTACAACATAGCGCATGCAAACCCGAGCATGCCTTCAGAGCAGATCAAGTGGGCCGCCCAGCTTGCGGGCGCGGACGATTTCATCAGCCTCTTGGACCGAACCTACGAGACGGAGGTGGGCGAGGGCGGCGAAAAGCTGTCCGGCGGTCAGCGGCAGCGCATCGCGCTGGCGCGAGCCCTGGCCTCCGATCCGCGGCTGCTGATCCTAGATGAGATCACCAGCGGGCTCGATGCGGCCACGGCCGAGGACCTGCTCGAGCGCCTGCCTGACATCTGCGCCGGCCGTACGGTGTTCCTGATCACGCACAACATGCGCTTGCTGGAGCGCTGCGACCGGGCACTGCTGCTGGATAATGGCCACCTGCTCGAATACGGCACGCTGGAGCAGCTGCGCGCCCGCGGCGGCAAGGTGGCGCGGCTGCTGCAGGGAGAACGGCTGTGAGCTGGCGCCCATGGCGGCGGTCCAAGGGCTACACCCGGCGCGAGGCCGCGTTCCATCCGTCCCGGATGGAGATTGAGGAAACGCCGCCGGCGCCGGCGGCGCGCGCCCTGATGTACCTGCTGTCGTCTCTGCTGGTGGCGTTCGCCGTCTGGGCCAGCGTGGCGAAGCTCGACATCAATGTCGAGGGCTCCGGCAAGCTGCGGCCTGATGGCGAGACCAAGCCGGCGCAGGCGGCAATCGGCGGCAAGGTGAGCGCCGTGCCTGTACGCCCCGGCCAGCAAGTCGACGCGGGCGCGCTCCTGCTGGAGCTGGATCCGGCCGAGGCGCTAGCCGAGCGCGAGCGTCTCACAGCTCTGCGCGACGCTGAGATCCTGGCAGCAGCCAGCGACCAGCTGCTGCTGGACACCATGGAATTCGGGACGCATGCCATACCGCGCCTGGCCGAGCTGGCCGAGCTCGCTGACTTCGATCCGACGTTGCTGAACGAGGCCCAGCTGCTCCTGGCCCATCAGCTGCAGGAGCTGGAAGCCGATGCCACTCGCTCCCGCTCCCAGATCAACGCGGTGGAAACGGCCCGCTCCAGCCAGGAATCCGTCCGCCTGCGACAGCTGTGGCTGTTGGAATCCTTGGACAAGCGCGCCTCCATCCAGCTGGAATCCATGCGATCTGACATCGACGATCTCAACGTTGTAGCGGCGGTCCGCCAGGCAGAAACGAAGCGCAGCCTTGGCTTGCTAGCCGCTGGAGTAGTCAGCGCCGTCGCCGTGGAACAAGCCCAGATTGGCCAGCAGCAGGCGGAGAGCCGCGCCCGCCAGGCGGCTGACGCCCTGGCCCTGCAGATCGAGGAATTCGAGCGCGAACGCCAGCAATTGCGCGATGTCGCGGACGCGGCAGATGACCGCGCCGCCGAGCTGGCCGCCGAAAGCGCGCGCATCAACGATGAAGCCGCCGCGCGGCGCGCTGGGATCGCCCGGCAGGCGGCCGACAGCTTGACAGCGGCGCGCGCGCGCAGGCGCGCGCTCGACAGCGAGCTGATCAAGATCGAGCACTTGCTGGAGCGGCACCTGGTATTCGCTGCTGGCTCCGGCACGGTCGAGCAGGTCGCCGTACATGTGCCCGGCGCCATCGTCCAGCCGGGCCAGGAACTCATGCGCATCGTGCCCGACAACGTCGATCTGCATGCCGAGGTCTTCGTCGCCAGCAAGGATCTAGGCCATCTCCGCGCCGGCCAGGAAGCCAATCTCAAGCTCGACGCTTTCCCGCACACCGAGCATGGCCTGCTCAGGGGCACCATCACCGCCATTGCTACCGACGCCATCGAGGCCGAAGGCCAAGGGCTCGTCTTTCGGGTCCGCATCGACATCGCCCGCCAGGATATGGAGCTGCGCGACGGCACCATCGTACCCCTCCTCGCCGGCATGGGCGTCACCGCCGATGTCCGCACCGGCGAGCGCTATGTCTATGAATACTTCCTCGAGCCGCTGCTGCAGCACCGGGACAAGGCCTTCGACGAGCGCTAGCCTTCCTCCGCCGGCAGCGGCTCCACCAGCCGGAAATGGGCTTGGGCGGTGCCCGCATCCTCGACCACGTACAGTTCCCGATCCTGGAAGAAGTCCCGGCGGATGCCGCCCAGCAGCAGCTTCCGCACCGCGGCCGGGCAGAACAGCTGCGCCACCACCATCCGCTCGCCGCTGCGCCATTCCGACGGCCGCAGGCGCGCTCCCGCCAACAAGCGCTTCTCCACTTCCTTGCCGACCGAGGCCCAGGCAATGAAGCCCACCGTCGCGTCCTCCGGGCCCTTCACCAGCTTATACTGCCGCAGCAACACCGGCGGCAGCACCAGCAGGCGCAGCTCCGACAGGAACAGATGCTCTCCCTCCTCCGTCTGTCCCAGGAACAGTGCGATCTCGCCCAGCGCCCGATGCAGCGCCTTCTCAGCGTCCGCCGCGTCCTGCTCCTCGCTCACTGCCCGACGTCGATCGCTTGCCAGTAATCAGCCGCCTTGGTCGCCAGAAACGAGGACTCCGATCCGCCCGCGTCCACGAACACCGCCATGGCCGCGACCATCCGCTCCGCCGCCGACGCCAGCAGCATCTCGGTGCCCGACTCGATGCGCTCCAGCCGCCGCGCGCCGCCCTGCTCATACCAGCCGTCGATGGTGACCTGGTCGCTGGAGCCCAGCGACTTGACCACCAGGTCGTCGCCCGAACGCGACAGCGACAGCTTCTCCTTCGCATGGCCGGTGAAAGACAGCTTGTCCGCGCCGCCGGTGTCGATGATGGTGTCCTGGCCAAACGAGCCCGACAGCTGGTAGACATCGTCGCCCGCCCCGCCGTACAGCACCCCGGCCTGGGCCGACGACAGCGTGTCGGCGCCCGTCCCGCCGACCGCCAAAGGACCCTGCCATTCCTTGCCGCCGGCGAACTTGATGCTCTCGATCGCGCCGGCTGCATGGGAATAGTGCCGGTCGATCTTCAGGCTGTCGGTCGCACTGCGGACGCCGTTTTTATCAGCCTGGCCCAGCAACTCGATGTACAGATGATCGGTGTCGCGTCGCAGCTGGACGTCGCCGGCCTTGAAGCCCGCCTCGATTTCCACCACATCGCCTGCGTCGCCGACCGCGCTGGAGCGCTGGGAGTGCTCATAGACCACGTCATGGCCGGTGCCCGACCCCAGACGGTAGACGTCGTCGCCGTCCTTGCCGTACAACTTATCGTTGCCGCCGGCGTCGGCGTCAAAAATGTCGGCCATGTCCGTCCGGCCATACAGGTAATCGTTCCTGTAGCTGCCGCGGATCGCCACCTTGTCGAACTGCGCCGCCGTCCACACCGTGCCATCCGCGAGCTTCACTTTCTCAATCTCGCCCGCGGCCGTGTCGTAGTGCCGGTCGATCTTCAGGCTGTCGGTCACGCTGCGGACGCCGTTGGCGTCCGCCTTGCCTAGCAGCTGGATGTACAAATGGTCGGTGTCCCGCCGCAGCTGGACGTCGCCCGGCTTGAAGCCCGCCTCGATCTCCACCACGTCGTTGGCATCGCCGACCGCGCTGGAACGCTGGGCGTGCTCATAGACCACGTCATGGCCGGTGCCCGACCCCAGGCGGTAGACGTCGTCGCCGTCCTTGCCGTACAACTTATCGTTGCCGCCGGCGTCGGCGTCAAAAATGTCGGCCATGTCCGTCCGGCCATACAGGTAATCGTTCCTGTAGCTGCCGCGGATCGCCACCTTGTCGAACTGCGCCGCCGTCCACACCGTGCCATCCGCGAGCTTCACTTTCTCAATCTCGCCCGCGGCCGTGTCGTAGTGCCGGTCGATCTTCAGGCTGTCGGTCACGCTGCGGACGCCGTTGGCGTCCGCCTTGCCTAGCAGCTGGATGTACAAATGGTCGGTGTCCCGCCGCAGCTGGACGTCGCCCGGCTTGAAGCCCGCCTCGATCTCCACCACGTCGTTGGCATCGCCGACCGCGCTGGAACGCTGGGCGTGCTCATAGACCACGTCATGGCCGGTGCCCGACCCCAGGCGGTAGACGTCGTCGCCGTCCTTGCCGTACAACTTATCGTTGCCGCCGGCGTCGGCGTCAAAAATGTCGGCCATGTCCGTCCGGCCATACAGGTAATCGTTCCTGTAGCTGCCGCGGATCGCCACCTTGTCGAACTGCGCCGCCGTCCACACCGTGCCATCCGCGAGCTTCACTTTCTCAATCTCGCCCGCGGCCGTGTCGTAGTGCCGGTCGATCTTCAGGCTGTCGGTCACGCTGCGGACGCCGTTGGCGTCCGCCTTGCCCAGCAGCTGGATGTACAAATGGTCGGTGTCCCGCCGCAGCTGGACGTCGCCGGCCTTGAAGCCCGCCTCGATCTCCACCACGTCGTTGGCGTCGCCGACCGCGCTGGAACGCTGGGCGTGCTCATAGACCACGTCATGGCCGGTGCCCGACCCCAGGCGGTAGACGTCGTCGCCGTCCTTGCCGTACAACTTATCGTTGCCGCCGGCGTCGGCGTCGAAAATGTCGGCCATGTCCGTCCGGCCATACAGGTAATCGTTCCTGTAGCTGCCGCGGATCGCCACCTTGTCGAACTGCGCCGCCGTCCACACCGTGCCATCCGCGAGCTTCACTTTCTCAATCTCGCCCGCGGCCGTGTCGTAGTGCCGGTCGATCTTCAGGCTGTCGGTCACGCTGCGGACGCCGTTGGCGTCCGCCTTGCCCAGCAGCTGGATGTACAAATGGTCGGTGTCCCGCCGCAGCTGGACGTCGCCGGCCTTGAAGCCCGCCTCGATCTCCACCACGTCGTTGGCGTCGCCGACCGCGCTGGAACGCTGGGCGTGCTCATAGACCACGTCATGGCCGGTGCCCGACCCCAGGCGGTAGACGTCGTCGCCGTCCTTGCCGTACAACTTATCGTTGCCGCCGGCGTCGGCGTCGAAAATGTCGGCCATGTCCGTCCGGCCATACAGGTAATCGTTCCTGTAGCTGCCGCGGATCGCCACCTTGTCGAACTGCGCCGCCGTCCACACCGTGCCATCCGCGAGCTTCACTTTCTCAATCTCGCCCGCGGCCGTGTCGTAGTGCCGGTCGATCTTCAGGCTGTCGGTCACGCTGCGGACGCCGTTGGCGTCCGCCTTGCCCAGCAGCTGGATGTACAAATGGTCGGTGTCCCGCCGCAGCTGGACGTCGCCGGCCTTGAAGCCCGCCTCGATCTCCACCACGTCGTTGGCGTCGCCGACCGCGCTGGAACGCTGGGCGTGCTCATAGACCACGTCATGGCCGGTGCCCGACCCCAGGCGGTAGACGTCGTCGCCGTCCTTGCCGTACAACTTATCGTTGCCGCCGGCGTCGGCGTCGAAAATGTCGGCCATGTCCGTCCGGCCATACAGGTAATCGTTCCTGTAGCTGCCGCGGATCGCCACCTTGTCGAACTGCGCCGCCGTCCACACCGTGCCATCCGCGAGCTTCACTTTCTCAATCTCGCCCGCGGCCGTGTCGTAGTGCCGGTCGATCTTCAGGCTGTCGGTCACGCTGCGGACGCCGTTGGCGTCCGCCTTGCCCAGCAGCTGGATGTACAAATGGTCGGTGTCCCGCCGCAGCTGGACGTCGCCGGCCTTGAAGCCCGCCTCGATCTCCACCACGTCGTTGGCGTCGCCGACCGCGCTGGAACGCTGGGCGTGCTCATAGACCACGTCATGGCCGGTGCCCGACCCCAGGCGGTAGACGTCGTCGCCGTCCTTGCCGTACAACTTATCGTTGCCGCCGGCGTCGGCGTCGAAAATGTCGGCCATGTCCGTCCGGCCATACAGGTAATCGTTCCTGTAGCTGCCGCGGATCGCCACCTTGTCGAACTGCGCCGCCGTCCACACCGTGCCATCCGCGAGCTTCACTTTCTCAATCTCGCCCGCGGCCCTGTCGTAATGCCCGTCGATCTTCAGGCTGTCGGTCACGCTGCGGACGCCGTTTTTGTCCGCCGCGCCCAGCAGCTGGATGTACAAATGGTCGGTGTCCCGACGCAGCTGGACGTCGCCGGCCTTGAAGCCCGCCTCGATCTCCACCACGTCGTTGGCGTCGCCGACCGCGCTGGAGCGCTGGGAGTGCTCATTGACCACGTCATTGCCAGTGCCCGATCCCAGGCGGTAAACATCGTCGCCATCCTTGCCGTACAAAGAATCATTGCCGCCGGCGTCGGCGTCGAATATGTCATTCCTGTCAGCGCGGCCATGCAAGTGCTCGTTCCCGGTACCGCCACGCATCGGCTCCTTCGCCTGCGTGTAGGAAGGCGGCACGGCCTCGCTGGCGCCCGGCAGGTCCGCGGCGTTGAAGCGTGCCGCGCCCCAGACCGTCCCGTCGGCGAACTCCACCTTCTCAATCCGCGCCGGCGCGCCTGCGTAGTGGCTGTCGATCCTCAGGCTGTCGGTCACCGGCCGGACATCGTCCGCGTCCGCCGCGCCCAGCAGCTCGATCACCAAGTGGACGCCGTCGCGCCGCAAGCGCACGTCGGCCGCGCCAATGCCGGACCCCAGCAGCACCCGGTCGGCGCCGCCAAAACCGCGCCGAAGCTGCCAGCCGCCTCTGCTGTCTCGGCCCTCGTACACCGTGTCGTGGCCGGTGCCCCGGCGCAGGACATAGGTGTCGCCGCCGTCCTGGCCGTACAGGCTGTCATTGCCGCCCGCCGCGCTGTCGAAGGTGTCTGCGCCCCGCGACCCGACGAGCTTGTCGTGCCCGCTGCCGCCGACGAGGGCCACGGCGTCTAGCTTGGCCGCCGCCCACTTGGAGCCGTCGGCGAACTCCACCGACTCGACGCGCATGGTCGCATCGATGAAATAGCTGTCCACCTTCAGGCTGTCGGTCACCGGACGGGCGCCTTCGGCGTCCACCGCGCCCAGCAGCTCGATCACCAGATGGACGCCGTCGCGCCGCAAGCGCACGTCGGCCGCCGTGATGCCTGCGCCCAGCAGCACCCGATCGGCGCCGGATGCGTGGCGGCGGTCGCCCTGCCAGGCGCCTCCGCTGTCGCGGCCTTCGAAGACCGTGTCGTGGCCGGTGCCGCGGCGCAGGACGTAGGTGTCGTCGCCACCCAGGCCGTACAAGCTGTCCCTGCCACCCGCCGCGCTGTCAAAGGTGTCGGCGGCTGAAGCCCGCCCCGCGATCTTGTCGTTGCCGGACCCGCCCATGAAGGCCGCCTTCGCCAGCTTCGCCTCGCCCCATTTGGTCCCGTCCGCGAACTCGACCGACTCGACGCGCGTGCTGGAGGACAGGAAATAGCCGTCGATCCTCATGCTGTCGGTGACCGGACGGACGCCATCCGCGCCGGCCGCGCCCAGCAATTCGATGAGCAGATGGTCTCCGTCGCGCCGCACGCGCACATCGTCCGCGCCGATGCCGGCTTCCAGCAGCACCCGGTCGGTACCGCCCGTACCGCTCCGTATCACGCGACCTGCGCTGTCGCGGCCCTCGAAGACCGCGTCATGACCGGTGCCCCGGCGCAGGACGTAGGTGTCGTCGCCGCCCAGGCCGTACAGGCTGTCGTTGCCGCCGGCGGAGCTGTCGAAAACATCGGCCTGGCCGTCGCGGCCCACGAGCCGGTCGTTGCCGGACCCGCCCGTGAACGGCGTCGCCGCCAGCTTCTGCCTGTCCCATTCGGTACCGTCCGCGAACACCACGCCCTCGATGCCGGACCCGCGGTAATGGTTGTGAATCTTCAGGCTGTCGGTGACGGCACGCGCGCCTTTCGCGTCCGCCGGGCCCAGGATCTCCACCCACAGATGGTCGCGGTCCCGGCGCAGGCGGACGTCCGCCACCGCCACGTCCGGTCCCAGCATCACGATGTCGCTGTTGCCCTTTTTCGCCGCCGCGACCTTGGTTGGACAGCCGCAGGCCGGCAGCGCCGCGTCCGCCGCCTCATGGACCGTGTCATGGCCTGTGCCCACCTGCAGCTGGTAGAGATCCGAGCCCTTGCCGCCGCGCAGCGTGTCCGCGCCCCCGTCCACCGTCCGGAACACGTTGGCCCGGTCGTCGCCATGGTAATCGTTGGACCGCAGATACTCGCCCTCCGAGACCGAGGCCGACAGCCAGGCCACCTGGTACTCGTAGCGGTACTGCCAGCCAGCAGCGGTCTGCTCCAGGCCCCGGAGCGCCACTTCGCTCGCGCCGAAGGTCGCCGCCAGTGAGCGCACGAACTCCGCCGTCGCCGCCGCGCCGCGTTTTGCTAGCGACTTCCGCGCCGCCGTGAAGTCCAGGTACAGCTTGCCGCGCTCGGACTCCGTCAGCTTCTCCAGGGCCTCCTGCGTCGCCAGCTCCTGCGTGCCCAGCTTGACCTTGAGCGAGTTCAGCTCGCTCGCGTAGCTTTGCTGCAGCACCAGCTCCGCGCGCAAATGCTCCGACACCGCGCGGTACCGCTGGTTGATCCACTGCCCCAGGCCCGCCGCCGGATTGCGGTAGTCATCGCCCTTTGTTATCTTGCGACCCTCGAAGGCCTCCACCACCGCGAACCGCGACGCCGTCGTGTAGTCCAGGCGCCGCCGCCAGCCATAGTCCGCATGGGTCACGCCCTCGGCCCCGGCCCAGCGCAGCAGGATCTTGTCCAGCAGCTCCGCGCGGGCCGCCTCCGTCCCCGCCGCGCCGAACGCCTGCACCAGCTGCGCCAGCGTGCGCGCCTCCGTACGCTCCTTGCCCGCGTAGAGCGGAGCCGCCAGCTTGCCCGCCGCGTCCAGGGCCATCGCGTCCCGCAGGTCGTACACCAGGCCCAAGCCCCGCGCGTCCGGCAGCGCCTTGACCGCCGCGCTGTGGGCCGGCACCGCGCTCTTGTCGTAGCTCCGCAGGCGCGTGTCCGCCCGGAACCACACGTCCACCATCGACCGCTCGGTGCCGTCCGTCTTCGTATAACTACCCGCCTGGCGGTGCTCGTTGCCCGCCGCGTCCTTCTTGGTGGAAGCCGTGTAAGCCAGGCTCAGCGAACTGATCCCATGCTGCGCCAGCGTCTCCAAACGCTGCTCGCCCTTGTCCATCAAGCCGTTCTTGTTCGCGTCCGTCCACCGCAGCACGCGCAGCTCGCTCCACTTGGCGTCCTTGGCGTCCACCACCCCGTCGCCGTTGCTGTCCAGCGACGCCAGCGCCGCGAAGCCATGGGACGCCTGGCCGCCCGCCGGCAACGGCGTGCTGTCGCCGAACAGCTCCCGGCCGCTGTCGATCAACCCGTTGCCGTCGCGGTCCCAAGCCAGCAGGCCGTCGTCCTCCGATACCCAGTTGCTCGCCTCCGCCATGCCGTCGCCCGCATGGTCGAACAGCGCCTGGCCGTCCGCCTCGACGCCGTCGCCGTCCAGGTCCAGCGCCAAGGGACTGAATAAATCGGGGAAGAGCCATTCACAGGCCGCGCGCCAAGAGGCTAGCACGCCAACTACAGTGAACCCGGCTTTTAAAATGCCATAAGATAGGTCAAATTTTCCTGCGAGGGCCATCGAAGCGGCTACGGCAACCGTTCCCCAAGCCACGTACCTAACAAACTCGTAAGTAGGAGCGGATGAGCAAACACTCCTAGCGGCATTACGTACCTGCTCGAACATAGCAATCTTAGAAACCTATGTCTACAGTCGAAGCAGGTTTCGCACAAACCCCAACAAGCACATCTAAGCCAGAAAAGCTTTGCCCACCACAGGCACATATTGAAAGATGGGAATTTTCCATGGTCGCTGATTTTAGCATGGGTTAGAATCCCTTCCAGCCACCTGTTGCCAGGACGAACGCACGCCATCGGCTTCAATCACAATGTTGGACACGCGGCAACCAAGTAAACCAGAATCTGGCAAGGGCCGGCTGATGCCCCTTGATGGCGGGATGGAGAAACTGGATCATTACTACCACTCTTTATCATGGGTGGCAGCCACTCTGCTCCTTCCTGTTAGTTTGGCACATACGTTCATCTATGCCAATGCCCTGTGCATGGGGTTCATGGTATTCTGCTTCCTGACTGTCTTGCTTCCCATCGTAACGAGGGGGCTAATAATCATTCTGGATCCAGCCACGAGCCATGCTGCCAAAGCGAGCCTCTGGTGGCGTTTGGCTTTCCAGGGCTACTGCCCCTTGATTGTTTGTTGCGTTTTGATCTTGCTGGCTTACGGCTTGCTAGATGGGTTTCGGCAGGGGCCGCTGCCTCCCTCCTATGCGAGCAGCCTGCTTGGGTATGTATTGTTTGCGGCCTTGGTTGCCGCGCTCCTAACCTCGCCATTTCTTCCCAATAGGAGTACAAAAGCATTCTTGTCAATGAAGCGAAACCGTCGTTTGTTCGGTGTTTATGTTGTTTCCCTGTTCCTGGTGTCGGCGGTGGGAGGAATGTCCACTTTGCTAGGAGCAGCCCTGTCATTGCCGTTCGCCTGGGCGCTGGTTCGATATCTGCGTTATCGAGCGGAGCGCGATGCGGGAAAACGCATCAGATTGCTCGATTCAACATACGCCGTATTTAATTTTTCTTTTCTGACAGCCATCATTGTCATAATGGGTGCCGCAATAGCTGAAATACATCCAAGCCCTGCACTTTTAGCTTCCAATACCTTGTCTTTTGAGCCAGCAAGGATGATGCCGTTTTTCCTACTTGTGCTGATAGGCTTGGCTAAATCCATCCTGCATCGGGAACAAATTCGAAAGGGAATGTTTGAATTCACAGGCAGTGAGCGTTCAGGCATCAAGCCGCTGGATGCTTGGAACATGAATAGTTTGTTGGAACTATCCCAGCAAAAGCCAATCCTGAGGACACCCCGGCAATTGGCTTGGATGCGGCTGGTATGCTGGCTGGGAGATCGCAGATGGCAAGCAGGGTCGCTGTCATCGCTTGCGATGCTCGCTCTGGCCCTGGCCGGCACATCATGAACAATGGAAACAGCCGCTGAGCTTATCTTAGGCCAAGCGCACCAAGCAATAACCAAGCAGCAAGTTCTAATTCAAATGCCGCCAGGACAGCGCCAAGCGGAACAACAATATACAACAAGAGCAACAAGGACGGCTTCTTTATTTGCCGCCCTTGGAAATGGCCGTAGAGAAGGGTTGGCGGCAATCCGTATGCGAAGAGCAACCACATGGGATCGCCTGTCATCCCGTAGACCGCCAAGGCTGTGCCCACGAACCAGGCCACAGCCAAACCAAGCGCCAACATGGCCTTTGCAATGGATTTCAGCACTTGGAATCCTTCATGCATAACTCTTATTCTACCCTGTGAGTCATTCGGCAACATGCCGAGCGAATAAGGCGCTGCAGAATGGAATTAAACCAACAGCTGGATTAGAGATCCTGGCCCCGGCACATCATGAACAATGGAAACAGCCGCTGGGCTTATAATAGGCCAAGAGCATTAAGCAATAAGAAAGCAGCAAGCAGTAATTCCAATCCCGCCGGGACAAAGCCAAGCACAATAACAAAAAACCACAAGAGATACAAGGACGGCTTCTTTATTCGCGGCCCTTGGAACTGGAAGTAGAGGCCTACCGGCAATGCGTATGCGAAGAGCAACCACAGAAAACTGTCATCGTCTGCCATCCAGGAGACCGCCAAGGCTGTGCCCACGAACCAGGCCACCGCCAAACCAAGCGCCAACATGGCCTTTGCAATGGATTTCAGCACTTGGATCATTCTTGCGTAACTCTTATTCTACCCTGTGAGTCATTCGACAACATGCCGAGCGAATACGGCGCTGAAGCATGGAATGAAACCAACGGCTGGATTGGAGGTCCTGGCCCCAGCGCATCAAACAAGTCAAGAGACTAATCCTGGCACGTCAAACAAATAAGAAACAGCTTCTGTCAATACAAATCCCGCCAAGTTCCAACCAAGAAGAATCCCAATAAACCAAAAGGGAGCCCAGAACGTTTCGATTTGCGGCCCCCGCAGATAGCAATGGAGAAATGTTCCCGAGAGGATGTATGCGAAAAAACATTCCGGGATCGCCATTTCTCCCACCATCCAGTAGCTTCCCAAAACTATACCCGCAAACCAGGCCACAGCCAAGCAGAGCACTAACAGGAACCTCGCAACAGGGCTAGGGGCTTGGAACGCTTCTTGCATAACTCTATTCTACCCTAGCAGCCTCTTGCCTGCGATTGCCTAATGTATATGGGGGAGGCGGCTAGGGACATTAGCCGAATTGCTGTTGAAGCTTCTCCCAATAATGGAGATGCTATGGCGCGAAGTCAAAAACTTCTGCTCACTCTCACAATCGATGATTTTCATCATCTGCCAATTGCTGCCCACCGCATCGGAAGAGGATCTGGATGGCGCCGGCTCTGATGCGGATCCGGCCATTGAGCAGCAAGCCACTGCTGAGCAACAAGCCTGCGAGAAACATGGGCCTGAGTCGCAAGCACCGCCAGGAGTTAGAATCTCCCTGAAAACCCGTTGCCAAGCGCGCTCTAGCATCGATATCAATCACAAATGTCGGACGCCAAGCAAGCAAATAACGAGCCCGGGCCCGGGAAGGAGAAGCTGGTACCCCTTGAAGGGGGCGTCAAGGATCTGGAACGTTACTACCGCGCCCTGCTCCGGGTGTCCTACTGCCTGTTCCTGCCGCTTGGCGTAGCTATTGCATTCACTACTCGGGACGGCATTTGGGGTTTCATCTTCATCTTCTTTTTTTCCATTATCTGGCCCAACATGAGATTAGGTGAGATCGTTCTTTATGCTACCAGCGCCAGCAACAGTGACAAGGCCAGGATGTGGTGGGATTTAGTCTTGCAGGCCCACAAGTGCATGCTGGCGTGCTTTGTTTGCGGACTGCTGGGGTATATCTTGCTGCAGGCATTGTCGCAAGGTCATCTGGGCACTCTCCTGCTCTCTGAGGATTTTTGGCATGGTTTGTTCGCCTGGGCCTTGATAATGACTCATTTCTCAGCGGCTGCGCCAGTGGTTCCAAGTAGGAGTTCCTTCGTCGTGCTGGCGTCAAGCAAACCCTTCGCAATGTTGATCGCGGGGTGGAAAGAGTTTTTGATGATGTTGTACTTCTGCTACTTGGTGTTTCTAATCATGACGGGTCAGTTTGCCCAGACGGTTTTTTTCACGCTTGCGCCATTTGCCTTGGTGCTGTTGCTGTACCTGCGCTACCGGGCGTCTGGCAGTTCTCAACGACTCGAGGCTATGGTATCCACGCTGCAGCTAGCTGCGGGCCTAGCAACAGGGATCCTGGCGATGGCTACTATATGGTGGCAGTATCTTGATATGATAGTGAGGGAAGGATCAGTGGCGCCGCGCCCCTTGCCCGTTGGGCAACTGGCGTCTGGATGGCTCCTGCCGCTGGGCCTGTTGATCCTGTTGATCCTTGCGCATCAGCTTGCGCAGCGAGAACGCATCCGGCGGGGATGGTTTGCAGCAAGCATGCCCCCGTTGCCAGCGCAGGCCAGCGCCAAGGAGGCGAAGCACTATCACCAGCGCCTGAAGTGGTATCTGGAGCTGGAGCAGCGGCAGCCAATTCTGCGCGAACCCCGGTACCTGGCCTGGATCCGGCTGGTGACCTGGCTGGGGCCCCGGGCATGGCTGGTGGGGCTGCTGACATCGCTTGCCATGGTGGCGCTGCTGCTTGGCTAGCTATGTATGCAACTCCCCCAAGTTAGGATTGATGCAGCTCGAAGGCGGTCTCGGGGCAATGGAGCATTGCTATCGCCTTGGGGCAAGCAGAGCAAAAAAGAAACAGGCTATTATTATAAAATCAGTGTCTGCTAGCGTCCTATGAGCAACCAGCAACAACCCGATCAAGCTGCGTCAGGCAAGGAAAAACTGGCTCCCATCGAGGGAGGCCGCGACCAGCTGCGGCGCTACTACCTCTCCATGCGCCTGCTCGCAGCCTGCCTCTTGCTGCCATTGTGCGTTGCGTATTCTTTCCAGCAAGCCGCTGTCCTGCTTTTGTTTCTTCCGTTCATCTTATGCTATTCCTGGCCTAATGTACATCTGGGCAGGATGGTGATCTACAACCCCGCCACCAGCGATGCCGACAAAGCCGCGCTCTGGAGCAAGCAAGCGCGGTCCAAGCGCCTGCATGCTCTGGCGGGCTTCATCTTTGTTGTGCTGGCGTATGGCTTGCTCATGGCCTTTGCTCCGCCGGCCAAGCCCTACCCCGTGTGGCACGACCTGCTGTTCTATGCCGGGCTGCTGGCCATTAGTGCCGATTTTGACTTGCCTGACGCCATACCAGACAGGCACACCGTTTCCCCTTCGACACCGAAGCAGGCGGTGTTGGTTGTGTATGCCCTACTCCAGCCTATCTTGATTTTTAGCGGAGAACTAGCGTGGCTAGGAGTGGCATTGCTCTTGCCATTTGGCGTGACGCTGATATTGCTTCTTCGTTCCCGGGCCGCTAGCGCTTCATCCAACCGAAACAGCCGTATTGAAGCATTCTACACCATGCTCGAAATATCTTTCAACTACTCAGTTGTTGGCCTGATAATCTTGCTACTGTTCAGCATATTGGCCAATCAGGGCACTCTGAGTAGTGAGTCAATCTTCCCGGGAGTGGCGGAACTGACGATGCCGTGGTGGGCATTGCTTTTCCTGCTGCTGCTTGCGATCATGCTGAGCATGCTGAGGACCTATGCGCAGCGGCAGCGCATCCAGCAGGGAGCGTACTCCATGGACATCGCTCCCATCACGGACAAGACGCAGCCATTCGGGGTCCAGCATCGGAAATGGTTGCTGGAGCTGAAGCAGCAGCAGCCAATGCTGCGCGAACCCCGGCACCTGGCCTGGATCCGGCTGGTGACCTGGCTGGGACCCCGAGCATGGCTGGTGGGGCTGCTGTCGTCGCTTGCCATGGTGGCGCTGGTGCTTGGCTAGCTATGGATGCAACTCCCCCAAGACAATCATAAATAATGGGGATTATATATAGTTCTAGCCACAACCTCTAAAATAAGAGAACTCTTGCCATGCTAGCAATCTCGCAAAGCTTGGAAATACGTGGCTCTTTCGACTTTGGCTGAAATTGTATATAATCGCCCAAATGAGAGTGATTGCGCTTGATGCTGGAGTTGGCCAAGAGCATCCTAGGGGATATCAGCTTGACGGCCAAGGCTGCTAGGGCAACACGGTACTGCGCCAAGCGACCAGTCGGCACCCAGGCCATCCCATGAGTACGATTTTGCTGTGGGGAGCTGCCGGAGCGCTGCTGGCGGTGATAGCGGCGGTCCTGCTGGCGCGGCGGTTCAAGGCCGGAGACACCTACGGCTCAGCCGCCTTCGGCTCCTGGCCGGGCCCGCTGACCCCTCTCGGCGACAAGCCTCCTCCCGGGCTGGTACTGGGCAAGCAGGACGGCGACTGGGCCAGCTGGACCGGGGAAGGTCACTGGCTGCTGCTGGCCGCCAGCGGCGCGGGCAAATCCACTGGCGTCATCGAGCCCTCGATCAAGCATTGGAACGGCAGCATGCTGGCGGTTGACGTCAAGGGCGAGCTGGTCCGCAACTGCGCCGGGCAGCTGCGGGCGGACGGCATCCAGCCGCTGCGCTTCGATCCCTTCGGGCTCTGCGACGACCTCGCCGCTGTCCCCGCCGTCGCCCTCGACGCCCTCGCCCCGATAACCTCTGCCGTGGAGGACGCGGCCCGCGCCGAGGCCTGCCTGCGCCTGGCGGGCATCATCATCGATCCGCCGGGCAGCGCCCGCGACGCGCACTGGGCCGAATCAGCCCGCGCGGTCCTGGGCGGGCTGCTGGCCGCCTGCTGCGCCGGCGGCTTGGCGCGGCCCCGCATCCAAGATGTGCTGGAGCTGCTCGAAAGCGGGCCCAAGGCCATCGCCCGGCTCAAGCGTTCAGGCAGCGCGGCTTCGGATCTGGACAAGCTCGCCGCCAGCGCCAGCGCGCTGATCACCGGCGCCGGGCCGAGCGAGCGCGGAGCCATCCTCTCCAGCATCCGCCGCCAACTGGCCTTTTGCTCTTCCGCCAACATCATCGCCTCCCTGAGCGGCTCCTGGCAGCCGGCTGAGCTATTGGAGGAGCGCCAGCGCTCCGCCTTGTTCCTGGTGCTGCCCGCCAACCGCCTCAGCAGTCACGGGCGCCTGCTGCGGCTCGTCATCGGCCTGCTGGCGGAGCAGCTGCTCGCCGCCGGGCCCAGCCGCGAGCGCCGGCTCCTGCTGGCTATCGACGAGGCCGGCGTCCTCGGGCCGCTGGAAGCCATCGCCCAGGGCGTGGCGCTGTTCCGCGGCTTTGGCGCCACCTTCCTCCTGGCCTTCCAGGATGACCAGCAATTGGATGCCGCTTATGGAGCGGACCTGGCCGCCTCGATTCGCTCCAACTGCCACATGGCCTGCTGGGGCGTGCGCGACCTGGCCACCAGCCAGCGGCTGTCAGCCTCCCTGGGCGAGCGCACTGTGTTGGGCCGTGCCCGGACCAGCGGCGCCATGCCAGGCAGCGATGGCGCCTCGAGCCTGCGCGAATCTGCCCGGCCTCTGCTGGCCGCCGATGAGATCCGGCGCCTGCCTGCTGACACCATCCTGGCTTTCCCCAGCGGACACCGCCCTTGCCGGCTGCAGTTGATCAAGCCGGAGGGTGAGGGAGCTAGCCCTAGTTGAAAAGGAAAGGAGTTATATACAATTCTAGCCAAAGTAAAGAGCCACGCATTTCCAAGCTTTGCGAGATTGCTAGTATGGCAAAAGCTCTCTTGTTTTAAGGGTTTTGGCTAGAACTGTATATAATCCCCAATAATTCCCTAAGTTTGCGCCGCTAGCCGCGCGTCGAGCGCGGCGCGCGGCGGCGGTACGCAACCGGCTGCTTCGCAGTTGATGGCGGCCGCGCAGGCGGCGAAAGCCAGCAGCTCGCGCAGCTGCGCGTCGCCCAGCGCGGCCAGTTCCTGCTTGCCAATCGCACTAGTGCCGGCCAGCCACGCGAGCGCGCTGCCCAGCAGCACGTCGCCGGCGCCGACGGTGTCCACCACCTCCACCTGCGAGGCCGGGACCTGCGCCGTCCCCGACTTCGTCCACGCTGAAGCGCCCTGCGCGCCGTCAGTCACCATCACCAGGCATGCGCCCGCCGCCAGCCGTTCCCGGGCGAAGTCCGCCGAAGCGGTGCCCGGCGCGTAGAATTCCAAATCCTCCGTACTCAGCTTGATGATAGCCGCCGCTTCAAATAGTTTTTCCATGCGCGGGCGCCAGGCGGACTGGTCCGCGAGCATGCTGGGACGGACGTTCGGATCGAGCGACAGGGTCGCGGTCTTGGCCTGCTCCAGGGCGAAGGCGGCGATGCGGGACGCACCGGGCTCGGTGATCAGGGAGATCGAGCCGATGCCGAGCACGTCGCCGGCGCGCAGTGCGCCCGGCGGCAGCGACGGCGCCATTTCCTCCATGGTGCTGCCGCGATCGTAGAAGGCATAGCGCGCGCCGCCATCCGCATCGATCTGCGCGAAGGCCAGCGGCGTCGGCGCGTCGACGCGCGGGGTTAGGGATGTGTCGACGTCGTGGGCGGCCAGGTCGGCAATCAGCTGCTCACCGAACATGTCGGTGCTGATTGCGCCGGCGAAACCCGCCCGGCCGCCAGCGCGCGCCGCCGCCTTCACCGCTGAAAAGGGCGATCCGCCCGGCGCCGCGCGATAGACGCCGTCGCCGACGGCGAGGAAGTCGATCAGCGCCTCGCCGCAGAACACAATGCGCGGGGCCTCAGCCATCGTTGCCCTGCTCCTCGAGCGCCGGCTGATACGCCGCGAGCCGCTCGGCCATCACGCGCACCGCTTCCGCGCTCTCGTCGATGAGCACGCAGGAGCGACCGTGCTTGGCCGCCGCCTCGCCGAAAGTCCCGCTGCCAGCGAAGAAATCCAGCAGCTGGTCGCCCGGGCGCGAGTGGACCTTGACGATGCGCTCGAGCAGGACCAAGGGCTTTTGGGTCGCGTAGCCGGTCTTCTCGCGGGAATTGGTCGGGACGATGGTCTGCCACCACACGTCGGTCGGGGTCTTGCCCCGCGCCGCCTTCGCCGGGCCCGCCAAGGCGGGCGCCATGTAGGGGATGCGGTCGATGGCGTCGTAGTCGAAGACGTAGGAACCGGGGTCCTTGGCGTACCACAGGATGTTGTCATGCTTGGCGGGCCAGCGGCGCTTGGAGCGCCCGCCGAAGTCATAGGCCCAGATGATCTCGTTCATGAAGGAGTCCCGCCCGAAGATGTCGTCGAGCAGCACCTTGCAGTAATGCACCTCGCGGCAGTCGATGTGGAAGAACAGCGAGCCGCCGTCCCGCAGCACCCGCCGCGCCTCGCGCAGCCGCGGCTCCAGGAACTCCAGGAACTGGTCGCCGAAGGCGTCGGCGTAGCTGGACGAGGCACCGCGGACCGTGCGGTAGCGCTGGCCGCCGAAGCCGGTGCGGTCGCCCGCCGCGTCCCGGACGGTGCGCAGCCGCTGCCGCCGCTGTCGCTGGCCGGTGTTGAACGGCGGGTCGATGTAGATCAGGTCGATGGTCCGCTCGGGCATGGCGCGCAGGACCGGCAGGTTGTCGGCGTGGATGATGCGCAGCGCCGGCGCGGCCGCCACCGCCGCCGCTGTCGCTTGTCCTCCGCCCACTGTTTTCTCTCGCCGCCCCTTGAGCAATTTTAAACCCTGCCGCTCCGCTTAGAATCATCGGGCCATGGCCGCTTCGAAGTTCCGCGTCGCCACCCTCAACGTCAACGGCATCCGCTCGGGCCTGGCCAAGGGGCTCGCCGCCTGGCTGAAGAAGCACCAGCCCGACGTGCTGTGCCTGCAGGAGATCAAGACCCAGCCCAAGGACCTGGACAAGTGGAGCGCCGAGCTCGAGGGCTGGCACTGCTACTGGCAGCCGGCCGCCAAGCCCGGCTACGCCGGCGTCGGCGTCATCTGCAAGGCCAAGCCCGCCAAGGTGACCGCCAAGTTCGGCGACAAGCTCTTCGACGGCGAGGGCCGCTGGCTCGAGATCGACTGCAAACTCGGCAAGGTCGTCTCGCTGTACCTGCCGTCGGGCACCACCGGCAGCGTACGGCAGAAAGTCAAGTACCAGGCGATGGATATGCTGTACAAGCGCCTGGCCAAGCTGCGCAAAACCGGCAAGCCGGTGATTGTCGCCGGCGACTACAACATCGCGCACACCAAGGACGACATCAAGAACTGGCAGAGCAACCAGAAGAACTCCGGCTTCCTGCCCGAGGAGCGTGCATGGTTCACCGAAGTGCTCGACAAGCTCGGCTGGGTCGATGTCTTCCGCAGCCTGGTCACAAAGACCGACGCCTATTCGTGGTGGTCGCTGCGCTCGGGCGCGCGCAAGCGCAACGTCGGCTGGCGCATCGACTACCAGCTCGCCGATCCCAAGCTCGCCAAGAAGGCGGCCAAGGCCTGGATCGACGCCGGGCCGGTCCTGTCGGACCACGCTCCGGTCGTCGTCGACTACAAACTGTAGGCCGCCCGCCCGCCCCTAGGCGGGGCGCCTCTCATCCTCATGCGGCGGCAGCGCCGGCGGGTCCCCGCCGCCGTGGTCCAGATGCAACGTCTGCGTCGGAAAGGCGAAGTCGGCCTCATGCTTGAAGACGATGTCGGCCACCTTCAGCAAGACGTCCTCCTTCACGCCATTGAACTCCACCCAGTTGGTGGTCGCCGTCATGCAGTAGATGAAGAAGTCGACCGAGTAGGCCCCGTAGCGCGTCAGGTGCGCGAGCCGCGGCAGGTCGTTGGTGATGTCCGGGTGCGCATCCATCATCGCGCGCACGTCGGCGAGCAGCGCCGGCATCCGCTTGATGTCGGCGTAGCGCACCCCGAAGAACTCGTAGATGCGGCGGTTGGTCATGCGCTGCGGGTTCTCGATGACGCTGTCGGCCAAGAGGGAGTTGGGCACATACAGCGGCCGCTTGTCGAAAGTGCGTATCTGCGTGATCTGCCAGCCGATGGCCTCGACCACGCCCTCGATGTCCTGCCCGCGGCAGCGGATCCAGTCGCCGACGTCGAAGGGCCGGCTCCAGAAGATGCGCAGGCCCGAGAAGGTGTTGCTGAGCAGGTCGCGGGCCGCGAAGCCGACGATGATCCCGCCCATGCCCCCGAAGGCCAGCAAGCCGGTGATGCTGACGCCGAAGGCCTGGAACAGCATCAGCAGCCCGACCAGCCCGACCAGCGCGCGCAGGGCCTTGAACAGCAAGCTGATCGTACCGCGGTCGAGGCGCTCGCGCACCAGCGGCAGCATGATGGTGCCGTCGCCGGCGGCGGCGCGGTCGAGGCGGCGCTCCACCATGCCGATGTAGCGCAGCAGGATCCACAGCAGCGTCGCGATGATCACGATGGTCTGCAGGGTGTCGACGCTCGCGAGGTACTCCTGCATGTCCGCCGGCACCAGCCAGTTGAGGTTTTCGAGCAGACCGTTGACCAACACCAGGATACTCAGCGGCTTGCGGACCGCATGCAGCAGCTCGTAGCGCCGCGATTCGGGATCGCAGCGGTTGCGGACCACGCCCAGGATGATGAAGGTGGCCAGCGCCAGGACCAGCGCCAGCAGCAAGGAGGCGGCCGCGCCGACCAGGGTGCTAGTCCCGCCGCCCAGGCCCAGGCTCTGCAGCAGGCCCGCGATCACAAGGTTTGGAACGTCTAGGACGCGGCGGCTGCCGCCGCCGCGCGCTTGCGGCGCCAGCGCAGCACGCGGTACAAAATCAAGGCGATGAAGATCGCCAGGTAGACCAGCGGCGCGGTGCGGTCGTCGCCGCGGACCAGGAACAGGAAGTGCAGCGCGACGAGGATCGCAGCCGGGAAGACCAGCATGTGCAGCTTTTTCCAAGCCCGGCCCAGCTTGCCGACCGAGAAGTTGTTCGAGGTGATGCCCAGCAGGAAAATCGGGATGCCGGCGAGCGCGCCGAACAGGATGAAGCGCCGATTGCGGATGTCCTCGATCAGGAAAGCCGGGTCGAAATCGGACTCGAACACCATGTAGGCCAGGACATGGCAGAACGCATACGTGAAGGTGAGCACGCCCAAGGTGCGGCGAAAGGCGCCGAGGCGCTTGAGCTTGGTCAGGTCGCGCAGCGGCGTGACCAGCAGGGTCAGGACCAGGAAGCGCAGCGCGAACTCCCCGGTGGTGTGCGCCAGGCGCTCGTAGGGATCGGGCGTTGGATTGAAAAACAGCGAGGCGGTCACCGCAATCAGCGGGATGCAGCCGATGGCGAAGACAATCGCCTTGTAGATGCCAATGCGGCTTTGGGCCATGGCGCCTTCCTCGGAATTAGTGATTGACGCGCAGGTCCATGCCTGCATACATGCCGGCCACTTCCTCGGCGTAGCCGTTGAACATCAGCGTCGGCTGCCGCTTGGAGAAGAAGCTGCCGTCGAGCGCCCGCTCGCTCGCCTGCGACCAGCGCGGGTGGTCGACCTCAGGGTTGACGTTCGAGTAGAAGCCGTATTCGCGCGGCTGCGACATGTTCCACGAAGTCGGCGGCTCCTCCTCGGTGAGGGTGATGCGCACGATGGCCTTGATGCTCTTGTAGCCGTACTTCCACGGCACCACGATGCGCAGCGGCGCGCCGTTTTGATTGAGCAGCTCCTTGCCGTACATGCCGAAGCCCAGCAGGGTCAGGTCGTGGCGTGCCTCGTCCAGGCGCAGGCCCTCGCGATAGGGCCAGGGCAAGGAGCGGTTGACGTCGTCGGGGAACAAATCCGCCGGATGGAAGGTCTCGAAGGCGACGTACTTGGCGCTGCCGAGCGGCTCGACCGCATCCAGCAGCCGCGCCAGCGGATAGCCGATCCAGGGAATCACCATCGACCAGGCCTCGACGCAGCGCAGCCGGTAGATGCGCTCTTGCAGCGGCGCGAGCTTCAGCAGGTCCTCGACGCCGAACTCGCCCGGCTTGGCGACCGCGCCCTCCACCACGACGGTCCAGGGCTTGGCCTGGTACAGACCGGCGTTGGCGCGCGGGTCCTCCTTGCGGGTGCCGAGTTCGTAGAAGTTGTTGTAAGTGGTCGCCGCCTCTTCCGGCGACGGCTCCAGGTCGGGGTTCTTGGACCAGTCCTCGGCGGCCAGCGGCAAGGCGGCCGCCTGTACAGGCCGGGTCGGCAGTCCCAGCGCGCCCAGAGTCCCGAGCCCCGCCATGCCGGCGAGCGCCGCACGGCGGCTGAGGCGGCTCCCCTCGGGAGTGATGGAGCTGGGCAGGATTTTGTTCATGGGGACAAGCCTAGTAGCGGTAGTGATCCTTCTTGTAAGGACCTTGCTTATCGATGTTGAGGTACTTGGCCTGCTCCTCGCTCAGCTCGGTGAGCTTGGCGCCGACATGCGCGAGATGCAGCCGCGCGACCTCCTCGTCCAGGAGCTTCGGCAGGAGGTGCAGGCCCTTGGCGTGCTTGCCCTTGTTCGTCCACAGCTCGAGCTGGGCGAGGACCTGGTTGCTGAACGAGGCGCTCATCA
Source organism: Candidatus Amphirhobacter sp. (assembly GCA_965222035.1). Classification (GTDB taxonomy): domain Bacteria; phylum Pseudomonadota; class Gammaproteobacteria; order Tethybacterales; family Tethybacteraceae; genus Amphirhobacter. The sequence goes on along the minus strand of OZ244940.1, from coordinate 1,486,249 downwards.
CGAAGCTCGGATGGCCCTCGCCGCAGCCGAGGTTGACCAAGCGGCCCTCCGCGAGCAGCACCAGCCGGCGGCCGTCGGGGAACACCGCCTCCTCGACCTGGGGCTTGACCTCTTCCATCTTGCACTTCTCGCGCAGCTTGGCGACCTCGATCTCGGTGTCGAAGTGCCCGATGTTGCACACCACGGCGCCGTCGGGCATGCGCGCCATGTGCTCGTAGGTGATGACGCTATGGTTGCCGGTGGCGGTTACCGCGATCTGGACCTGCTCGCAGATGTCGTCCATGGTCACGACGCGGAAGCCTTCCATCGCCGCTTGCAGCGCGCAGATCGGGTCGATCTCGGTCACGAAGACGGTCGCGCCCAGGCTCTTGAGCGCGGCGGCGCAGCCCTTGCCGACCTCGCCATAGCCGCAGACCACCGCCTGCTTGCCCGCAATCATCATGTCGGTGCCGCGCTTGATGCCCTCGGTCAGCGACTCGCGGCAGCCGTACAGGTTGTCAAACTTCGACTTGGTCACCGAATCGTTGACGTTGAACGCCGGGAACGGCAGCTGGCCCTCGGCCGCGAGCTCCTCGAGGCGCATGACGCCGGTGGTGGTCTCCTCGCTGAGGCCCACGATCGACGCGCTCAGCTCCTTGTCCTCCAGCACCTTGACGGTGAGGTCGCCGCCGTCGTCGATGAGCAGGTCGGGCCGCCAGCCATCGGGACCGTGCAGGGTCTGCTCGATGCAGTCCCAGTACTCTGCCTCGCTCAGGCCCTTCCAGGCGAAGACCGGCACCCCCGCCGCCGCGACCGCCGCCGCCGCATGGTCCTGGGTCGAGAAGATGTTGCACGAGCTCCAGCGGACGCTGGCGCCGAGCGCGGTCAAGGTCTCGATGAGCACCGCGGTCTCGACGGTCATGTGGAGACAGCCCGTGATGCGGGCGCCGGCCAGCGGCCGGGTCTTGGCGTACTGCGCGCGCAGGGCCATCAAGCCGGGCATCTCGCGCTCGGCGATGGCAATCTCGCGCCGGCCCCAGTCCGCCAGGGCGATATCCTTGACCTGGTAGTCCGGCGCGGTTTGGGGTTCGGGGTTGGCCATGATTTATCCTTGGAACAAGACAGTCTTATAATCCTACTGCCAGAAAATCCAGCCTTGTATTTTATGCTTGGATTAGATTTAGTTAGGCCACGTCATAGGCCGCGGCCGACGCCTGCCTGTCGGACACCGTCAGCCGTTTAAAAAAGAAAGGGATCCGCAGATCCCTTTCTCGGGTGTTGGTACTGTCCAGCTCTAGATGAACACCGAAGCGCCGCAGTTTTGGTAAACCGGCGGCGTGGCGCCGGCCGGGCGCCAGAAGTCAGCAGTTGCCGCCAGGGCCCCACTGGCGTCGCCTTTGGCAGTGGTCTTGGTGCATTCGCCCACCGGAGCCTCGGTGGCGCCGGTCGGGTCGTACTTGTTGAAGCGCAGGTCGCCGGTGTTCGGCACGCCATCGTCAACCTTGCGATCGACCTCGGCCAGGATGTTGCTCGGAATCCGCGGGCCGGTGTGCACCTGCAGGCGCGCAGTGGGGCTGCCGGTGGTCGGAATGGCAAAGTGCGTCGAGTCATGCCAGATCGACATCACGCCACCATAGTTGTTGACCAGCGAGTTGGCGGCCGTCGGCTTAATGCTCGCGGTGGCGGTCTCCGTGCAGTGGCCGCAACGCAGATAACCCGCCGCCGCCAGATGCTGGAACGCCAGCGGCGCGTCGCCCTCCGTCAGGAAACCGTCGCCGTTGCCGTTGGCCGCGCCGGTGATGTACGTCGAAGCCTGGATGTGGTCGCCCGGAATCGCCGCGAAACGGTCGATGAACGAGAACCACGCCACCTTCAGCGAGTTCTGCCGGTCAGCAATCGCACGCACCTTGGCGTTGTTGATCAGCTCCTGGCCCTTGAGGATGCCGCCCAGCAGCAACCCGATGATGACCAGCACGATGGCGATCTCCACCAGCGTGAAGCCCCGATCCTTGTTTGCTTGTTGTTTCATGTCAGTTTCTCCTAACTACTTGAAGCTCGATTCGCGCCGCCGCAAGGCAGTCCGCTATCTCGCATTCGCAATTCTAGCATGAAATCAAGCCCGAATCCAAATCTAGGGGCGCATGAGCCCTGTTTGGCGGTCCGCAGTATATGGCAAACAGGCGCTGGCCCTCCCACGATTTTGCTGTGGGGAACCGCCGGAGCGCTGCTGGCGGCGGTCCGGCTGGCCAGCCGGTTCAGGGCCGGCGACACCTGACAAGCCCTCCCCCCGGGGCTGGGACTGGGTCAGCAAGACGGCAGCTGGGCTAGTTGGACCGAGGAAGGGCACTGGCTGCTGCTGGCCGCCAGCGGCCGGGCCTCGGCGCCTGCGCGCGCAGGGCCAGCAAGCCGGGCATCTCGCTCTCGGCGATGGCGATCTCGCGCCGGCTTCAGTCCGCCAGGGCGCTGTCCCTAACCTGGCAGTCCGGCGCGGCTTGGGGTCCGGGGCTGGCCATGATTCATCCTCGGAACAAGGCAGCGCGCATGATCCTGCTGCCCGGCAATCCAGCCCTGTGTTTTATGCCTGGACCGGGCTCGCCCCCACCTCGCCAGCCGCAATCGCCGCCGCGATGGGCCTCTGAGGCGGGCTTTAGGCTTAAAATATAAACAGGCCTGCTTCGGCATCCAATCCATTCAAGCCTGGTACGGGGCTTGCACCCCCGTATGTAGCCGGTCGCAACGACGAACTGGACCTCATCGACAAAGCCCTGAGGGCGATTGTCCAACCTCGTAGCAAGGGCAGGCTGCGGGAATCTCCACTGTCGCCCATCAAGATCGTGGGCCCGCGCGGCGTAGGCAAAACGACGTTGCTCAGCTGCGCCAGGGAAATGGCCGAGGCGTACAAGATCCAGGTCGTGCGCCTCGAGCACCTGAAAGACGGGGCTTCCGGCTCCACCTTTGACAGCCTGATCGCTGAGATGATGCCAGACGGCAAGTTCGACCACGCTTTCGCCACGGAGCTGAAGCCGCCGCCGGATATCGCCAAGGTCAACTACAGCGCTCGTCCTAAGCAGAGCAAGCATTACGTCACAATCCTGAAGGCGCTGATGTCTAGAAAACCGGTGCTGTTCCTGATGGATGAGGTCATGCATTACGATGAGAGTCTGCTGGGAATGATACTGCAGAAGAACCAACGCCTGTTGTCTGAGAAATGGGCGTTGGCGATGATAGTGGCAGGAACGCCTGCGTTGAACCAGCACCTGCGGAAAGTGAATGCAACATTCATCAATCGTACTGACGATATCGACATCAACGAATTGAGTGACGCTGCGGTGCGCGAGGCTTTGGTCAAGCCTTTGAAGCAGCGCAAAATCAAAATAACAGACGATGCCCTGGGCCTGCTGGCGAGCTGGACCGACAACTACCCTTACTTCGTTCAAGCCGCAGGCAGGGCGGTTTGGGATGTCTTGGAAGGAGCCTCCGGCTCGAAGGTTGATTTGGCTGTGGTTGAAAAGGCGGAGCCGGCCGTGAATAAAACACGCAAAGTCATCTACCACAAAGTCTATGAAGACCTCCAGGATCTTGGTTTGGCAAACTATGCCAATCAGGCGGTTGCCATTGTCGAGGATGCAGACCAGCCGCTAACTCCAGCACAGGTTATCAAGCGGCTGGCGGCTTCCAATCAAGACATGGATGAGCAAAATGCGAAAGAAATCTTTGACTTGCTGAGGGATAAGGACCTGATTTGGCTAGCGGGCAAGCGCAGGGTATATCCATCAATCCCCTCATTCTTCACCTATTTCAAACAAGAGTACGCGACCGACCAGCAATAACTCGCCGCGCGGCCGCTGCCAGCTAAGCCGGCGCCTGCTCGCGGCACCAGCTGTCGAAGGCACAGCCCTCGACCGGATTCTCCCAGGGGAACTCCGCGCGGCCGAAGTGGCCGAAGGCAGCGGTGTCCAGATAACTCCAACCATCAGGGCTAAACAGGTTGAACTTCTTGATGATTCCACTCACCGACAAGTCGAGGTACTCCCGTGCTGCCTCAGAAATTTCATTACTGATGTCTTTTTCGTTCTTATCATCCGCCTTAACCATCAAGCTAAGAGGTTGGGAGCCGCCAATTACGTAGGCAAGCTGAATCATGCATGCATTAGTTAATTTGTGCCGCACTACGGTCTTGGCGATGTAGCGCGCCATATACGCGGCGCTGCGATCGACCTTGGTTGGATCCTTTCCTGAGAAGGCGCCGCCGCCATGCGGGGACGCGCCCCCATAAGTGTCGACAATTATCTTGCGCCCGGTCAAGCCCGCATCGGCCTTGGGCCCTCCTTCAACAAAACTTTTAGAACGATTGAGTATCAATTCAGGCGCGGCATCGTCAAGCTGGCATATGGGATGGTTGGCTAGGGCTTCACGACACTCTGCCAAAACTGGCTGCACAATATGCTCCGCAACCATTTGCCGCACCTCATCCGTACTCACCCCACTGGCATGTTGCGTCGAAACCACTATTTTCTTGATGCATGTTTTGCTACCTGCATATTCGATGGTGGCTTGTGCCTTAGCGTCCGGGCCTAAGGGGAGTTCTTGGCGTTTAGCTTTTTGCTGACGCATCAAAGCATGCGAAAGCTTGAGAGCCAAAGGCATCAATTCCGGCGTCTCGTCGATAGCGCAACCAAACATCAAACCCTGGTCGCCGGCACCTAGCTTGTCCTTGTTGACCGCTTTGCCGATCTCGGCCGCCTGGAGGGTCATGAGATTGAGGTAGTTCCACTTCTCCGCGTCAAAGCCCAGGCTGGCCTCGTCATAGCCGACGCGCTTCAGGACTACTTCTTGCGCTATCTCCAGCAACCTTTCCTTCGGCAGCGCTGGGGTCAGCTCGCCCGCGATGATGAGGTTCTCGCCTTTGACCAGGGTCTCGCAAGCACAGCGGACCTGGTCAGATTGCTTTCCCGCTACTCTCAGCGCCTCATCTAGGACAGCGTCGGAAATCTGATCGGCGATTTTGTCCGGGTGTCCGTCCGAAACCGATTCGGACGTCAGTACATTCGCCTCCATAACCGGCGGTTATTCTACTTGACCGCCACTCACACTATTCTGCTTGCTTGCCCGCGGCGTTGCGCTGGCTCTCATACAGCTGCTTGTACAGTTGCGAGGACCCCATCAACTCGGCATGGGTGCCCTGCTCCGCGACCCGGCCGCGGTCGAGCACCAATACCCGGTCGGCGATCTCCACCGTCGCGAAGCGGTGCGCGATGATCAGCACCGTCTTGCCCTCGGTGTGCTCGGCCAAGGACTTCTTGATGCCCTCTTCGGTGCGCGAATCCAGCGAGCTGGTCGCCTCATCCAAGATCAGCAGCGACTGGTCGCGGTAGAAGGCCCGCGCCAGGGCGATGCGCTGGCGCTCGCCGCCGCTGAGCCGCATGCCGCGCTCGCCGAGCACGGTGTCCTCCTTTTCCGGCAGGGCTGCGACCAGCTCGCTGGCCTCGGCCCGCTGCAGGGCCTGGGCCAGGCGCTCTTGGTCGATGTCCGCCCGCGGCGATGGATAGGCGACGTTCTCGGCGACAGTGGTGTCGAACAGGTACGTGTCCTGGGACACCACCGCAAGCTGCTGGCGCAGGTCGGCCAGCGACCACTCCGCCAGCGGTACGCCGTCGAGCGCCAGCCGCCCGGCGGTGGGCCGGTAAAAGCCCAGCAGCAAGCTGGTGATGGTGGTCTTGCCGCCGCCGGACGGGCCCACCAGCGCGACCTTCTCCCCCGCTTGGACGCGCAGGCTCAAGCCCTGCAGGGCGGCTTCGGAGTCGCTGCCCGGATAGCGGAACTCGACCTTATCAAACTCAATGTCGCCGCGTACCGCATCGGCATGGTCGCCGCCCTCGGTCTCGGCCTCGGCGTCCAGCAGCGCGAACACCTTCTCGGCGCCCGCCAGCGCCACCTGCATGAAGTTCGCCAGGTTCGCCAGGCCGCGCAGCGACAGCGGGATGAGGATCATCGCGAACACAAAGGCGCTGACCTCGCCCTCGCTCATGCGCCCGGCGAGCAGGTCGGCCGCGAGCAATGCCAGGATGATGGCGAGCGCCACCGCCACCAGCAGCTGCGACAGCGGGATGTTGATGGCGATGGCGACGCCCTGGCGCAGGCCGACGCCGCGGAGGCGGTCGATGTGGCTGCCGAGGCGGGCCGATTCCCGATCCTGGCCGCCGTAGGCCTTGACCAGCGCCTGGCCCTGGATGACGTCGTTGATGGCGCTGGTCATCAAGCTGACCTCGCTGGCCTCGTGGCCGGCGTAGCGGCGGATGCGCTTGGCGAAGAAGACGATCACCGCCAGGGTGATGGGGATGGCGGCCATCAGGATCAAGGTGTACTGCCAATTGATGAACAGCAGCGTCGCGAGCAAGGCGCAGAGGCGGGCGCTGTCCTGGCACAAAGCGACCAGGACGTCGATGACGCCGCCGAGCATCTGGTTGACGAAATGCATGATGCGGGCAATCAGCACCCCCGACGATTCCCGGTCGTGATAGGCGCGCGGCAGATGCAGCAGCTTGTCGATCATCTCGCGCCGCAGGTCGCGGGAGATGGTCTGCGACATCCACGTGCGCCAGTAAAAACGGGTGAAGCCCAATATGCCGCGCAGCAGGAAGACGCCGATGAACAATACCGGCAGCAGCAGGGGGACGTGCTCGGGCCCGGCGAGGAACTCCAGCCGCTCGGGCTCGAACAGGGCGTACATCAGCCAGGGGACCGCCGCCTCGGTCACGCCGAACATAATGGTGCACAGCAGCCCCAGGACGAAGAACAGCTTGTAGTGCCTCAGGTACGACAGGATCCGCCGCAGGCGGGCCCAGTCGGTTGCCTTGGGCTTGGCGTCCTCAGCCATGCGCTTGGCGCTGCTCGGCCAGCAGCGCATGCAGCCGCGCCCACACCGCCGGCGCGTCCAGCGCCCGGGCATGGGGCAAGGCCTGCTGGCGCGGGCCGTAGGCTCCGGAGCGCTCCGGCTTGGTGGCGGCGCACAGGCAGATGTTCGGCAGGTCAACCGCGGCGGCGATGTGCGCCAGGCCGGTGTCCAGCGAGACCGCGCCGGCCGCGCCGGCGAGATAGGCTCCTATCTGCTCGGGCGCGAGCCCCAGGTCCGGCGCGACCTCGCCCTCGCACTGCTCGGCGATGTGGCGGGCCACCCGCTGCTCGTACGGCCCGCCCCAGCAGACCTCGACCTGATGCCCATCCTTCTTGATCAAGCGCCCCAGCTCGATCCAGCGTTCGGTAGCCCACAGCTTGGCGGGCTGCGCCGCATGCGGGATCAGCACGACGCTGTCGCGCCGCTTGACCTTGGCGAAGCTGTCGGCGACGCCGTAGTCGAGCTCATAGTCGGTGCTGTCGTAGCCCAGCGCCTGCCCCAGCAGCCGGCGGACGCGCTCGACCGCATGCATCTCCTTATCGACGACGTGCTGGCGGTCGTAGATCCAGGCCGCCCACGGCTCGCGCGCGCTGCTGTAGTCATAGCCGTGCCGGCGCCCGCAAGCGGGCAGGCAGCCCAGCGCCGCGCTCTTGACCAAGCCCTGGGCATCGATGACCGCGTCGTAATGGGGCTCGCGCATGACGCGCAGATAATCCATGAACTCGCCGAGAGCACGGCGGTCGCGATGCCGGACCCAGCTGCGCAGCTTCAGGGTGCGGGTGTCGCGGACCGCGTTGTGCCAGGACGGCACCGCCGCGTACTGCCCGTCCACCAGCCAGTCGATCTCCACCTGGCCGTCAAAGGCCCGCTTCAGATCGCTCAGGGCCGGCATGGCATGGAACAAGTCGCCCAGCGAAGTGAGCTTGACGAAGAGCACCTGCAGCATCGTGTGTTGGGCGGCGGTGGCTAAGCCTGCGCCGAGGCTTGATTCTACGCTTTGCCTCATAGGCTCAGAGATGATATTTAAGCCAGCAGCTAGGCAACGGAAGATTACCTGGAGGCACAAACCACATGTTTTATATGCAGTTTTCAAAAATCATGCCATAAATTTAATGATATGTGATTTTTTAATGGAAAAAATTTTATACTTTTATATAAATTTGAATTTGAATAATGATTTACACAAAAATTCATTGATTATGGTATGAAACTAGGATTTTTAGCTTCATTGCCTTACAATTAGGGTATACTAATGCCGGAGAGTTGGCAGAGCGGTCGAATGCGTCGGTCTTGAAAACCGAAGTGGGCGCAAGTCCACCGGGGGTTCGAATCCCTCACTCTCCGCCAGCCATCACACAGCTATGAAGCAATTGTCACCAGAATTCCCGGGCCACGAAGAGGCGTATGAACACTACTCGGTCTTTGTACCGGGCGACTTCTTCCGTTCCCACGAGATTGATTTCAGCCAGGAACTGCTGCGCAAGGCAGAGCAGGCCCTGCTGCATTTCGACCGCTTATCCCAAGCCCTCGAGAACCTGCCAGACAGAGAGGTCTTCATCCAGGCCTTCAAGGAGAAAGAAGCGGTCTTCTCCAATCGCATCGAGGGCACCCGGGCCAACCTGAAAGACCTCTTGTCTGCCCGCGTCGCGCCCAGCAATCCAAACCAAGAGGACGACCTGGCTGAGATCACCGCCTCCCTGCGAGCCATCGACCTAGGACTGGAGCTGATCAAGGATCTGCCTTTGAATGCTGCGCTGCTGCGCCGCATCCATGCGAAGATGCTCGATCAGCCGCGCGGCCAGCGCTTGCAGCCGGGCAAGTTCAGGGATGGCGCCGTGTATATCGGCGCCGGGGGCGGCATCGCCAATGCCGTCTACGTACCGCCGCCAGCCACTTTGGTCCCTACCGCCATGGACAATCTTGATCGCTTCATGCGCGATGGGAAGCTGTTCCTACCCGCCCTGATCAAGGCAGGGCTAATCCATTATCAATTCGAGTCCATCCATCCGTTCTGGGATGGCAACGGCCGGATGGGCCGGCTTCTCATCGCCCTGCATCTGCAGGAGAATGGCTTCAGCAACCACTCCGCCCTGTACCTTTCCCACTACATCTTCCAGCATCGTCCGCAATACTATCATCGCTTGAACCAGGCCAGGCTCTCGCACGGAGAGATGGCGAACTGGGTCGATTACTTCTTGACCGGCGCGCTGGTGTCTGCCAAGCATGGCCTGGCAACCATCAACAGGGCCATCGAGCTCAAGGCCGACTTGATAGATCACATCAAGCATAGCGGGGCATACCAAGTGCCGCAGCAGCTGGAGTTCCTGGACTATCTCTACCGCAATCCCATCGTGTCGGTGCAATCGGTACAGCAAGACAGGGAAATTGACCGCCCAAGCGCCACGAGAATCATCAAACGCTTCGTGGGCTGGGAGATCCTGGTCGATGAAGCTCGCGGCAAGAAAGATGGCATCTATGTCTTCCAGCCTTATCTGAACCTGCTCGAGGAAGACCTGCCGGTGCTGGATTAGCCTGCGCTAGCCATCTGCCAGGGATTGGCCGGGGTAATACAGATACCTCTAGAATAGATGTATTTTATTAATATTTTTGAATACAAACATGCTATATATCTGAAAAATTTTTGTTTTTCTATATATTATAGTATAATTTGGGGGTATTTCAGCAGGGCGAGGCTATGAAGCAATTATCACCGATTTTCCCGGGGCGCTATGAGACTTTCTCCGAGGGAAGGTTCTTCATACCGGGCGATCTCTTCTATGCCCAGAAAATCCCTTTCGAGGCGGGCACCCAGCTCTTGGCGCAAAATGTCATCAAGAGTCTTATCGGCTTAACCTATGCCGTCGGAAAGGTTCCCGACATCAACTTCTTCATCAATGCCTGCAAGTACAAAGAGGCTGTACTGACCAGTCGCATGAAGGGCAGTACCGCAAGCTTGGAGGATGTCTACTCCTCACGCGTCACCAAGGTTAACCCCGAGAAGCGCAATGACATCGCTGAGATCAACGCCTACTATCAAGCTCTTGGATGGGCTGAGAAACGCAGGCAAACCCATCCTTTGGATGCTGAGCTTCTGCGACAAACACATGCGCTGCTGCTCCAAAACACACGCGGCAAAGACAAGTACCCGGGGGAATTCAGAGACGGCGTCGTTTATCTCGTGGCAAAAGGCCACGTTATTCACTTCACCCCGCCTCCAGCATCTTATGTCCCGCTTGCCTTGGATAATCTAGTGGAGTTCATGAAAGATAGGAAACGCTACATCCCCATTCCCATAAAGGCGGCCTTGATTCATTATCAATTTGAGAGCATTCATCCGTTTCTAGATGGTAATGGCCGGCTAGGGCGGATGCTCTTCCCTCTATATCTGCATGCGGCTGGATTCCTGCCGAATCCTGCGGCTTTATACATGTCTAGTTTTTTCAACCGCCATCTGTCTGTTTATTACAGCAAACTTCACAAGGCGAGCCAATCAATCGAAGACCTTGTCGACTGGGTGGATTTCTGTATGCGGGGCATGCTGGACACTGTCGTGCATGGCATTGCAACCGCTAATAAAATAACTAAGCTCTACGCCAACCTGGAAACCCTTATTCAAAATAAAAAAGTGCCGCGGAAAGACAAGCATCTTGAACTTCTGCAGGAACTTTTCATGTACCCTATAGTAACTGTGGCATCCGTTCAGAAAGCCTTGGGAAGCAGTCGGTATGCCGCAACTGGATATATCAAACGTTTTGTCGATTGGGGCATATTGGTTGATAAAGACGGACCCCAGAAGGAAAGGCGCTATATCTGCACGCAGTACCTAAGCATGCTCAAAGAAAACAGTCCGGCAACCGGCCAGCTATAGCCCCACCCGAACTCTATATAATCGCCTTGCCAGGCAAGGAGCAGAGAATGTGTAAGGAAGCGCTAGCTAACGCTTCTTCTTTTTCTCCTCTTGCGCGATCAGGTATTTGACCAGATCCTCTTGGCTTTTGAACTGGCTTCGGTCTACGCCATCGTCGAGCGAATACGCCTCGGCCCGCGGGACCTCCCCCTCACCGTATCCTCGTTCGGCGCACATCTGGCTGAAAGAGGGCAGCCTGCCTGCGGGCTTCTTATTTTTATCTTCTTGCTCGGCCAGATATTTGGTCAACTCCTCTAGAATTCTGAGCTGGTTCGCGTCCACGCCATTGTCGAGTGAATGCGCCTCGACCCGCGGGACCTCCCCCTCACCGCATCCTCGTTCGGCGCGGCCGGAAGAGGGCAGCCTGCGTGCTGACTTCTTCTTTTTCTCCTCTTGCGCGATCAAATATTTGACCAGCTCCTCTTGGCTTTTGAACTGGCTCCGATCTACACCATCGTCGAGCGAATACGCCTCGACCCGCGGGACCTCCCCCTCACCGTATCCTTGTTCGGCGCACATCTGGCTGAAAGAGGACAGCCCGCCTGCTAACTTCTTATTTTTCTCTTCTTGCTCGACCAGATATTTGGTCAACTCCTCTAGAATGCTGAGCTGGCTCGCGTCCACGCCATTGTCGAGTGAATACGCCTCGACCAGCGGGACCTCCCCTTCACCGTGTACTCGTTCGGCGCACATCTGGCTGGAAGAAGGCAGCCTGCCTGCTGGCTTCTTCTTTTTCTCCTCTTGCTCGACCAGATATTTGGTCAACTCCTCTAGACTGTTGAACTGGCTCGCGTCCACGCCATTGTCGAGTGAGTACGTCTCGACCAGCGGGACCTCAGCCCCGTCTTCCATTTCGGCACACGCCTGGATGAAAGAGGGCTGCTCTATTGCTGGCTTTTTGAATTTTATCTTCCGCTTTTTCATAGTGGCTGTGATTTTACCACAACAGCAAGAGCAGCCTGCTAGCGAGACTCGTAGCGATCTTATTGTCCTGCGCTGTCTTGCTAGACGTGCGCAGGGAAATGCGTGAGGCAGCGTTCGCTAGCGCTTCTTATTTTTCTTCAACGTGGACGGGGGATCCCCTTCCTTGAGGCTGCGTATCACATCCGCGTCGAAAATCATGGGCCCATCGACTACGTACGTTTCGTAAGGCAGTTGCACATTCATCGCCCCCTTTAGTACGGCACACACCTCAATGAAATCGGGCCGCGCGCTTGAGGAACTTTGGTTTTCCTTCTTCTTCTTTCCCATCACGCAGTTGATTTTACTACAACGACAGGGCTATCCTCAGTAGCGAAAGGTACCTAGCTCTTCCTTTTTATTCAGCCCCAGCAATTATCGTTATCAGCCTATCATGGCTCTTCTCTATCGATTGAGCCAACATAGAATAAACTCTCTTTCAGCCCGCAAACTATGGCTACAGCGACAATCTACGACCTCTGCGTCATCGGCGGCGGCGTCAACGGCTGCGGCATCGCCCGGGACGCGGCCGGGCGCGGCCTGAAGGTGATCCTGGCCGAGCAGCACGACCTCGCCAGCGGGACCTCCTCCTGCTCCTCCAAGCTGGTCCACGGCGGCCTGCGCTACCTGGAGCACTTCGATTTCCGCCTGGTGCGCGAGTCGCTGCAGGAGCGCGACGTGCTGCTGCGCTCGATGCCGCACATCTGCTGGCCGCTGCGCTTCGTCATGCCGTACGACGAGCAGCTGCGCTACGCCGCAAGCAGCCCGCTGTCGAAGCTCAGCGGGACCTTCATGCCCTGGCTGCGCGGGCGGCGGCCGCGCTGGATGATCGGCATGGGGCTGGGGATGTACGACCAGATGGCGCGCAGCCGCTACCTGCCCGGGCACCGCAGCCTCAATCTGAGCGCAGACGAGGCCGGCAAACCTCTGCGAGCGGACTTCAGCAGCGGCTTTGAGTACTCGGACTGCTGGGTCGACGACGCCCGGCTGGTTACGCTCAACGCCGTCGCCGCCCAAGCCAAGGGCGCGGTGATCCGCCTACGCACCAAGGTGGTGGGCGCAAAGCGCGGCAAGGACGCCTGGGAGATCGAGCTCGAGGCCGACGGCCAGCGCGAACAGGTCCGGGCCAAGTGCCTGGTCAACGCCAGCGGCGCCTGGGTGAACGCCACCCTAGCCGAGCTCAAGCAGGAGAACAAGCGCGCCGGCGCGCTGCGGCTGGTGCGCGGCAGCCACCTGGTGTTCAAGAAGATCTACGACCACGACCGCTGCTACATCCTCTCTGGCAGCGACGGCCGCATCGTCTTCATCATCCCCTACGAGAACGACTACACCTTGGTAGGGACCACCGAGGTCGACCAGCAACAGCCGGCGGCCGAGCCGTGCTCGGAGGATGAGACCGCCTATCTGATCGACTTCGTCAACCAGTACCTGCGCGCGCCGCTCAAGCGCGAGGACATGGTCTGGTCCTACTCCGGCGTCCGGCCGCTGTTCGGGTCCGAGGACGGCTCGGCGACCTCGGTCACCCGCGACTACACCATCAAGATCGACAACGCCGACGGCCCGCCGCTGGCCAACATCTACGGCGGCAAGATCACCACTTACCGTCGCCTGGCCGAGGAGGTCATGCACAAGCTGCATCCCTTCTTCCCGGACATGGCCGCGGCCTGGACCGCCAACGCCAGCCTGCCCGGCGGCGACTTCCCCGTCGACGGCTATGAGCAGGAGGTCGCTAAGCTCAAGGACGCGCACGCCTATCTCGACGCCGCCCTCGCCCAGCGGCTGGTCCGGCTCTACGGCACGCTGGCGGTCGAGCTGCTCGGCGACGCCAAGAAGATCGAGGACCTCGGCAAGCAGTTCGGCGCCGGGCTCAGCGAGCGCGAGGTGACCTGGCTGCGGGAGCGGGAGTTCGCCCGCGACGCCGAGGACATCCTGTGGCGCCGCACCAAGCTCGGGCTGCGGCTCGACGACGCGGCCCAGCGCGAGCTCACCGCCTGGCTAGCGAGCTAGGGCTTGCCCTGCTTGGCAGCGGCATCATCCTGCCGCTCCTGATCCTTCTCTGACTGCTCCTGCTGCGAGCCGGGCTCCTCGGTATACTCCTCGCCGCGCAGGCCGGTCACCCCTAAGACGGGGTTGTTGGGCGCGATGCCCAAGCCTTCGGTGTTCGAGAACTGATCGCGCACGTCCAGCGCCTCGCCCGCGCGGTCGCGGTCGGGCAGCACCGTCTCGATCTCGCCGTCCGGGCCGCGGATGGTGCGGTCTAGCCGGCGCTCTTCTTGGTAGTGCTGGTCTCCGGGCGCCGGCAGCTCGCGTGAGCTGGCCGCATCCTGCTTGTCCCGCACTTCAGCGTCGATGCGCTGCAGCTCCGGCGGCGTTGCGACCTCACCCACCTGCCGCTCGACCGCCGCGCGCTTGGCGGCATGGTCGGCGCGCAGGTCGGCGTCGCTGGGTTGCTCCTTGACCGGCATGGGCTTGAGTCCGCTCGCGAGCAACCGTTCGGAGACGTCGTTCAAATCGATCTGGACGCCGGCTTTGCGCTGCGCCTCGGCCCAGGCCTGCTCGAACGGCATGCCCTCAGCCCCGCGCAGCCGGTGGAACTCCTCGAGCAGCTGCGCGTGTTGCGGATCCTTGGCCAGCTCATGGACAACCGCCTGGCCCGAGGTCCGCGCGATCTCGCTCGCGACCGTCAGGCGCTCGGCGGACTGCTCGGCGGTCGCATAGGACTCGAGGCGAGAGGCGGCCTCGCGCATGGTCGCTTGGTGGCTCTCGCTGCTTAATGCGCCGCTGCTGGCGGCGAGGGAGGAGCGCCCGCTGCTTTCCAAAGCCTGGCCCACTTCCTCGATCGCGCTCTTGGTCGCATCATCCTGCTGGCTGTAGCTGCGCCGCATGGCCTCGTGGACCTCGACGCTGTCGCTGAAACGCCCGCCGACCCCGGCGCTGAACTGCAACGGCAGCAACGGCAGCAGCCGGCCGAGGTCGACACCGGCGTCGATGCGCTTGTCATAGGAGCCGCTGCTGTCCTCGCGCTGGCCGATCTCGCGGCCCTTGGCCAGGCTCTGGGACGCGGCGGTGCTGTAGCCCTGCAGGGCGCGGTAGGAAGTGGTGTCGGCTACGCCCTGCTCGCGCAGCGCGCGCAGGGCCTCGACGCCTTCACGCCCGAAAGAGGCGGCATAGGCGCTCTCGACGGCCTCGCTGAACTGCGTCTGCAGCGTGGCGGTGCGCGAGCGCGCCTCCTCGGCGCGGCGCCCGAGGGCTTCGGTGATGCCGCGCGTCGAGGTCGCGCCGACGTAGCCGGGCTGGTTGGCGGGCAGGGACATGGTTGCGACCTGCTCGTGCTGGGTCGCGACGCCGCCCCATGGATCGCCGACGGCTCCGACGTGCGGGCCGACGGCGGTGCGCGGCTCGAGCTGGACCTGGTCCATGCGCCAGTTGTTGGTTGCGACGCTGCCGGCGGCCGCGCTCGCAGCGCCCTCGCCGGGCTGCAAGAAACGGTTCGCGAGCATGGTCGCGCCCATCTCGCCGCTGCGCGCCAGCGCCCACGACAGCATCGGGACCAGCACCAGCATGTAGCGCGACAGCGCCAGCTGGGTGTCCAGCTCCTCGAGCACTGCGGCCGCGCCGCCGGCCGTGAAGCGGCCGTTGGCGAGGATGACGTGCTTGTTCAAGGCGGCGACCTGCAGCCACTCGCCGACGTGGTTGACCACCGTCAGCACCGGCGGCCACAGATGCAGCCACAGCACCAGCACCAGGCCGTTGCGCAGGTAGCTGCCGAGGCGGTCGAAGAACAGCAGCCCGAGAATCAGCAAAAACGGCAGCAGCAAGAGCAGCACGCATTCGAGGATGCCGCGCAGCGCCGGCAGGGCCGCCGCAGCCAATTCGCCGGCGAGCACGAAGGTCGCGTTGCGTTGCCGCGTCGCGGTGAAGGCGCCCAGCGCCAGGGCGTTGGGCGCGGTGGCGGTGAGCAGGTGCACCCCTTCGTGGAACAAGCCGATTGCGACCAGCTCGGCGAACTGCTCATTGAGCGTCCCGGTACCGAAGCCGAAGGTCTGCAGCGCCTGGTTGAAGACGGCGTCGCCGCAGCTGCTGGTGCGGCCGTTGAGGTCGCGCTGGACCGCGGTGCGATCGCGGCGCAGCTGCTGCTGGCTCAGCGCCAGGGCGATGCCGCGCAAATGCTGGCAGCCGTCGATCTTGCGCACCACGCCCTCGCGCTCGATGCGCGCCCGCAAACCAGTCACGCCGCCGTGGCCGTTCCAGGCCTGCGGGCAGGTCAGCGGCACCAGCGCGCCGCCGTCCGCCGCGCGATGGATGCTGGTCATGCCGCCAGCGGTCTTGTCGAGCTCGGTCAGCAGCGCGCCCTCGCGCAGATCGTCGAGCTCGATGCGTCCGCTGCGGATGTCGTGATAGACGCAGTTCTCCAAAAAGTAGCGGAAGTCGCCCAGCAGCGTCGGGTCGCGCGGCGGGCGCTCTTGCAACATGGCGCGCAGCGCCCGGGCGCTCAGCCACATGCCAGCGGGATTGAGCAGGTTCTGCCGCGGCGTCGCCAATGTCGTCTCGAGCAAATCGGTCATGGCGGTACCGAGCCTGGTCGCGTACGCCGCCGGCAACGCCGCGCCGACGGGGACGTCAGCGACCACCACCGTCCGCGGGGCCGTGGTCCCGTGCAGCAGGTCGTAGTCAAACTCATCGACGACGGTCACCGTCGCCGGCTGCAGCAGCACCCCGCCGCTGACGGCGACGGCGACCAGCAGCCGCAGCGGCGCGAGTACCGCGTCCAGCCGCATGCTGAAGGCAGCGCTCGCGGCCAGCAGCAAAAGACCCAGCAAGGCGGCGGCCGTCAGGGCGCCGCGCAGGATGCCGGAGCCGCCGATCAGCGCCAGGGCCCGCAGCGCCTGGACCACCATCTCGCCGGCGCCCCAGGCGGTGTAGGTGAAGTTCACCGGTCGCGGATCAGCGGCCCGAAGCGGTCGCTGGCGATGGTCCGGCGCAGCTCGCGCAGGTGCTCGCCGGCCTCGAGCATGGCGTTGACGCGGCGCAGCGAGGCATGCAGCTCCTCGGTGAGCGCGGCGCGCAGCCGCCGGGTATCGCGGAGCATGCCCTGGACCAGCTCGGCCTCGTTGGCGCTGCGCGCCTGCCAGCCGGCGGCGAGGCCGGCGACGCTGCGCAAACTAGCGTTCAGGTACTGGTAGGCGCTGGCGTAGGCGATCGCCTCGGCGGCCATGTCCAGCAGCCCGGCGGCGCCGGCGAGGTCGGCTTGGACCAGAGCGAGCACCGGCAGCGGCGAGCCGGCGATCAGGCGCAGCTGGACGGAACTGAGCGCGACGCCCTGGTCGATGCGGCGGCGGATTTCGATCAGCCGCGTGCGGGACAGGTCCATGAAGGAGGCGCTCAAGATGACGGTCTGGGCGCCAACGGATTCGCAGTGGGCCTGGGTGTCCAGGCACTTGAGCATGATCACCTTGCGCTCGTTGAGCGAAGCGAGGTCGGTGATGGTCGGCGGGTGGTAGCGCAGGCCGATCGACACGGTCGTGACCACATGGGTCCCGAGCATCGACATCAGGAACTCGCGGTCGTCGACGGCGAGGTGGCCGGCGCCTTTCTTCAGGATCTGCCAGGTCAGGTTGCCGCCGGTGAACTCCAGCGGCTGGGTGTCGCGGCGGTGGATGCGAGCGGTGTTCCGGACGCGGGCGTACTGCTGGGGCTGGGCGCACAGCTGCCGCGCCGCGGCGGTGTCGGATGCGATGTTGCTCATGCGCGCGTTGGCGATGCAGGCGGACTGCGACGACTGCTCGGCCGAGCCCATGGCGCCGCCGACCAGCTGCTTGGCTACTTCGCAGGAATCGATGTTGAAGCGGTTGAGCTGCTCGACGGTGCGCTGGATGTCCTCGACCGCCTGGCACAGGTTGGCGCTGGTCGAGCACAGGGCGGTCTTGAACGCCAGGCCCACGCTGTTGCCGGCGATGCTCTTGAGCATCTGGACGAACTTGTCCTTGTTGATGAAGGAGAACGAGCCGGCGTACAGGTCGATGCCGCCGCAGCCGGCCTGCAGGCTGGGGCCGGTCGCGCTGTACAGCTGGTAGGTGCGGCGCGGCGCGCGGTACTGCAGCCCGCCGCCGGAGAACACGTGCCGACTCTGCGCGGCGAGATAGCGCGGTCCGTCGACGCTGCCGTAGGTCCCGAGGCCGTCGAACAGTTCCCGCATGCGTCCCGACACGTCGGCGAGTGCCGGCGGCGCGGCGAGCAGCAGCACGAGCAGCTGCAGCAGGCGTCTCACAGCCGCGCGCCCACCGGGATGCTCGCGAGTACTTCGATGCGCTCGGCGATCTCCGCCGCCGCCAGGGGACCGTGCCCCAGCGGTAGCACCCGCTCCTGTTGCGGCGTCAGGCTCGCCAGCGCCAGCGCCGGGACCGCGCGCACGCCCCAGCGTGCCGCGAAGCCGTTGTCGGGCCAGGCTGCGGGAAAGGCCGGGTGGCGCGCGCCGTCGAGGGCGATCGCCTGCACTTCGAAGCCGTGCTCGCGCGCGAACTCCCGCAAGGTGTCCGCCATCTGCGTGCAGGACAAACAGTCGTGTCCGAAAAAGAAGAACAGGCCGTGGTCGGCTGCTAGGTCGCGCACGGCGCGCTCGCGGCGCTGCAGCCGCGCGGCGTCCCAGCCCGGCAGGGCGGCGGCGTTGGTCGGGCGCCCGCGCAGCTGGTAATCGAGATCGGGCGTTGTCCACACCACGCGCTGCCAGACGTCGGCGAAGGTCGCGGCGCGCTCGAGCGCTTCTTGCTGCGCCTGCAGGTACGCGCGGACGTTCGCCGGGCTCGGATCCATGATCGCGATGGCGCGGCGGTCTTCGATCCGCTGCTGCAGGCGGCGGTGCTCGACCAGCTCCGGCGGCGGCGCGGGCAACGTCTCCTGCTCTTCATGCTCTTGCCCTGCATTCGGAACTGGCGGCGCAGGTTCGGGTGCGGGAAGCGGCGGCGGCGGCAGTTCGTACCAAAACCAGCCGCGGTTGGCCTCGCCCCAGTACTCATCATCAGCGGCATGCGCATGCGCCAGCAGCATGCAGCCCAGCAGCAGCCAGCGCATCACGGCTTTGCGCCCGGCGGGTCCGGCGGCAGGCCGCCCTCGCACAGGTCGAGTTCGACGGTGCCCATCTCGATGCGCTCGCCGTCCGCGGCGGCATACAGCCGCATTTCAAAACGCCCGCAGCCGGGCTCGTCCAACTCCCGCAGCCGGCGGGCCTCGCCGTACACCCGCAGTTGCGGATGCAGCCGGCTGATCTCATCAGCAAGCATGCCATCGAGCTCGGCGGCCGCGATCTCATCGGGAAGCTCCAGCGCCTGCATCAGCAGGTCGCGGATGGTCGCGGCGGCGGCGGGCGCGGCCACAAGCGACAGCGCGCAGGCCAGCAGCGCGGTCACTTTGATGGCTTGGCCTCCTTGGCGAAGTCGATGCTGCCGCTGCTGTACTCCCGCAGCAGATTGTCGTCGACCTCGATCTTGAAGTCGTTGATAAAGTCGCTCATGTCCACCTTGTCGAAGTCGACCCGCTGCAGCTCCTCGATGCTGTAGCCGCCGCAGTAGTTGCCCTTCTTCAGCTGGTGGTTGAGTTGCCGCGCGAGCGTCTTGGCGATCTTCGACTTGTAGCAGCAGTACGCCTCCCGCTCTTCCTTGCACGAGAACCAGCGCCGCTTGCTGCACCAGCTGCGCTGGAACTGGCACAGGCCGGCGCCGGCGCGCAGTCCCAGCAGCTGCTCGTCGGCCGAGCACTCCAGCAAGTTGGCGATCACCGCCAGGGCGACGGCGACGGCGAAGGAAGCCGGATCGAAGCTGAACTTGAGCGCGCCGCCGGCCAGCGACACCTTGACGCCGTAGAACGACAGCGGCTGCTGCAGCGACGCCAGCCGTCCCTGCCCGAGGGTCTGCAGGCCGCGGGTCAGGTCGTTGGTCAAGTACAGGACGTCATGGGTGTGCGGGCTGCCGATGGTCGCGACCTTGCGCACCGCATACTTGACCCCGAGCTGGGCGAGGGCGTGCCGGTTGCTGGTGTTGCGGCCGGCGGAGTTGGCGCGGCAGCAGTCGCCCAAACCCCAGGCGATCTTGTCGCGGCACTCGCCGTAGCGCCCTTCGAACAAACGATAAGTCCCCGGCGTGAAGTGCCGGCTCGCCTGCCGCCCGATCTCCAGGCTCGCGAGCGCGCGCTGGATCTCGCCGGCACCCCCGCCGGTTACCGAGCGGTCGCAGTCGTTGCCGGTGCAAGCGAGCTTGCGGCAGGCGGCGGCCTGGTCGCATGAGACCCGCATCACCTGCTTGAGCATGCATAAGCCGGCGAGCCGCGGGCGGCACGTTTCATTCACGGCCAAGGCGCAGCCCGGCGGCGCCTTGGCCGGGCACAGCGCCGGCAGGGCACCGAGATCGTCATCGTGGCGCACCAGCTGCAGCAGCATGCCATGGTAGTGGCGGTTCCAGTTGCCCTGCTCGAATACGATCAGGTTGTCCTGGCGGTCGAGCAGCGGCAGGATGTCGATGCCGGTGTCCTCGCGCAGCGCGTTGCGCAGCAGCGCCTGCCAGCAGTCGCTCTGCGGCTCGCCGTGGCAGAGGCGGCCGAGATAGGGCTCGGACACCACCACCTTCTTGCCATTGATGTGGAGGTCGTGGATCTCGGGCGCTGCCATCATGATGCGGATGGCACGGTAATGGCTGCGATCGAGCAGCCGCAAGGTGCCGCGAAAGCCCTCCCGCCACCATCTCTGCCGGTCGCGCTTCCATATATGGACGAAGGCCATGCCCTCGAACTGGCCGCTGGCGGCATGACCATCGTGAGCGATTCGCACCGACAGCAGCAGCTCTTCCTGGCGGCAGATGCCGCCGCCGGCCGCGCAGTACGCCGGCGGCGCAGTCAAGCTGACGCTCGCTGTTGACGGCTGGAACATCCCCAACTTGCGGCCGGCGCAGGCATAATCGCCGGCCGCGCATTCGAAGGACTCCCCGACCTTGCCGGATTTCAGCAAGCGCTCGCGCGTGGCCGCGTTGATATTGAGCTTGCCGGTCTGCAGCAGCAGCTTGCGCGCTTCGGCGGCGTAGTCGACCGTGCTGGTGACCGCATCGGCAAGCGACGCCGACGATGCCACCAGCAGCGCGATCAGCAGCAGCGCTCCTTTCATTCGCTTGTCAGGCTCCGCAGCCGCTCGAGCTGCGCATGCGCCGCCGGCGCCAGCGGATGGCTGCGGGCCGCCATGCGCTCGAGGGCGTATGCGAGCGCGACGTCGCCGCGCACCAGCAGCCGCTCATCGCCATCCTCGAGCACGAACAGCGGGACGCCCGCCACCCGCAGCTCCTGGAACAAGCGCGGCTCGACCAGCCAGTTGGCGGCGCCATCCTCATCGATCTGGGTGACCGCCTTTAGGGTCGAGCGCATGCTGTTGTCCCGCAAACCGCGCAGCAGCAGCGGCGCGCCGAGCGTACCGGCGTCGCGCGCGAGACGCCGCAGGCTCGCGGCCGGCATTGCGAACGAGACCAGCACCGCCAGCCGCGGCGGCGGCTCAGCGAGCGGCTGTTCGATGGCCGCGCGCAGCGCGTCGAGGTCAAAGGCCGGCCGCGGCGGCGGCTCAGCCAACGCCGGCAGTACCAGCAAGCTAAGGCAGATCAAAACCCGCACAGCAATCCCGCTTGCGAAACAGCATGAAGCTGAAGTCCTCGCCGGTCACCGGCCATTCGCCGCCAGGCGCGACCACATCCGGATCGCGCCCGAAGGGAGCGCAGCAGCGGCCGTTGCGCTTGGCCTGCGGCCGCGGATGGACCTGCGCCATCTTGTAGGCGTCCTTGTGCACGCGCAGGCTGCGCCAGCCGCGCCCGCAGGACGCGCCCTCGCCGTGGGTGTAGGTGGCCGCGCCGAGGCGGTGCATGCGCATCGCCAGGCGCGCCGCCAGCAAGGAGGCGCTGTGACGGCCCGAGACATGGGCGGCAACCCCGCCGGACATCGGCAGCAGGTTGCCGAGACAGCCGTTGCACCACCACAGCGCGTTGCTGGGGAATTTGCCGGCCTTGACCGCCGCGCAGTCGGCGGCGCAGGCGGCCACCCCGGCGAGGTTGGCGGTCAGGGCCAGCTCGGGCACCAGCAAGGCCGCGAGCTCGTCGTCGTTCCAAGCCGGATCGAACTCGGACATGTACGCCAGGTCGAAGCCGTCGCGCTCGATGCAGTCGAAGTCCAGCAGCGCGCCGAGCCAATGCAGCAGCGGATTGACGTACCAGTGCGCGTGGTAGAAAGCGTAGGACGCGGTCCCGCTGGCGGTGCCGGTGCGGGCACCGGGCTCGGCCGCATTGCTGCCGCCACCCGCCTTGATGCCGCCGAGGCTGACCAGGCAATACGGCTCGCGCGTGACCTCGATCATGCGCACCGGCTCCCACAAGCCGAGGTTGACGCCGACCTTGAGCTTGGGCGCCTTGCCGCAGGAGCACAGGCCCGAGGGGCTCGAGCCGTTGTCCTGCTGCTGGCCGCCGGCCAGGCGGCGCCCGGCGATGCTCAGCGGCAGCATGCACGACCAGCAGATGTCGCTGACGAAGTTCGGCAGGCGTCCCTCGCATTTGGCGGCGCGCGCCGGCGGCATTGCCAGTACCAATAAGAGCAGCAGCGCGGCCCTAGCCATCGTCGCCCTCCGGGCCGAAGGTGCGAATCGACAGCAGCAGCCCCTGCTGGGTGACCAAGGCGGGAATCTCCTCGATGCCCAGGCGCCGCACCAACGCGCCGTCCTGGTCGAACAGCGGCCGGGCGCCGGTCGCGGCGCGGAAGGCGGCGACCGAGCCCTTGACCATGATCGCATGCAGTTTGTCTTCGGTCGCGAGCAGCCGCTGGGCCAGGCGCAGCTGCGCCGGCTCATCGGCGTCAAAGAACAGCAGCGCGTAGCTCAAGGCGACGTGCTCGAGCGGATTGACGCGCGTCCCGGCCGCGGCCAACACCGCGCCCGTCGGCGTCACCACCGGCGTCGCGAGGGTGACGCTTGGATCGAACAGCCGCATCGAGGTTGCCGTCGCGCGCCGCAGGCCGGCGACCGGCGGCGGCCGGTCGGCGTAGGCCAAAGCCCGCGCCTTGGCCTGCTCCAATTCGCGCGCGATAGTCCCGTCGGCCTCGGCCCGCCGCGCGGCGAGCTCGATGGACGCCAGCAAATCCTCCTCGGCGACCGGGTACAGCGGCCCCAGGCTTTGCCCGGCGTGGACCGCGACCACCGCCAGGATCACCGCCGCGGTTTCGGCCGCGAGGCCAGGCAGGCTAGTCCAGTTCCTGGCCACGTTCCTGCAGCACCGCGCGGATGCTTTCTTCGAGACTGAGGCCCTGCTGCCGGTGCCGCGCCAGCGCGGCGCGGTCGGCGCTGCGCGTCGAATACAGCAGCTCGGCGTACTGGTCGACCGCCAGCCGCCCCACGCCGCTGGCGACGCCTTCGCAGCGGATGAAGACCTCGGCGTAGCTGCCCGGCTTGGTCGCGAGCGACCCGACCAGCTCGCGCTCGGCCGGGCTCAGCGCCAGCTGGCCGTGCTCGAGCAGCTGCCGCAATTCCTCCTCTTTCTGCTTGAGCAGCATGAGCCAGTCGGAGTTGGCGATGGCGCTGCGGCCGGCGGGGTTCAGGTAGAAGTCGCTGACGCTTTGGGTGGCCGACAAAAAGGCGCCGTTGTACTTGCGCGCGCGGCGGTAGCCCTGCTCGATGAACTCCGAGACGTTCTCGCCGCGCATGAGCTCATAGGCCTCGTCGATGATCACCAGCTTGCGGCGCTCGCGGCCGGCGTACATCTCCTGGGTGACGAAGT
Source organism: Candidatus Amphirhobacter sp. (assembly GCA_965222035.1). GTDB lineage: Bacteria > Pseudomonadota > Gammaproteobacteria > Tethybacterales > Tethybacteraceae > Amphirhobacter. Next base: position 1,462,728 of record OZ244940.1, on the reverse strand, counting down.
ACAAGAGCTGCATCATCACCACCCGCTGCAGCTCCTGGTCGGCGTTGAGCTCCTCGAGCTCGAAGACGATCATGTCGGCGGCGAGGTCGAGGGTCGCCGGGCCCGCGAACCAGCGCGCGTGGACGCCGGAGGCGTACGGCGCGAGCATGGTCGCCATGTCGGCGCTGCGGGCGTCGGTCGCGCCGGCGCGCGTGAGCTCGGCCTGGACGTCGGCGACGGCGGCCTCGCGGCCGCGGGCGGTCCAGGCCCGCTTGATGGCGCCTTCGAGCTGGGCGCGCTGCAGGTCGCCCAGGCCGCCCTTGGGCGCGATCATCTGCGCGAACAGCGGCTTGAGCAGCCGCATGTCCTCGTCGATGTCAGCGACGGCGGTGAAGGGATTGAGGCTGGCGCGGGTGTCGCGGCCGAACTGCAGCAGCTGCCCGCCGAACTGCTCGTTGGCGTGCAGGTAGGAGCGGCCGATGTCGAAGATCCAGACCTTGGCGCCGAGTCCCAGGGAGCTCGCGGCGATCTCGTTGAGCAGCACCGACTTGCCCGAGCCCGACGAGCCGGCCACCACCAGGTTGTGGTTGCCTTTCGAATCGAAGATGTCCAGCTGCATGAGCTGGCCGCGGCGGCCGACCAGCAGCAGCGCCGGGCTCGGCGTGCCCTTCCACTCGGCGATCGCGGGCATGCCGTGCGAGGCGTTGTGCGAGGTCTTCAGCGCCAGCAGCCCGAGCTTCTTCAAGTCGTGGGCGCTGCCCGGCGTCAGGGTCAGCGGCAGGGAGGCGAGCAGGCCCTGCAGCTGCAGATATTCGGAGCACGCCAGCGTGAAGCCGCGGGCGCGCCAGACCGAGCGGGCGCGCTCCTCGGCGACCGCCAGCATGCCCGGCGGCGCCTGGATCAAGGCGTGGTGCGCCATCAGCACCAGGGCACCGCCGCCGTCGAGCACTTCGCTGCACACCTGCCAGTCCTGCTGCTGGCGGCGGTAGTAGCCGGGCATCATGCGCGCCATCGGCGAGGAAGCGTTGGCCTGCGCCCGCGCCTGCTTGAGCGCGACCAGCGCCCGCATGGCCTCGGCGTCGACGGCGTGGACGCACAGCGTGATCATGAACGGCCCGAGATAGCGCAAGCTGGCGCGCAGCGGGTCGCCGAGCAGTCCCAGCATGCCGCCCAGGCGCAGCGAGGCCGGATAGCGGCTGGCGTGCAGCGCCATCAATTCGTGGGGCTGGCCGTCGCCGCTGACCGCCAGGGAGCGGGTGCCGACGTCGATGGTGGTGTCGCGCAGCACGCATTGGCGCGCGATGCTCTCGGACGGCGCATAGGGATAGGCGCGGCGGCTGGCATGGGCCGGGTTGACCATGCCTGCGACCAGCTGGACCAGGGCGGTGGAGTCGCGTCGCCGCGACGGGATGTCGCAGCCGTCCAGCAGCGTCTCGATCGACTGGCGCATGCGCGCGATGCCCTGCTCGGCGGCGGCGTTGCCCAGCTGCCCCGGCTGGGTCACGCTGATGAACAGCCGGTAGTCGCAGGGGCGCAGCTCATCGGCCATGCGCTCGACGTGGCCGAAGCGCTGCCGCGCCATGCGGCGGAACACCCCTTCGCCCCGGCCCTGCTCCGGTCCCGGCCGCGAGCGGCAGTACGCCGCCAGCTGCGAGGCGATGCCGGGGTCCGCATACAGGCAGGCCTGCAGCGACGAGCCCGGAGCGAGCAAGGCGGGCAACTCCTGGAAGCTGCGCTCGATCTGCTCGGAGGCGCCGGTCTGCGGCAGGCATTCGAGCAGAAAGCCCAGCGCCGAACCTCGGCGGCCGTCGGGCAGTTCGAACAGCTCGGACCCGGGCGCGTACACCCCATAGGGCAGGACGGCGGCGAAGCTCGGCGGCGGCGGATCGTCCCACAGGCTGCCGTAGTCGTGCGGGCCGGCCGAGCCGAGCAGCCAGTCCATCATCGTTGCGGCCCGCCGGCGGCCGGCGGCTGCGGCGGACGCACGATCCGCGCCGGACCCAGCGACCATGCGGCCGGTTCCAGTACTATATAGAGGTACTGCCGGTCATGCAGGTCGCCGTCGGCGTCCTGCCACGGCGCGACCCACACCCGCAGCAGGCGGGCGGGCTGCAGCTCGGGACGCGCCGACGCCGGCGCGGGGCCCGCGGCGGAAGTACCCGGCGCGGCGGGTACTATAAGAGGCGGCGCCGGCGGCGTGGTCCGGGCGTACACCGTCGACAGCGATTCGCAGCTGGTGCCGTCGGGCCGCGGGCACGCGAGGGTCTCGCCTTTATCTGAAGCGCAGCCGGCCAATAGCAGCCCCAGCAGCCATGCGGTTTTCCTCACAGCTGGCCCTCGGCGATCGCCGCGCGCAATCGCGCGGCGGGCAGCAGTCCGGTGAAGGTCTGCGCGCCCGGCGTCATGAACGCCGGCGTCGCCCAGATCTCAGCGATCTCGGCGATGCGCCGGTGAATGGCATGCGCGGGACTGGCGCATGCCGCCGGCCGGCTGCCTTCGCGCAGGTACCGCCGCCAGGCCGCGGCCGGATCGGACGCGCACAGGATGCCGGCGGCGGCGCCCTGCTCCGGCGCCAGAAAATCGACCAGGATCAAGCGCACGGTATAGCCATCGAGCTCGCCGGCCTCGCGGCGGGCCTCGAAGTCGGCGCAATAGGGACAGTCGGGATCGGCCACCACGATCACCTCGCCGGCGCTGCCCTCTTGCAGCACGATGGCCTGGGATGCGACCAGCCGGTAGAACTCGCCGTAGCGCTCGCGCCAGTCAGCGGCGGTTGCGCCCGCAGCTGCGAGCAGCATGACCAGCAGCAGTACGACACGGCCAAACATCTCAGCGCTCCGCATGTCCGGCGTTGAGGTCGACGCCTTCTTGCAGCACGATGTCGACGGTGCGCCCGGCGCCGATCTCGATGATCGGATGGATGCGGTCGGCCATCCGCAGGTAGTAATCGGCCAAGCGGCCCAGCGCGGTACTTGCGCCGGTCGCGATGCTGGCGGTGGCGTAATCGCCGAAGTCGTTGCCTTCCACTGTCACGGTTCCACTTTGATTGGCTTGATGCAAGTTGCGGGTATTAATCTGGTCGGCATAACGCTTTTGGAACACATCGCCGAAACCGGCGCCGATGCCAGCGAGCAGCGCCTGCTGCAGTACTTGCCCCTGCTTGGTTACCAGCCTACCGCGCAAACCAGCCCTACCGTCCTCGCCGACGACGAAGCCGCGGATGGGCGCGTCGAAGAAGCTGCGGTCCGGCCGCTGGCAGCTCATGCGCTCGGTCCGCAGCAGGGCGCGCTCGCTGGCGATGTCGCCGTAGCCGGCGGCCAGCACCAAGCATTCGCGCAGGTCCTTGCGCGCCAGGCTGGGCAAGCGCGCATGATCGGCGACCCGCAGCAGGACCGGATGGGGATTGTCGCGCGCGATGTTGCCGGTGGGCGCGTCGATGCCGCCGAGGATCACCGCGCGCATGAACGAGCCGCCCGGGATGTAGTCCTCCGATTGTTGCACCGGCGGGGATTCGAGCGGCCGCGGTGGTGACGACGCCAGCGTACTAGTGATTGAGACGGTCGCCTCCACCTTGAGCAGGCTGATGCCGCGCGGCGGCGCAGGCGGGTCCGGCGGCAAGGCGTCCGCGAATGGATCGGGCTGCTCGGCGAGCAGCGGCTCAGGCTGCGGCAGGACATCCGGCGGCGGCGCGAGCTGCAGCAACTCGTACTCGAAGGCGTTCTCCTCGGTGGCCGCGCGCAGCGAATCGATGCTGTCCGCCATGTCCGCGAGCCGCGCTTCCATGCTGTCCATGCTCTCGCGCAGCAGCCGCTCGCTCTCGGCGAGCTGGCGGATGTCCTGCTCGGCGCTCTCGCGCCACAGCGTCCCGGCATCGACGTCCGCGCCCGGCGCCGCGAGCCGCGGCAACTGCCGCTCCGGCGCCGCGTCGCGCCCGCGGGCGAGCGACATCAGCAAAGCGAGCGCGGCGACCAATGCCACGCCGGCATACAGCAAGGCATGCTGGCGGCGGCGCGCCTGGCGGTTGACATCGGCCCGCGGCGCGGCCTGCTCGCTCGATTGTTTCATCGGCTAGCCGCCGCTTCCCGGATGATGTATAGCCAGGTCGATCCCTGCGGCGGGACCGTCGCATCCTGGGCCGCAATCGCCAACACGCCGGCTCCATGCGCGAGCTCGTGCTCGCGCAGGTCATAGGACACGACGCCCTCGTTGCTCAGTTGGTAGATCTCGCCAACGAAGCCATGCTGGCTCCAGTCGCCGCGGCTGCGCAGGACCATCTCGCCGACGGTGAGCACCGCCGGTACCGGCGGCGGCGCCATGCTGCCCTGGCGCGCGAGCAACTCCCGCAAAAAGCTTTTCAGCGCCGCGACATGGCCCGCGCTGGCGGGCAGTCCCGCGGGGGTTGCGGTCGGACTCCCTAAAACGATGCGCTTGGCCACCTGCTCGGCATCGGGGACGATGGTGAGCGCGACCCGGCGGCGCTCGCCGTCGGCGGCGGCAATCTCGATGAAGCCCGAGCGCGGCTCAAAGCCCAGCGGGCGGAAATAGACCACGCCGGCGTCGGCGTCGATGGTGTGGGTGAACTGACCCTCGGCGAACACAAAGGCGGCGATGCGGCCGGCAGCGGCCTCCAGCAGGTTGGGCGCGTCGGCCGCGACCCGCACCACCGCGCCGTCCACGGCCGCGACCGTCTCGAGGGCGGCGCCCGCCGCCGCGCGCGGCGGCAGCAGCAGCAACGACAGCAGCAGCAACCGCTTCATCTCAGCCGAGCGGGACGAAGACGTCATCGAGCTTGGTCTCGCTGAACTCCAGCAGCAGCAGGCGAGCGTCCAGCACTTCGAAGACCGCGCGATAGGCCGCGGAGCGGCGCTCGACCTCGCGGCCCTCGACGTAGCTGCTCAGGGTACCGGCGAAGGCCGCCGCCGAGCGCTCCGGATCGACGTGCACGTCGCTGACCGCGAAGCTGGTGCTCAAGCGCTCGGCCGCCAGATGCGCGGCGGCCGCCTGCAGCCGCGCGCGCATGGCGGCGCGGTGCCGCGGCGCGACCTGCTCCAGCAGCATGGCGTTTTGATGCGCGGCGCTCTCGGGCGTGACGTTCAGCACCAGCATGGCGATGTAGTGCCCCCACTGGGCGTAATAGCTGGGTGAGACCGCCTCGCGCCGTACCCAGAACTCCTCGGTGACCGCCGGCGGGACCACCACCGTCTGCGTCGGCCGCAACCCCGCGCTGCCGAGCGCGAGCGCCAGCAGCAGCACCGCCGCCGCCAGCGTCAGGGCCAGCAGCCGGAAGAACAGCGCCTCGCGCCGCAGGCTGCGGACCGAGCGCGTACGCGTCGCGGCATCCATAGCGATCAGCCGACGAACAGCCGCAGGCAGGAAGGCGGCGAGCGCCGCAGGCTGAGCACCCAGCCCGGCAGATGCCAGTAGGCCACGTGCATCAGAAAGCGCGGGTGCCGGCCGGCGGCCAGGGCGCCCTGGATGCGGGCGAGGACCAGGCCGACCGCCATGCCCATCAGCATGGCGTTGAGGGCGATGCCCAGGCCCAGCGCCAGCAGCAGTACGCTGAGCTGGCCCATGTCCAGGAACAGCAGCCGCGGCGACTCGTCCAGGTGCAGCGGCACCTGCCACTCGATGCGCTCCATCGCCTACAGCGTCGCGGTCAAGAGGTTGGTGACGATGGCCGGCGTGAAGTTGAGGATCATCGCAAAGGCGATCCCCGACAGGATCGGCATCGGGTTGGAGCGCACCACCGAGACGATGCCGCCGATGATCACCGCCGACAGCGAGATGGTCTGGCCGAGGCCGCCGGTCGCCCAGTTGGTGAGCTGGGTGACCACGTTGGCGAAGGTGGTGTCGCCGCCGCCGCCGGCATGGGCCGCGGCCCCGAGCAGCAGCATGATGGTGAGCGCCGCAGACAGGCGCAGGGTGTGTTTGAGCATGGTCAGGTCCTCCGGTGGATTAGTGGGTGGAGATGTCGGGCGTCGTCGCGATCGCGACGCGCGCCTCGCATTCGAAATCGCCATCGGCTTCCAGGCCGTAGCCCAAGGCCTGGGCCTGGCTCTCGACGGCGGCGCTGCAGTACAGGCAGGCGACCTCGACCCGGCGGCTGGCGCAGTCGGTCGGGGCGTAGCGGCACAGCGGCCGGGCGATCGCGACCATCGGGATGTCGATCGCCGCATCCAGCGTCGTGCGCACCTCGCAGGCCCGCCGGTAGGCGAGCTCCTCGCTGTCGCCCATGGAGCACAGCGGATCGGTGTAGCCCACCAGCACCAGCTTGTCCGCCAGGCGGCAGCGTTCCTCGATGTGGGCGACGTAGTCGACCTCGCGCGGCGCGGCGCTGCCGCCGCTGAAATAGATGGTCGCCAGCGCGACCGCCACCTGGACGTCGCCGTCGGCGGCCAGGTCGCGGACCTCGGCGGCCGCGGCCTGGCGCTGGGCCCGCAGCTGCTGGCGGGCCTGCTCGACCGCGACGCTGTAGCGGTCGACGCCGGCGAGCGAACCCCGGCGCGGCGGCGGCGGCGCGCCGGCGTCGCGCAGGATGAAGTCCTTGCCGCCGCGCAGCAGGGCGAGCAGCATGGGCTCGATGTCGTTCGGCGGGCACTCCTGGCGGCGGTCGCGAGCGGTGTAGTGACGCTGCTCGGCGTCCTTGTCGGTGATGTAGATGAGCTGCATGGTTATCCCTCCTCGGCTGGTCCAATCGGCGAAAGCGATTCTTGCCTGCGGAGGGGCGGTTTCATACCCCGAAAACCGCACCAGGGGCTGTGCCGTTTTTTAGCGGGGACGTGCTACAATCATGAAATGGGACTGTTCGCAGGCCAGCGCGCCGTACAGCTGGGGACCATCATCCGGCCCCTGCGCTTCGTCGCCAGCGCGGTCTGCCAGCTGCTGGGAGCCTGCCTGGCTTACGTCTCCTACAAGATCTGGGGCGTCGACGCCGCCCATGCCTTCAGCCGCAGCCTGTTCGGGCTGCCCCACTACCTGAGCTCGCTGCTGCTGGCGGTGCTGTTCCTGGCCCTGGCGGTGCTGCTGCTGCCCATCGGCCGGCTGCGATTCCGGCAGCCGCCGCCTGGCGTTTAGTTTAAAATAAGGGTTCGCCGCATCGATCCGTCGCCATGAAAATCGTTCGCAAAATCCTCGCCATCCTGTTCGCCCTTGGCTGCGTGGGCGCGCTCTTGCTGGCCGGCATCATCTTCAACAAATACAACGCTCCTTACACTCCAAACACGCCGCTGATGGAGATACCGTTGACGAGCATCATCGTCAACCTAACCCAGGGGGCTCTGATTGGCGCAGGCACCTTGCTCATCCTCGCCATCCTGACCTGGCCGCGCCTGTCGCGGGCAGAGAAGGCCGCGCGCGACCGGCAGCGCAAGAAAGAGGCCGCCAAGAAGGCCGAAGAGAAGAAGCTGAAAGAACTCGCGGAGAAGGCCGCCAAGAAGGTCAAGGAGCCTGATTTCCACACGCCGGAGAAAAAGGCCGCGGCGCCGGCGCCGGCCAAGAAGCTGCATATGCCGGACGACAGCGGCGCCGAATCCGATCCCATCCCCGATCCGGTGTCCCAAGCGCCGGAGCCGGGCGCCGCGCCGGCCAACCAGATCAACAAGGACGACGCCGTGAGCCTGTCCACGCCGGAGGAGCGCGAGGAAGCCATGGCCCGGCTGGTCTCGATCGGCCAGGGCGCCCTGACGCGGGACGTCGCCCACAAGCTGTTCCGGGCCTTCTTCCCGGAGATCGACAGCATCATCGAGCGCGTACCCGGCGAAGGCTGCGATTCGACCGTCGAGACCCTGGCGCGGCAGGCGCTCAACCTGATGCGCTTCAAGATCAAGATCAAGGACCCCAACCTGGCCAACGACCAGTTCGCAACCTTCCAGAAGCGGATCTTCGACATGGAGAAGGAAGAGCTCGGGCAGATGTACACGCCCAAGAAGCGCGATGGCCTGGAAGAGGTCCAGAAGCAGCATGTGGGCCTGCTGGTCAACAGCCGCGACTGGGAGCGCCTCCAGCGCGTGCTGCAGGGCGACCGCGAGGACTGGACGCCCGTCTCCTTCTCGAACGCCGCCGAAATGATGGAGAAAGAAGCGGCCGGGCAAGCATAGCAGCCGTCGCCCGGGCGTACCGGGAACCACAAGCGTGACCGCGCTGCGCGCGTCGCTGTTCCTGCTGGGGCTGGCGGTCATCACGCCGCCCTTCTCATTCGTCGCCATCCTGACCTGCTGGCTGCCGCGCTTGTGGCGCTATCACATCATCGGCCAGTGGAACCGCCTGACGGTGCTGCTGCTGCGGCTGTGCTGCGGCATCCGGCATGAGCTGCGGGGCGAGGAGCAGCTGCCGCCGCCGCCGTATGTGATCTGCTCGAACCACCAGTCCGCCTGGGAGACCATCGCCTTTTACCAGCTGTTCCCGCGCGCTTCCTTCGTCGTCAAGCGCAGCCTGCTGTTGATTCCCTTCTTCGGCTGGGGTTTGTACCTGGCGATGGAGCCGATTCCTATCGACCGCAGCGCCAAGATGGAAGCGCTGCGCCAGGTGATGGCGCGCGGCCGGGAAAAGATGGAGCGCGGCTTGCTAGTGGTGGTCTTCCCGCAGGGGACGCGCACGCCGGCGGGCGAGCGGGCTCCGTTCCAGCCCAGCGCGGCGCTGTTGGCCAGCGAGGCCGGGGTCCCGCTGGTACCGGTCGCCCTCAACAGCGGGCGTTGCTGGCCGGGCGGCATCGGGGGCCTGGACAAGCGCGCGGGCACCATCACCGTCTCGGTGGGCCCGCCCATCGCGACCGCCGGGCGCCGCGCCCGCGACATCACCAGCGAGGCCGAGGCCTGGATCAGCGCCGAGATGGAGCGCATCGGCGCCTGAGGCCGGTCTCGCGCGTAGAATCAACTCTTTATCCGCTCCCATGACCTACGTAGTAACCGAGCAATGCGTCCGCTGCAAGTACACGGACTGCGTGGAGGTTTGCCCGGTGGACTGCTTTCATGAGGGGCCCAACATGCTGGTGATCAATCCGGAAGAATGCATCGACTGCGCGCTGTGCGTGCCTGAGTGCCCGGTGGACGCCATCTACCATGAGGACGACGTCCCGGAGCAGCAGCAGCCCTACTTCGCGCTCAACGAGAAATACGCGCGGGTCTGGCCGGTGATCCTGGCGCAGAAGCCGGCGCCGCCCGACGCTGACGAGTGGGCCAACAAGCCGGACAAGACCAAGTTGATCGAGGAGAAGTAGGCATGGCCCTGGAAGAACACAATCCGCTCCCTGCTGAAAAAGCTATCGAAGAGATGGCGGCATTCCTCGACAGCAATGGAGGCGAGCGGCCCTTGGCTATTATCTCCGACAGCTACGACAGACAAGAGGTGGCCAAGCATCTAAAGAAGCGCCTGGGCACCTCCCTAGTGCTTGCTGGCGGTCTGCTGGCCGCCGCTGATTACGATCAGGACATTTCCCTGGCAGCTTTGACCTACGTCAACGACAACTACCTGCTGGCCAAGAACGTAGCCAGCATGCGCCTGTTGGTGCAAATTTATTCTGCGCTTCGGAACCAGCAGGGGAAAATCAAGTTTTCTTTCGCCAGCGCCTCCTTGTTTCGCGACATCGTGCTTGAGATAGGACAGACAGGGAAAGGGATGCCGGAGAGAAGTGACATCGACATCGGTATCTATCAAGCAGAGCTGTGCTTTGTGCGGCACATATGGGAAACATGTATGGAGAAGAGACACAACGACCGCGCCGAACGTCTCAAAAAGTACGCTGACAAACTGAAATCATCTAATACTCCGGTCGCCTATCTGCACTGGGGCGAACCCGATGAGCAAATTATGGTTTTTCTGCGCTACGCAGCGGACCAAGGTGTTCCCGCCTGTGTCTTGGAAGCCGAGCTCAGCGGCAAAGCCAAGGAGTTGGAAAATTGCTGGAGCGAGGGCGGCAAGCCACCGGAGGAAGGACAGTTGCTAGCTTATGAGGCACAAACACTTGAAGAAGCTGCCCTGGCCTCGCGAAAGATGCTACTCCAGTGGTTGCATAAGCATAAGGAAGATGATGACATCATTGGCATCATTGATTATGACCGAGCTCTAGTTCGGCGCCTGAATTCTTTGCTAATGCAGGAAGATATCTTCCTGCAGGAAACCAAAGGCTGGCCGGCCAACAACCTGCTCGTAGGCAAAGCTTTACTGGCGCTAGTTTCCGGTACCCCCAAGAGGGAGGTAATCTCAAAGCTTCAAAACGTCATCGTACGCAAGCAAGACAATAGTTGGGCCCGCTTGCCACGCGACCTTGCTAAAGGCAAAACAGAGCAGGACCTGCAGCAAATGTACGATCTTAACAACATCTTGGGAAAATTCATCAAAGACAAACACTTTGAGTCTGGACGTAGCATTAGTAAATGGTTTGATATGATGGCCGACGAGGCGGAGACCGGCTTCTTTCAGGAATTCTTCGAGCAGGATGCCGCGGCCAAAGACCTCCGCCCGCTGCTTCGCATGCTTGCTGACGAGTTTGCCGGACTTGAGGGGTTGGAGGAAGAAAATTTTGCAGTCGGTGAGGTGCGTCGCCTGCTCTTCGATTCGTTGTCTTCCATCGACCTGAATTCCTCTAACAACGACAGTCGGGTGCAGCTGGTACCCCCGGGACGTTTCACCACTAGGAAATTCAAAGCGATGTTGCTGGCTGGCGCCGACGCTGACACCCTGCCCTCATCTCGAGCACCGCAACTCTTCAGCAATGATGTGCGCGAGAGACTGCATCTGCCTACACTAGAGAAGCAAATCGAAAAACGGCGCAAATCGACAGCACTTCTGCTGGGCAACTCCGACAAGATTGATGTTGGCGCAGTTTGGCACGGCCAGGCTGGCATCAGTCCATACATCGATCTCATGAGTGAGGAAACCAAATTGCTGAGGCGCTTGCGGTCCCCTTGGCAAGAGGATGATTCAAAGAAAGAGCTTGCGCACAAAGCTAAGTCGCCGGAACCGCCTGAGAAAGAGAGCGATCCAGAGGAAGAGTTTGTGCACAAAGTCAAGTTGCAGGAACCGCCTGAGAAAATCAGCGTGTCGGCCTGCGTGGAGCTGCTTAAGTGCCCTTACAAATACCATGCGGGCTACGTTCTCAGACTAGGCAAGGACTCTCCCGCCTCAATAGGACAGCGGAATAAGTATGGCACTTTTGTTCATGAAATCCTGGAGGAGTTCCACACGCAATTGCAGGATGGATTTCCGGGCCCGAATGAAGCAAGAAAGCAGCTCAAGGGCATTCTGAATGAAGCTAGGGTTGGCAGAAACAGCAAGAAATCCAAGGGCAGCGACATGACCGAGGCTGAAAGACGTTACTTCGCTTGGGAGTTCGAGCACTATCTTGAAGCCTATGTTGCTGAGATCAAGAAACTGTTCTGTGAAGGAGGCAAGATAGACAAAGCAGAAGTCTCGCTAGAAGGAGAACTATGCGTCGGCAAGAACATAAAAATAAAGATCACTGGCAAGGCTGACCGAATAGATTGCTACGGCGAGAGCTATGCAGTCATAGATGTCAAAACCGGCAAACCGGACAACTACAAGGACTACACCACCTACCCGCAGTTGCCCCTTTACATGAAACTTTACGAGTCCCAAGAAAAGATTGATGCGGCGCACACTAAGTTCTGGGTACTGTCCCTGGAAAAAGGCGAGAATAACGTATCTGTTGTGCCTAAGGAAAACATGCTTGCCGAAGCGCCGCAAGAAGTATTTAAGCACTACAAGAAAATTTTCGACGAGGCTCTAGGAAGCAAGAAGAAGCTTCTGCCCGCCAACGGCGTGCAGAGTGTCTGCCAATACTGCGAGTACGGGGGGCTGTGCCGCAAGAAACACTGGGACACTACTGCTGCAAAAAAGAAAAAGAGGAATAATGAAGCCGGCTAGCAGCCAGCTCAAGGAGCTTTCCCGCGGCGCCGTCGACATCATCGAAGAAGGCGAACTCAAAAAACGCCTGGGCGAAAAACGCCCATTGCGCATCAAGGTCGGCTTCGATCCGACCTCGCCGGATCTGCATCTGGGCCACACGGTGCTGTTCACCAAGATGCGGCAGTTCCAGGACCTGGGGCACGACGTCATCTTCCTCATCGGTGATTTCACCGCCCTGATTGGCGATCCAACCGGCCAGAACGCGACCCGGCCTAATGTCGATGCGGCAACCATTGAGCGCAACGCCAAGACCTACACCGACCAGGCCTTCAAGATCCTCAATCGCTCCAAGACCGAGGTCCGGCGCAACAGCGAGTGGATGGGCAAGCTGGGCGCCGATGGCCTCATCGAGCTGGCGCAGTCCCACACCGTCGCCCGCATGCTCGAGCGGCGCGACTTCGCCAAGCGCTACAAAGAGAAAGAGCCCATCGCGATCCACGAATTCCTCTACCCGCTCGTCCAGGGTTACGATTCAGTGGCGCTTGAGAGCGACGTCGAGCTCGGCGGGACCGACCAGCTGTTCAACCTCACCGTTGGCCGCGACATGCAGCAGCGCCGCAAGCTCCGGCCGCAGAGCATCCTGACGGTGCCTCTGCTCCTTGGCATGCGAGGCGAATTGAAAATGTCGAAGAGCGCTGGCAACCACATCGGCATCACCGAGCCGGCCGCGGAAATCTACGCCAAGCTCATGTCTTTGTCCGACGATCGCATGTGGCACTACTATGAGCTGCTGTCGCTCATCAGCGCCGCCAAGCTAGCCGCGCTCAAGAAGTCAGCCAGCAGCGGCAAGGCCGCGATGCAGGCCAAGGCCGACCTGGCCTTTGAGCTGACCGAGCGCTTCCACAGCACCGCGGCCGCTAAGGAGGCGGAGCGCCTGTTCCGGCAGAAGTTCCAGGAGCGCAACGTCCAGGCGAGCGATATCGAGGAAGTGAGCGTGGTTGCCGAAGGGGGCTCTGAACCTCTGTCATCCCTGCTGAAGAAGGCTGAAATAGTAAAATCCGCCTCGTATTGCCGCCGGCTCTACCAGCAGGGCGGCATCAAAATCGATGGCAAAACCATAACCGAGGAAGAAATTCGCAAAAAGGGCGAGAAAATAGAGGTCCAAGTGGGAAAAAAGCTCCATCGGGTGCTAATTATCACCTAGCTGGACCATTAAACCTCTTTCTGCGCTAATCCCCGCAAACCCTTGAAAGTACGCCCAAGCAAGCTTATATAACAGGACTAGTTCAAATATCTCTATGAACGACGAAAATCAACAGGAAAACAAGCCGGATCAGGCTGCGGCTGCTGACAGCCCAGCCAAGGATGAGAGCGCCAAGCCGGCAGCCGAGGCCCAGCCAGCCGACCAAGCCAGCAACGGGACCGAGAAGCTCCAGCAAACTATCAAGGAGCTAGAGGACAAGCTGAAGTACGCCGCGGCGGACAAGCTCAACACGGTCAAGCGCCTCGAGAAGGACAAGCAAAAGGAACTGCAGCGCGGCGTCGAGAGTGTCATCGTGGATTTCTTGCCGATCCAAGAGAACCTCGAGCGCGCTTATGAGACCAACACCGACAATGTCAATGCGTTCAAGGACGGCATTGCCTTGATCTTGCAGGATTTCAAAAGGCTGCTCGGCCAGTACGGCATCGAGCAGATCAGCCCTAAGGAAGGTGACAGCCTCGATGTCAATTGCCACGAGGCCCTCGTCCAAGAGGAGCATCCGAGCCTGGAGGCGAACAAAGTCGTGCGCGTGGTCGAAGTTGGCTACCGGCACAATCTCGGCGGCACAGAGCGCATCATCCGCGCGGCCAAGGTCGTCGTAAGCAAACAATCCCAACAACAGGACGCTGGGGACAAGCAAGAAAAACCCAGCCCTGCATCGGGCAACTAACAACACGAAGGACCAAACCATGGGCAAAGTAATTGGCATCGACCTGGGAACCACCAACTCCTGCGTCTCCTATCATGAAGGCGACGCGCCTCGCGTACTCGAGAACGCCGAGGGCTCGCGCACCACGCCGTCGGTGATCGCATACACCGACAGCGACGAGATCCTCGTCGGTGCTCCCGCCAAGCGCCAGGGCGTGACCAACCCCAAGAACACCCTCTACGCCATCAAGCGTCTCATCGGCCGCCGCTTCAGCGACGAGCAGGTCCAGAAAGAAATCAAGCTGGCTCCGTACGAGATTGTCGAATCCAAGAAAGGCGACGCATGGGTCAAAGTCCGGGACAAGACCATGGCTCCGCCCGAGATCTCAGCCGAGCTGCTGCGCAAGCTCAAGAAGAGCGCGGAAGACTATTTCGGCGAGCCAGTCTCTGAGGCGGTGATCACTGTCCCCGCCTACTTCGATGACTCGCAGCGCCAGGCGACAAAGGACGCCGGCCGCATCGCCGGCCTCGAGGTCAAGCGCATCGTCAACGAGCCCACCGCTGCGGCGCTGGCTTTTGGCCTAGACAAGAAGAGCGGCACCAAGAGCGGCGAGAAGATCGCCGTCTATGACCTGGGCGGCGGCACCTTCGACATCTCCATCATCGAAATCGACAATGTGGAGGGCGAGACCCTGTTTGAAGTGCTGTCCACCAATGGCAACACCTTCCTCGGCGGCGAGGACTTTGACCAGCGCATCATCGATCATATCATCGATGAGTTCAAGAAGGACAAGGGCATTGACTTGTCCAAGGACGAGTTGGCGCTGCAGCGTCTCAAGGAGACGGCTGAGAAGGCCAAGATCGAGCTTTCCTCGACCACTCAGACCGACATCAACCTGCCTTACATTACAGCAGACAGTTCGGGACCGCAGCACCTGGCGATGAACCTCACGCGCGCCAAGCTCGAGGGCCTGGTCAAGGACCTGGTGGAGCAGACCGTCACGCCCTGCGAAACCGCACTCAAGGATGCGGAACTTGGCGCCAGCGACATCAGCCACGTGATCCTAGTCGGCGGCATGACGCGCATGCCCTTGGTGCAGGAGCAGGCCAAGAAAGTCTTCAACACCGATCCGCGCAAGGACATCAACCCTGATGAGGCGGTAGCGGTCGGCGCCGCTATCCAAGCGGCGGTACTGCAAGGCGATGTAACCGACATGCAGCTGTTCGATGTCACGCCGCTGTCCCTCGGCATTGAAACCGAAGGCGGCATCATGACCACGCTGATTGAGAAAAACACCACGATTCCGGTGGCTGAATCCAAGATCTTCTCGACCGCCGCAGACAATCAAAGCGCCGTGACCGTGCATATCCTCCAGGGCGAGCGCAAACGGTCGGCTGAGAACAAGTCGCTGGGCAACTTTAACCTGGGCGGCATCCAGCCCGCGCCGCGGGGCATCCCCCAAATCGAAGTCAAGTTCGACATCGATGCCAATGGCATCCTGCACGTGACCGCGGTGGACAAGAAGACCAACAAGGACGCCAAGATCACCATCACCGCCGACTCCGGCTTGAGCGAGGAGGAGATCGAGCGCATGGTCAAGGACGCAGAAGAGAACGCGGAGGATGACAAGAAGTTCGAGGAGGTCAGCAGGGCTCGCAACCAAGCCGACTCGCTCTCCAGCGGAGTGCGCGAGCAGCTGCGCGAGGTAGGCAGCAAGCTGCCGGCTGAGAAGCAGAAAGAGATCCGGGAGCACTGCGACAAGCTTGAAGCGGCGGCAAAGGGCAATGATGTCGACGCTATCAAGGATGCGACCGAAAACCTCTCCAAGGTCATTGGCCCGCTCTACGAGGCGGCTAGCCAGCAGGAGCAGCCGGCAGGCGCAGGCGGTGGTGGCGGTGACGCCAAGAAGACGGATGGCGATGAAGTCGAGGTCGAGGTCGTTGACGAGCCGCAGGACAAGAAATAACTCCTAGCGGCACGGCGCCGGCCCTGCCACCCTCTCCATAGCATTCCATGAGCAAGGATTTATACAGCATCCTTGGCGTTGACCGCGAGGCCAATGAGCGAGAGATCAAGCGCGCCTATCGGCGCCTGGCGATGAAATACCATCCCGACCGGAACAGGGAAGCGGGAGCGGAAGCCAAGTTCAAGGAAATTCAAGGCGCCTACGCCATTCTTTCCGATGCGGGAAAACGGCAACAATACGACCAGTTCGGTACCACTGACTTTAGCGGTGGCGGCAGCCCCTTCCAGGGCTTCGAAGGCTTTGGCGACATCTTCAATGAGTTCTTTGGCGGCTCTGGCTCTCCTTTTCAAGGCAACGCCCAGCAAGCACATCGGGGCCGCAATATCGAAGCTGCGATTCCACTGACGCTCGAAGAGGCTGTGGCTGGCTGCCAGAAAAAACTGAGCATCGCCGCTATGGACACCTGCGGTGACTGCCACGGCACCGGTCGCACCGCCCGCTCCCAGGAAGTATCCTGTCGCAACTGCGACGGCCAGGGTGTGGTGCGCAAGCAGGTGGCTTTCATCAGCATGCAAGAGACCTGTCGCTTCTGCAACGGCGCCGGCACCATGATCAAGGATCCATGTCCTAGCTGCAAGGGCCAGAAGGTAGTGCGCAAGCGTACGGTCCATAATATCAAGATTCCAGCCGGCGTCGGCGAGGGGGACGTCATCAAGAGCACGGGGCGGGGCGAAGCGAGCCCTCACGGCGGCCCTCCCGGCGACCTGCTGATTGTGATCAACATCAAGCCCCACGATATCTTCGTGAGGAATCGCGGGGACCTGCATTGCCGCATTACCGTGCCCTTCACCACCGCCGCCCTCGGCGGTACCATTGAGATCCCTACCATTGAAGGCATGGCCGAGGCTAAACTGCCCGCTGGATTTCAGCCGGGCAAAAAGCTGGTGCTCAGGGGAAAAGGCGTCGCTGACTACCGCTCGCGCGTCAAAGGCGACTTGATCTGCGAAGTCATTGTCGAGACTCCGCGCAGCCTGAACGCCGAGCAGAAGGAATTGCTGCGCAAGCTTGATGCCAGCATCTCAGCAAATTCAAAGAAGAACACGCCTGGAGCCGCGGACTGGCTCGCCAAGGTCAAGAAGTTCTTCGCAGCCTAGACTAATCGCAGGCGCGGCTTCTTCGGCTTCGCCCCCTTTTTCGCCGCAGCTTTCTTCTTGCTCGGCTTGGGCGCTGGGGACGGCTCATCTATCGCCGGCTTGAACTGCAGGCCGCAAGTCGTCTTGTCGTCCTGGATCGCCACCACTCTGTTGACATCCATGTACACTTGTACCAACGAGCCACTAAAACGCGTCGCGAAGGTTATCTCCTCGGAATCGATCTTGAGATTGCGAATCGCCGTAGGCGCCAGCGACAGCACCACCAGGCCGCTGTCGTTGGCATGGCTATGCAGGGGATCATCTGAGCCGGAACTCAGATAGACAATCATCGGCCGCAGGCTGTGATTGATGCAGTACTCGTAGGTAGCCCGAATCAGATGAGCCTTGAAGGCGCGGTCCATGGCTTTAACGCCGCATCTTTTTTTCGGTCGCCGTCAAGGAACGGATGAAGCTCTTGCGGTTGAAGACGCCTTCAGCGTACTTGAGCAGCGGAGCGGCCTTCGGTGGCAACTGAATCTTGAGGATTTCCAAGCGCCAGAGCAAGGGCGCCAGCGTGATGTCGACCATCGACAGCTCATTGCCCAGGAAAAACTTGGAGCGGCCGATCCGCAGGGACAGCAGCAGCAGGCGGTCGGCCAGTTGCCGGCGGCTCTGGTCCAGCTTCTTGCTCGGCTTGGTCTTGAGAATCACGTGCGCCAGGGCATAGAGCTCGCTGTCGAAGTCATGAATCAGCAGCCGCGCGCGCGCGCGGTCGGCCACGCCGGGCGGCATCAGCTGCGGATGCGGATAACGCTCGTCCAGGTACTCGCAGATGATGGGGGCCTCGTTCAGCTTGAGGTTGCGCTCCACCAGCAGCGGCACTTTGTTGCGCGGGTTGATGAGAGCCAGGTCTTCTGAGCCCGCATTGATGTCGATCTGCTTGAGGCGCACGCCGATGCCCCGCTCGATGCTTTGATCTTTCTCAGCCAGCACAATGCGGCAGCGATGCGATTCGGCATCGTGATTGGAAGTCCACAATTCAGTCATATGAAAAGAACAGGAAGGAAAAAGGGATCAGCCTTGCGGGCTGGTAATGTCGCGCCAGTAGTCGCGATACATCATATAGGTTATCACACCCAGCAGCAACACGAAGATGATGACGCCATAGCCAATGCGATGGCGGGTCAAGCGGACGGGTTCGGCCACATACACCAGGAAATTCACCAGATCGGCGATGGCGACATCGTACTCAGCTGGATTCATCGTCCCCGGGCTCGCCAAGCGCAGGCCGTCTTCGTCAAGGACCTGGATCCCCTGCAGCCGCTGCAGCGTATGCGGCATGGCGACATTGGCGAAGATGGCGTTGTTCCAGCCAGACGGCCGCTCCGGATCGCGATAGAACGACCTGAGATAGGTGTACAGCCAGTCCGGCGAGCGGCTGCGCGCTGACAGCGACAGGTCGGGCGGGATCGCTTGGTTGAACCAGGCCGCGCCCTGCTCCGCGGTCATAGCTGACAGCATCGGCGCGAACAGCTCCTGACCGAAGGCCAGGTTGCTCTGCGCCACCGCGGCGGGAATGCCGAGGTCTTCAGCGACCCGGGTATAGCGCATGTATTTCAGGCTGTGGCAGCCGATGCAGTAATTGACGTATAGCTGCGCGCCGCGCTGCTTGGAAGCGAAGTCGAAGGAATCCAACGGCGCCTTGTCCAACTCGAGCGCGGCGCTAGCGGCCCATGCCGCCTGGCCGCTGCCCCACAGCAGCAGGCAAAGGCTTAGCAGCCTGACTGCATGCCTGTTCAAGAGACGCGCTCGGGGACGGGCTTGCATTTCTCCGCTTTGGAATACCACGGCATCAGCAGGAAGAAGGCGAAATAAACGACGGAGAAGACCTGGGCGAGAATCTGGCGCAGATCAGTCGGGGGCAGCGTACCGAGAACCCCGAGGACGATGAAAGAGATGCCGAACAATACCATCGCGATCTTGGTGTAGACGCCCTTGTAGCGAATCGACTTGACCGGGCTGCGGTCCAGCCACGGCAACAGGAAAAACACCCCGATGGACGCGCCCATCGCCAGCACGCCCCAGACTTGCGTGTTGAAAAACGGCGGGACCGCGCGCAGGATGGAATAAAACGGCGTGAAGTACCACAGCGGCGCGATGTGCTCCGGCGTTTTCAAGGCGTCGGCGGGAACAAAATTGGCGAACTCCAGGAAATAGCCGTTGAGCTCGGGCGCGAAGAAAACTATCGGAGTGAAGAACGCCAGGAACACCACCGCGCCAAAGGAATCCTTGATTGTGTAGTAAGGGTGGAAGGCGATGCCGTCCTTCGGCTTGCCGCTCTCATCCTTGTTGAGCTTGATCTCAACGCCGTCCGGGTTGTTCGAGCCATGGGTATGCAGAGCCGCCAGGTGCAAGAATACCAGGCCCAGCAGCAGCAGCGGCAGCGCCACCACATGGAGGGCGAAAAAGCGATTCAGAGTGACGTCGGAGATGGCGTAGTCGCCGCGAATGAAGACTGAGACGTCCTCGCCGATCACCGGCAGGGTCGCGAACAGATTGACGATGACCTGGGCGCCCCAATAGGAAGTCTGGCCCCAAGGCAGCAGATATCCCATGAAGGCCTCGGCCATCAGCAGCACATAGATGATCATGCCGATGATCCACAGCAGCTCGCGCGGGTTGCGGTATGAGCCATACAGCATCGCCCGCAGCATATGCAGGTAAATCACGACGAAGAACATCGAGGCGCCGGTGGAATGGACGTACCTGATCAGCCAGCCGAAGTTGACATCGCGCATGATGTACTCGATCGAATCGAAGGCCTTGGCCGCGTCCGGCTTGTAATTCATCGTCAGCAGGATCCCTGAGACAATCTGAATCACCAGCACTATCAGCGCCAGCGAGCCGAAGTAGTACCAGAAGTTGAAGTTCTTCGGCGCCCAGTACTGCGTCAGGTGATTGCGCACGAAATCCCGGTACGGCAGCCGGTACTCGACCCAGTCGGCCAGGCCTTTCATCGAGACCTTAGACACTGGCTTCCTCCGCGGCCGCGCCGATCACCAAGGTGCCGTGCTCGGTGAAATAATGCTCGGGAATAGGCAGGTTGGTCGGCGCCGGACTGCCCGCGAAGACGCGTCCCGCCATGTCGAAGTATGAGCCGTGGCACGCGCAGAGAAAGCCCTGCGGGAAGGCGGCGGCGGGCGAGCAGCCTAGATGGGTGCAGATGCCGATGGCAACAAACATCTCGGGCTTGATCGAACGCGTCGCATTGCGGCAGTACTCCGGCTGCTCGCTGCTTTCCGAATCCGGATCAGCAAGATCGGCGGTCTCCTGCAGGGAATCAATCTGCTCCTGCGTGCGCTTGAGAATCCAAACCGGCTTGCGGCGCCACGAGACGATGCGCAGCTTGCTGGGCTCGACCTGGGCCAGGCTCACTTCAACCGGGGCGCCCTCGCCCTTGGTACGGCGGCTCGGAGCCAGGCTCATGCCGAAAGCGCCCGCTACGCCCGCAACCGCGACCGCGCCGCCGCTGAGCGAAGCTAGGGTCAACGCTTGGCGTCTTTTCTTGTCAGCAGACATTGCGCAACTCGGCCTGCGTTCGGCAGGACCTTAGCCGTGGGCTGGATTTCGTTGCCGAAGGCTGCTCAAAATCCTTGCCTCGTTCGGGTAAGGAAATGCTAGCCGCCTTTCTTTACTATAATGGCACGCTTGCGCCTGGAGTTCGCTGACGTCACCTCGCCGGTCCGGCCGATGGTGTCGCCACGACGCAAGGCAATTCTGGTCTTGAACAGTTTGTCGTCGACATAAATGACGGATCCGTCGGAATCGTCCAGATGGAACACCAAGCCCAGCGAATTCGCCAGGTCCTCCAGCTGGTCCTCGTTCAGAACCAGGCCGCCGCCAGCTAGCAGGCGCGTCTTGGTGCTGCCATCAGCCGCTTTCATGCGAATCAGGCCGTGATAAGAAAGCTCCTGATCGCGCTGCAGGATATTGCCCACTTTCTGAATGCGGGGGTTGAAGACAATCTCCGGAATGTCCAGCTGCGGCGTTACGAAAATCTGCTCTTCGGGCCGCAGGATCTCCGGGTCAATGATGCCCTGGCGCACCGCTTCCATGACGTTGCGCTCTTCTTCCGTGAAGAAGAACCGGCCGACCGCGTCTTGGTTGATCTCCAGCTGGGCCCGGGCGCCGCTGGCGCCAAGCAACAGGCCGGCGGCCAACAGGCAGGCGCCAAGCAAGCGTTGTTGAGTCGAGCTCATCATCGCAACGATATCCTTAACCAGCCTGTCCCTGCTTGGGATCGTAGACAATCAGCCAGACCAGGTCGCACTGTCCCGAGAGCTTGGCTCCTTCCACCAGCAGCTCGTCGGCAGACAGCTGCAAGTTGGGAGTAGTGCGATTGACCTCGCACTGTACCGGGATGAAGCGATTGCTGTCGCTGTCGTAGAAATCGTTGAGCAGCATCAGCAGGTCCAGGCCATGCAGCATCTCCATGTTGATTGACATCGAGTTGGTGCGCACCGCTACGTCGCTGTCCTGGGTGAACTCGGAGAAGGACGGCGGCAAGTTCTCCGGCCTGGTCAAGCGCGCGCCCACCTGGTAGAAGTTGCGGTCCCGCTGGATCTGCTGCAGCCGCTCCAGCAAGGTGATGCGCCGTTCCTCAGTCAACTGGTTGGAAACATCGGTGTCTTCGCCGACATCCGCGCCCACGATCAGGCCGCTGTCCTGATAGTTGAGATACGACTCAACGTACTGGTTCTGCAGCCGCTCCTCGTCCTGGATCTCAGCCAGGCGCTTGCGATAGTCAGCCTCTTGCGATTTGAGGTTGCTGTTCAGGTTGCGCTCCTCCGCCGTCGATTGCTCGACCACGTAGTCCAGCCCGTACACCGCGCCGATGACAATGGCGATAGCCAGCAGCATCTTGGCGATGTACTGCTGCTCGGGAAGGGAAAGCTGGAATTTCATTATTGCTGCTCCTGCAGTTTCTCGAGGAAGTCAGGCTGCCAGGCCACCACCAGATTGATCTGGTCGCTTTCCAGGCGGTTGAGCAGGCCGGCGATGTCCTGCCGCCCTTCGAGCGTCACCTCAATCTCCCGGTTGGCCTCGAGCAGCGATGGAGCGGCTCTTTCCGTGACGCTCATGTCGGCGCGGTTGGAAATCGAATTGATGAAGCCCTTGTAATCTTCCATGGCCAATTTGGGATCATCGCTAGCATCGAGGATGCCAGTGATCTCGATCACCTCGTACAAATCCTGGCCATTGGCGAACGACAGCTCGCCCGTGAAATCTTCCTGGGAATTGGACAGGTACCAGCGCATGTTACGGATCTGCACCGCCGGGAACCGAGTCATGGTCTTGCTCAGGTACAACATCATCTTGCCGGGACCGCCACCCTTGGTGTCGCCCGAGATGTTGTCCAGGACATTGACCGCAGCCCGCATGTTCTCGGTGGTTGACGGCGGCGTGCCGAAACTGCGCACCTGGTTGTCGTAGTTCTCTTTCAGCCGGGCAATCGACTGCGTCAATTCAGCGTTCTGATCAACGAAGGTCCCGTAGGAAGTCAAGGCCTTGAAGGAAATCTGAGACAGGTTGAGCGCGCCCCAGACAGCGACTGCGGCGGTGGCGGTTACCAGAGCCGTCTTGATCAGGTAAAAGCGGATTTGCGCCAGCGGAGCCATCTGGTTGAAGCGTACGCTGCGCAGCATCTCGTTCAGGAACAGCGAATAGTCGCGCCCGAATTCCTCAACCGGCGTGTCGATGCCGAGCTGGCCACCCAGCTCGCGGGCTGATACCGCCCTGATGGCGATGCGGTCCTCGCCCTGTTGGGCGACCATCTCATTGAGCGGAGCAACCAGATCGTCAGGACCGACCACATGGGCGGTGACCTTGGCATTGCCCTGCATCAGCTTGATGCTGGCCAGGTAGTTGCAGGTCTTGTCAATCTCAGCGCGGATCATGCCGTGCACGGTCTCGATCGCCGCGTTCTCGTTGATCTTGCTCTGGCGGCTGAAACGAATCTGGCCGTCAATGTAGAAGCAGTGGCGGACGTTGCCACCCTTGGCGAGCACCGAGATCACCTGCACTCCAGACATGTCGGCAGATGCCTTCTTGATGATGGTGTCGGTCATCATCGAGCCGAGATGCACGCTGGAGATGTGGCAGCCGAAATTAGTGAGCGTACGCACCCAAGGCTGGACCTTCTCGTTGCTCAGCACGCCGCAGAACAGGTACAGGTCCTGCCGGCGGCCGACAGGCTCGCGGCCTTGGTGCAGCGCCATTTGGAAGACCGAGCCGCGGAACAGCTGCTGGAACTTCCGCTTGAGCATGTCGCTGCGGTACTTGCCCAGCAAGTGCGCGACCTTCTCAAAGCGATAGTCCTCGCCGACGACGCTGACGCAGACCGAGACCGATTTGCCGCCGTACAGCTTCTGGTTCTCCTTCAGGAAGGTATCGAAGTCGGCAACGCCCTGGGTGTCGTTGACGTACTCGCAGATCTTCTCGAACTTGCCCGCTTTCCAGGCCACCAGGGTCGCCGACTGCTCAGCCACCATCAGCCCATAGCGCTTGAGCTGCCAGAATTTCGCAGGCAAGGGCAATGTGAACATTGTTCTTCTACCTCCTTACTTGACTGCGCTGACCAAGTCGTACAGCGGACCATAGACCGCCAGGATAATCCAAATCAGCAAGCCGGCGATGAGGACCATCATCAACGGCCCAATCGCACCCTGCGCCTTGGCGATGGCCTCGGTCGCGTCCTTGTCGTAGTAGAACTTGATCTGGCGCATCGCGTTGTCCACGCCACCAGTGGTCTCGCCCAGCTTCATCATCCTCATGACCAGGGGCGGAAAAATACCACTCTCCTGGAACGCGGTGGACATGGCCTTGCCGTTGACAATCTCGTTGGTTACGTTGGATACCGCGCGCTTGAGGAAGACATTGCCCAGGGTTTCCTCGGCGATGCGCAGCGCTTCAACCACGCTCACGCCCGAGCTGTACAGCATGCCGAACGTGTTGGCGAACCGCGACAGGATCATCTTCTCGATGACAGTACCGAAAATCGGCAGCCTGATCTTCATGCGGTCGATGGCGTAGTCCGCGCCCGGCACCGTACGCACCATCACCATGATGACGATGATCGCGACCACCGGGGTAATCAGAATCAACTGCCACTGGTTCTGGATGAAATTCGAAGTGCCGATGAGCGCCCTGGTCGCCGGCGGCAAGGTCTGGCCCAGCGACGTGATGACCTCGGTCAGCGGGGGCACTACCCAGACCAGCAGGAACCAGGCGGCGAGCAGCATGACGCAGAGCGCGGCAATGGGATAGGTGAACACCTTGCGGGTCTTCTTGACCATCTCGTGGGTCCACATGATGGTCTCGCCCAGGGAGTTGAGCACCCGGCCCAGCTCGCCCGACTCTTCGCCTGCGGAGATGAGCGCGACGAAGACATCGTCGAAGTACTTCGGGTACTTGCGCAGCGCGTTCGACAGCGTCGAGCCCGACTCGACCTCCTGGATGACGATGCCGGTTACCTGCCGCAGCGATTTGTTCTCGACCGAGTCGCGCAAGTCGGTCAGGCCCTCGATCAGGGGCACGCCGCTCTTGACCAGCTGCTCGAGATAGAAGCAGAACTGCGCCAGCTCTTCCCGCCCGACCTTGCGCTCGAACAGCGTGATGCCGGACAGGCGGCGCTCCTTGGCTTGGATGAGGTCCAAGCCAAGCTTGGAGACCTTGAGCTCCAAGTCCTTGCGGCTGCTGGCCTCGACCTCGCCCTTGATGGTCTGGCCGGTCTGATTGACCGCTGTGTAGGCGAACATCGGCATGGTTAGTGTCCCTTCCTTAGCCCGATTTTACCATATTAGGCCTGGGGCGGCTCTTCAGCCGGGTGTTCAGCGTGCTCGGCAGGCGCTTCTTCAGCGTGCGCCTCGGCAGGCGCCGCCTCATGATGATGCTCGGCAGGCGCAGCCTGCTGCTGAGCCGCAAAATCAGCAGGGACCGGCGCCGGCGCAGCATCCTGCGGCTTGTCGGTGCCCAGCAGATACTTGGTCATGTCGACCACCCGGCCCACCTCGTCAACGGCCGATTCGCCCTGCAGGACCTTCTCCATGGCGTTCTGGGACAGTTCCAGGAATACGCCCAGCTGCTCGGCCGCGTCGCGGATGTCCCGCACGGAGGCGCGCGCCGCAACCAGCTCGTCGATCTCGTCCGAGAACTTGAGAATCTCCATGATGGCGACCCGGCCTCGGTAACCCTGGTACTCGCACTGGGCGCAGCCCACCGGCTGGTAAATCACCGCGTTGTGCGGATCCTCGACGAAGTGCCGCAGGATGCGGATGTCGTCCTCGTCCGGCGTCTTCTGCGTTTTGCAGTTGGAGCACAGCCGCCGGATCAGACGCTGGGCGATGACCCCGATCACATTGCCGGACAGGATGTCGGGCAGCACGCCCATGTCCAGCAGCCGCGGGATGATGCCGATGGCTGAGTTGGTGTGCAGGGTGCTCAGGACTTGGTGGCCCGTCATCGCCGCCCGCAGCGACATGTCCGCGGTCTCGTTGTCCCGGATCTCACCGATCAGGATGATGTCCGGGTCCTGCCGCAGCATGGACTTGATGCCGGAGGCCCAGTCCATCTTGGCCTGCTCGCTGACCGCCGACTGCCTGATCATGTGCATCGGATACTCAATCGGATCCTCCAACGTCATGATGTTGACGCTCTCGGTGTTGAGGTGGTTCAGGAACGAATACAGCGTCGTGGTCTTGCCCGAGCCGGTCGGCCCCGTAACCAGCAGCATGCCGGTCGGCCGCGACAGCATCAGCTCCACCATCCGCAGCGCGTTGTCGTTCAGGCCCAGGTCCGTGATCGGCACGATGCTTTTCTGCTGGTCCAGGATCCGCAGCACGAAGTTCTCGCCGTGGGCGGTCGGCTGCGACGCGACCCGGAAGTCGACCTTGTGGCCATACAGGGTCATGCTGATCTTGCCGTCCTGCGGCATGCGGCTCTCGGCGATGTTCATCTCCGCCATGACCTTCAGGCGCACGCCCATCGCATCCCAGTAGCTGCGGTGCAGGCTGCGGATCTGGCGCAGCACGCCGTCGATGCGGTACCGCACCCGCAGAAAGCTCTGCTCGGGCTCGAAGTGGATGTCCGAAGCGACCCGCTTGACGCCGTCGCTCAGGAACGCATTCACCAGCCGGACAATCGGGTGGCCGGCGGTCGCTGAATCAGACTGCAGGGCATTGACCGCCACATCCGCCTCGCCGCTTTCAATCTCCTTCAGGATGCCCTCGATGGACAGCTCCAGGCCGTAGTACTCGTCGACGGCGCGGCTGATGTCCGATTCGGAGGCGACTTTGAGCTTCAGCTCCACCTCGGCCGCCAGCATCGAGCGCACCTGCTCGAACACGATCATGTCGCTCGGGTTGGCGACCGCCATGGTCAGCAGGTTGTCCTTGAGCGCGAAGGGCAGGACGTTGTAGCGCTTGGCGATCTCCATCGGGACCATGTTCAGCGCATCCGGGTCGACGTTGATCTGCCGCAGGTCGACCGTCTCGGCGCCCTGGGCCTCACTGAGTACGTCCCGGATGGTCGCCTCGGTAACGAAGCCGAGGTTGACCAGCACGCGGCCGATCGCCTCCGAGGAGGTCTCCTGCTCCATCAGCGCGATGCGCAGCTGGTCCTCGGTGAGGACCCCCTTCTCGAGCAGCTGCTCGCCTAACGGGCTCTGGACGCCAGTGGTATCTGCGCCGCTTTCGTCGTAGCCTTCCATAGCTCTAACTCCTGTTGCTTATAAACGTCGTCAGTTGCTGATTTCTTCCAGCCGCGTGCGCGCCGTCGCCTGGTTGAAGGAACTCGGGCTCGTTTGGGCGTGGCTGAGCGCCAGGTCATACATCTGCGCCGCCGACACCTCGTCACCCAGGTAATCGAGTACTACCGCATAGTTATAGGCGTAGTCGGGATTGCTCGGATTGAGCTGATGCGCGTTGAAGAAGGAGCTCTTGGCCTGCGTCCACTCGTTCTTGCGGGCGTAGACGTTGCCCAGGTAGAAGAACATCTTGGCCTCCTGCTGCTGGTTGCGGGCCCGGCCCAGCAGCCGGATCAGCTGGTCCTCGCTCACGCCCAAATCGACCCGGTCGGACTGGATCGCCAGCAGGTCGCTGATGATGTCGGCGTTGTCAGGCTCGTAGTCGGAAGCCTTGAGCAGGGTAGCCACGGCCAACTTGTAGTTGCCGCGGCTTTGATGCACCTTGGCAAGGCCGATCAGAGCGGGGACGTTGTTGGGCTCGGCCGAGATCACCGTACGGAAATTCTGCTCAGCGGTCTTGACATCGCCGGCCTGGTAACTGGCCGCGGCCTCATTCACCATGTCTTGCAGCGATTGGCGCTTCATCGTGATGTTGGGCTCGGGCGCGGGTGCGGGCTCGGGCTCGGGCTCGGCAGCGGCTTCGCCTTCCCCGTCCTCGGCAGCCAGGGCTTCCCCGCCGCTCTCAGCTTGCGCCAATTCGATGGCGGCCTGCTGCTGCGCCTGGAACTCTTCCTCGGACAGGATTTCGCCATCGGCAGTTACGCGTTCCATGTTGAAGTCGGACTTTCTGATGAAACTCTCTTGGTCCAGCGAGATGTACGGCTTGGACAGCTCTTCCAGCTGCTCTTCAAAGGTCTGCGCGCTGCTGACCACCGGTGCCTCATCGAAGTTGAACTCCTGCGTCAGGACCTCTTCGACCTCGGTGCGCTCCTGCTCGTCCAGGTCGATGTCCTCTTCGACCCGCGCGAGCAACTCCCGCTGCCGCTCCTCTTCGATCTGCTCCTCAATGATGCTGGATACCACCGCACTGACCCGATCGGCCAGCTCGCGCTCGGCCGCCGCGCCCGCGCTCTGCGGCGCCGCCTCCGGACCTAGCGACGCAATCAGGATGTTCTCCTGAATGTCATAAAGCGGCTCAGGCAGCGGCAACAGGTTCGCAGCCTGGGAAGGATCGTCCAGGGCGCCGAACTGGTCGGTGTCGCTAGCACCGCGATTGCTCAGATCTTCCGGGAACAGCATCTGCTTGAGAAAAGTCTCATAGGCGTAGTAACCACCGCCAACAACAGCTATGCCAGCAACGAGCATAAGCAGCTGCCGCACTCGCGACCGGCTGGACGCTCGCGCCTCCTGCTGTTCAATCTCTTCTTCGGACGCGCGCCCTTCGGTACCGTAGGCAGCGACGACCTTGGAAGCGACGGCGGCTTTCGGCTTGGCCGCGCCCGCGGCCAGCTTGAAGCCGGCGCCCTTGGCAGCCGGACCGGGCGGGCGGGCAGCAGGGCCAGGAGCCCCGGGCGCGCCTGGAGCTCCGGGGGCTCCGGGGGCTCCGGGGGCTCCAGGGGCCGCTCCAGGAGCGGCGCCCGTCTTCTCGGCTTCGCTCTTTTCGAGGGCCTTAAGCAGCAGGCTCATGGTGCTCTCCTAGCAGATTGACGCGGCCGGCGGCCTTACTCGACAGTGCGAGGAACGCGTGCGCCGGGCCGGGTGAGGAGACTGCCGCTGGTGTCGCGACGCAGGGTCTCGTCGCTGGGCAGCAGGTCTTGGAAGTCGCTGTAATCACCGTAGATGCTCGGGTTGTTGACAATCTTGGCCGAGACGAAAATCACGTACTCGACCCGTCTCGTCTGCTGGTCCTTGTTCTTGAAAATGTCGCCGATGCCCGCAATGTCCGCGGCCCCCGGCACATTGGTGCTGGAGTCGATGATCTGGTCCTCGATCAAGCCACCCATAACCGAGGTCTGGCCATCTTGCAGAAGCAGCAAGGTCTCAATCTCCTTGACGCTCACGATCGGCACCGGCGAAGACGAGACCGTGCCCACCGTCGGCGGCTGCACGGTGCCGGTCACCCGCGAGATGCTCGGGCGCATCGACAGGATGATGGTGTCGTCGGCGCTGATTTGCGGATAGACGTTGACCACGAAACCAACCGGTATTATGTTCTGGTTGACCGAAACAGTTTCAGTGACGGTGCCGTCATCAGCTTCGTCCCGCGTGATCTCAGTGTTGAAGTAGATGTTGTCCTCCACGACCTTGAGGATGGCGGGCTGGCCGTTGAGGGTGCTGATGCGCGGGCTCGAAACCACCCGAGCGTCGCCGAACTGGTCCAGCAGCGAAATCGCAGCATCCAGGTCGCCAATGCCGAAGTTGAAGTTGAGGAAGCCTGTCTGCGATGTGAGAGGCTGGGTGACGCCCGCCGCTTGTTCTAAAGAATTCTGAATCAAGAGGCGGTTGGCCGCCGCTTGCAAGGCCCCCACTTCGCCTTCGTCAGTGGGGTAGATGAGCTCCAGCCTGGACTTGAGGGACTCCAACTGGGCCTGGGAGACATTACCGATGACCGACCCATTCTTGACTCGCTGGGACTGGGCGGCCTTGAGGCTGCGTCCGGTCGAGTTGAACACCGACCAGTCGATGCCCTGCTGGAACTTGTTGTTGAGGGCGATTTCGACCACGGTGGCCTGCAGCAGCACCTGGCGCTTGGAGCTGCTCTCGATGCGGGCGATGATGGCGCTGACCAATTCATGCTGCTTCGCGTTGCCGAAGAAGATGATCAAGCCAATGTCCGGCATGGTGTGGACAAAAGAAACGGCGGCGGTGCCGAGCGATGCCCTGTCGGCCAACTGCGTAAGCTCTTCGCGCTCCTCTGACGCGGTTTCATCAGTTGAGGACGGGCCGCGGTCGAGGCTGGAAGGAGCCTGGTTGGTCAAGCCGGCGATGACGACGCCAATCGCCTCTTCCAGGTCCTGCCAGACCGAGCCGGTGCCGTCCTTGCTGATGCCGATCGCCGCCGAGCCGAGCGAGCCGGAGCCGGAGGTCGGCGTCGAGCCGTCCACGGAGCTCGAGTAGGTACGGGTCAGGTCGGGGAAGGAAAGATGATACTGCTTGACGTAACTTTCGTCGTTGAGTATGATCAGGGTGTCGCCGATGGTCTCGTATCTGATGGGGAGTTGCTTCTTGAGCCGTTCGAGGATTTGCGCGATGGTCTGGTCGTAGGCGCTGATTTGGACATAGCCATCGACGCGGGTGTCGATATCGAGGTTGAGAGCGGCCTGGTCCGACAGCCGTATTAGCAGTTCGCGGACGCTGCCGGCATACACGACATCGAAAAGCTCGCCGCCGGTTTGTTGCGAAAGCTCTGGCAGCTCGGCGGTGGTTCCCACCAGATCAGGCACATTGCGATTGGGCTTAGGGGCCTCGTCCGCCACCCGCTCCTTCGTGATGTGGAAGTCGGTGTCGAACTCGTACTGGGGCGCGCTGCATCCACCCAGCAGCGCAGCGCCAATCGCCGCGACCATGTATTTTCGCTTGTCAAGAATCATGTGCGACTCCCTTCATACATCAAGATGCACCGCATTATGTTAGCATATTCTACAATATTAATGCAATATTCCTGGCATTCTTCCTTACATTCCACTCGGAAGCCTGCGAAACGTTTGCCCCTTGGATCCTAACCCCAGCCCCCCGGCAGGCCCTGGCCTGCCTGGCATCATCGTAGCCCTGGATTGCCCGCGCGCCAGCGATGCGGTGCGGTTGCTGGACGCCTTGGCGGGCTTGCCCTTCATGGCCAAGATCGGGCTGGAGCTGTTCGCTGGCGGGGCAGGCCCCGAGGTACTCGCGGCGGCGGCGGAGCGCGGCATCCCGGTCTTCGCCGACTGGAAACTGCACGACATCCCGGCCACCGTCGGGCGCGCCGCCGCCCAGGTCGCGGGCCAGCCGGTCGCCTATCTGTCGGTCCATTGCTACCCTGCGGCCCTGCGGGCGGCGGCCGCGGCGCGGGACGGCATCGTCGCCATCACCACCTTGACCAGCATCGCGCCCGCCGAGCTGCGCGAGCTCGGCGTGGCCGCGGAGCTGAGCGACCATGTACATGGCCAGGCGAAGCTGGCGATGGCATGCGGCTGTACCGGCGTCGTCTGCTCGCCGCTGGAGGTCGCAGCGCTGCGGGCACAGCTGGGACCAGGGCCGGTGATCATCACGCCGGGCATCAGCACCGGCCGGCAGGGGCAGGACGACCACGCGCGCAGCGCCGGGCTCGCCGAGGCCCTGCGGGACGGGGCCACCCATGTCGTCGTCGGCCGCGCGGTCCGCGATGCCGCCGAACCGCGGGCGGCGCTCGAGCAATTGCTGGCCGCGGCCGGCTGAGGCCCTAGCGCGGCACCGGATCATCGCCGCCCTCGCACCACGGGTGGCAGCGCAGCAGCCGGCGCAGGCTCAGGCCGGTACCTTTGAGAGCGCCGTGGCGGCGCACGGCTTCCATGCTGTATTGCGAGCAGCTCGGCTGGAAGCGGCATTGCCCGCCCAGCCACGGCGACAGCAGCAGCTGGTAGCCGCGCAGCAGCAGCAGCAGCGCCCGGGCGGCGAGCGAGGGCGGCGAGGCGCTCACTGCTCCGCCCTTCGCCACACCGGTCCGGCGTCGGTGTCCTCGATCAGGACGCCGTCAGCGGCCAGCTGCTCCCGGATGGCGTCGGCGGCGGCGTAGTCGCCGCGCGCGCGCGCCGCCGTACGTTCCGCCAGCCGCGCTTCGATCGCGGCGGGCTCGAGGCCGGCCGCGCTGTCCTGGAACCATGCGGCGGGATTGTGGCCGAGCAGGCCCAGGCAGTCGCCGGCGGCGCGCAGCTGCGCCCGCAGGCCGGCGGCCTCGGTACCGGCGGATTGGTTGATGCGCTTGGCGAGGGCATGCAGCGCGGCGAAGGCCACCGGCGTATTGAGATCGTCGGCAAGCGCTTCGAGGAAGGCGGCGGGCGGCTCGGCCTCGCCGTCCTCATCCACCTCGCCGTCCATGCTGCGATACAGCCGGTCCAAAGCCTGGCGCGCCGCGACCAGGAACGCCGGGCTCCAGTCCAGCGGGCTGCGGTAGTGGGCGGCGAGCAGGGCGTAGCGAACCGCCTCGCCGGGCTGGACGGCGAGCAGGTCCTTGACCCGGTCGACGTTGCCGGCGGACTTGGCCATCTTGTCGCCGGCGACGGTGAGATGGCCGTTGTGCACCCAAAAGCGCGCGAGGCTGTCGCCGCCGAAGGCGCAGCAGCTCTGGGCGTTCTCATTCTCATGATGGGGAAACAGCAGGTCGATGCCGCCGCCGTGGATGTCGATGCCGCCGCCGAGGCAGGCTTGGATCATGGCCGAGCACTCGAGGTGCCAGCCGGGCCGGCCGCGCCCCCAGGGGCTGTCCCAGCCCGGCTGCGGCTGCGGCGCCGGCTTCCACAGCACGAAGTCGCCGGGCGCCCTCTTATAAGCGGCGACCTCGACCCGGGCGCCGGCGAGCATCTCCTCGGTGCTGCGGCGCGCCAGCGAGCCGTAGGCCGGCCAGCTGCCGACGGCGAACAGCACGTGGTCCTCGGCCTCATAGGCGTGGCCGCGCTCGAGCAGCCTTTCGGTCAGGGCGATCATGTCCGCGATGTGCTCGGTGGCGCGCGGCTGCCGGGCCGGCTCGAGGCAGCCGAGCGCGGCGGCGGCTTCCGCGAAGGCGGCGGCGCAGCGCGCGGCGAGGGCGGCGGGCTCCTCATCGGCCGCGGCGGCGGCGGCGATGATCTTGTCGTCGATGTCGGTGATGTTGCGGACGTAGTCGACCTGCCCGTAGCCACGCCGCAGCAGGCGGTACAGCAGGTCGAAGACCACCAGCGGGCGGGCGTTGCCGATGTGGATGTCGGCGTAGACGGTCGGGCCGCAGACGTACATCGTCACCCGGCCGGGATCTGCCGGCTCAAAGGGCCGGGCCGCGCCGGCTCGGGCGTCGTACAGCCGCAGCGGCGGCGCGGCCCTAGCCGTCAAGGCCGCGGAAGAAGCAGCTGCGCGCACCGGTGTGGCAGGCCGGCCCGGCGGGCTCGACCCGCAGCAGCACGGCGTCGCCGTCGCAGTCGAGCGCGACGCCGCAGACCCGCTGGGTGTGGCCGGAGGTCTCGCCCTTGCGCCACTGGCGCTGCCGCGAGCGCGAGTAGAACACCGCCTGGCGGTCCGCGAGGGTCGCGCGCAAGGCGGCGGCGTCCATCCAGGCGAGCATCAGCACCTCGCCGCTGGCATGGTCCTGGACGATGGCGGGCACCAGCCCGGCGGCGTCGAACTTGACCGCGGCCAGCAGCTGCTCGGCGTCGATGGTTTCCATGCGCTCCATGTTAATAAGGGGCAACCCATGATTTAAGCACAGGCGCCGCGGCGGCGGCGGCGCACGCCTTATAATTATGGGCGTGGCGAGGCCCGCGCCGGGCCTGCATGCGAGAACCGGGCCGAGGTGGTGAAATTGGTAGACACGCTACGTTCAGGACGTAGTGAGGCAACTCGTGGAGGTTCGAATCCTCTCCTCGGTACCCCCGCCCCGGCGCCAGCGCGCCCTGATAGATTGACGCATCGATGACCGCAGCCGACGCCAGCCGGGCCAACATGGTCGAGCAGCAGATCCGCACCTGGGACGTGCTCGACGACGCCGTCCTCGACCTCTACTACGAGCTGCCGCGCGCGGACTTCGTCCCCGCCGAGCACCGCGCCCTCGCCTACGCCGACGCCCCGGCGCCCCTGCCCGGCGGCGCCTGCATGCTCGAGCCCAAGGTCGAGGCGCGCCTGCTGCAGGAGGCCCAGCCGCAGCCGGGCGAGACCGCGCTGCACGTCGGGACCGGCAGCGGCTTCTTCGCCGCGCTGCTCGCCAAGCTGTGCGCGCGGGTGGTCACCGTCGAGCTCGACGAGGCGCTCGCCCAACGCGCCAAGGAACTGCTCGAGCGGCACGGCCTGCGCAACGCCACGGTAGCAACCGGCGACGGCCTCGCCGGCGCCATCGACGGCGGCCCCTTCGATTTGATCGTGCTCACCGGCTCGGTCCCGGCGGTGCCGGCGGCGGTGCTCGGGCAGCTCACCGCCGAGGGCCGCGTCCTCGCGCCGGTGGGCGTCGCGCCGGTGTGCCAGGTCCAGCTGCTGCGCCCGGCCGGCGGGCAGTGGACGGCCACCAGTTTGTTCGACACCTGGATCCCGCCGCTGCGGAACGCGCCGGCGGCCGGCGGCTTCGACTTCTAGGCGGTGGCGCGACGCGTCAATGGCGAGGCGGCCGCAACGCTGGCCGCCAGCCGCGAGCCCTTGCCGGCCTCGCGCAAGGTCTATGTGCCCGGCCGCGGCGGGCAGCAGGTCCCGCAGCGCGCCATCCGCCTCAGCGACGGCCGCGAGGTCTTCGTCTACGACACCTCCGGTCCCTACAGCGACCCACAAGCGGCCATCGACGTCAGCCGCGGCCTGGACGGTACGGCGCGGACAGCTTGGATCGACGCCCGCGGCGACGCCGCCGAGACGCGGCCGGCCAACGGCAACGGCAATAGCAATGGCGACGACAGGATTCCCGCCGGCCTGCGGCGGTCACCGCGGCGCGGCGCGAAGGGCCAGTCGCTGAGCCAGCTGCACTACGCCCGCGCCGGCATCGTCACCGCCGAGATGGAGTACGTCGCGGCGCGCGAGACCCAGCGGCGCGAGGCGCTCGAGGGCGAGGCCGCCGACGCCGAGCGCGCCAAGCGCCTGGCCGGCGATGCCATGGGCGCGCGGCTGCCGGCGGCGGTCACGCCGGAGTTCGTCCGCGACGAGATCGCGCGCGGGCGCGCCATCATCCCGGCGAACGTCAACCATCCGGAGCTCGAGCCGATGGTGATCGGGCGCAACTTCCTGGTCAAGGTCAACGCCAACATCGGCAACTCGGCGGTGGTCTCCTCGATCGAGGAGGAGGTCGACAAATTGGTGTGGGCCATCCGCTGGGGCGCGGACACGGTGATGGACCTGTCGACGGGCAAGGACATCCATGCGACCCGCGAGTGGATCATCCGCAACTCCCCGGTCCCGATCGGCACGGTGCCGCTGTACCAGGCGCTGGAGAAGGTCGATGGCAAGGCCGAGGAGCTGACCTGGGAGGTGGTGCGCGACACATTGATCGAGCAGGCCGACCAGGGAGTGGACTACTTCACCATCCACGCCGGCGTCCGCCTGCGGCACGTGCCGCTGACGGCGCGGCGCGAGACCGGCATCGTCTCGCGCGGCGGCTCGATCATGGCGAAGTGGTGCATCGCGCACCATCGCGAGAACCTTTTGTACGAGCACTTCGACGAGATCTGCGAGATCATGGCGGCCTACGACGTCAGCTTCTCGCTCGGCGACGGCCTGCGGCCGGGCTCGGTCGCCGACGCCAACGACGCGGCGCAGTTCGCCGAGCTCGAGACCATCGGCGAGCTGACCCGCCGCGCCTGGGACCGCGGCGTCCAGGTGATGGTCGAGGGTCCCGGCCATGTGCCCATGCACATGATCGCCGAGAACATGACGCGGCAGCTGGCGTGCTGCGACGAGGCGCCGTTCTACACCCTGGGTCCGCTGGTAACCGACATCGCGCCGGGCTACGACCACATCACCAGCTGCATCGGCGCGGCCATGATCGGCTGGCACGGCTGCGCCATGCTGTGCTACGTCACGCCGAAGGAGCATCTCGGCCTGCCCAACCGCGACGACGTCAAGCAGGGCATGATCGCCTATCGCATCGCGGCGCATGCGGCCGACCTGGCCAAGGGCCATCCGGGCGCGCGCTACCGCGACGACATGCTGTCGCGGGCGCGCTTCACCTTCGCCTGGGAGGACCAGTTCAACCTCGCGCTCGATCCGGACACGGCGCGCGCCTATCATGACGAGACCCTGCCGAAGGAGTCGGCCAAGACGGCGCACTTCTGCTCGATGTGCGGGCCGAAGTTCTGCTCGATGAAGATCAGCCAGGAGGTCCGCGACTTCGCCGCGGCCCGTGGCCTCGGCGACGCCGAGGCGCTGGCGGCCGGCATGGATGAGATGTCGGCGAAGTTCGCCGCGAGCGGCGGGCGGCTGTACGTTCCGATCGAGGAGCGGCGCGACTCTAAATAAGGGCGGGGCCGCGATGAAAGTCAGCATCGCCGGCGGCGGCCTGGTCGGCAGCCTGCTGGCGTGGCGCTGCGCCGCGGCCGGCGCGGAGGTGGAGGTCTTCGACGCGGGTCCAGCGCGGAGGTGCGCGCCGGCGGCGGCGGGCATGCTGGGGCCGGTGGCCGAATTGGCGCGGGCGTCGACGGCGCTGTTTACGCGCGGGCTGGAATCCTGCAAGCTGTGGACCAAATGGCTGGCGGAAGAGGATGCTGAGTCGCTGTGCGTACGGCGCGGCGCGCTGCTGACCGCGCATGGTCGCGACCGCGGCGAGCTCGAGCGGGTGGCGGCGGCGATCGCGGCCAAGCTGCCGGAGCCGGGCGAGCATCTGCGCAGCTGCGGCGGGGACGAATTGGCCGAGCTCGAGCCGGCCCTGGCGGGCTTCGAGCATGCCTATCTGCTGCCGGCGGAGGGCCAGGTGCTGGTCGACGAGGTGCTCGCGCTGCTGGGCTCGGCCACCCGCCGGCGGGGCGCGCGGTGGCATGCGGACGCGACCGTCGAGGAGCTGGGCTCGCGGAGCTTGCGCGCGGGCGGGACGCGCCATGCCTGCGACTGGGCCTGCGACTGCCGCGGCCTGGGCGCGAGCTGGGAGCGGCCCCTGCGGGCGGTCCGCGGCGAGTGCTTGCATGTCCACTGCCCGGGGCTGGATTTGCGGCGGCCGGTGCACATCGTCCATCCGCGGCAGCCCGTGTATGTGGTGCCGCGGCCGGGTGACGTCTACGTGATCGGCGCGACCGAGATCGAGAGCGACGACGACGGTCCGGTCACGGTACGCTCGGCGCTGGAGCTGCTCGGGGCGGCCTACGCCTTCAATCCTTTGTTCGCGGAGGGGCGGGTGGTCGACACCCGCGTCGGGCTGCGGCCGGCGCTGCCGGACAACGAGCCGGCGGTGCGCATCGGCGACGGCGAGCTCGCGATCGGAGGCATGCATCGGCACGGTTACCTGGCGGGCCCGGCATGCGTCCAGGAGGCGCTCGCGGCGATGGGGCTGGCATGATGGATGCGACGGCGGCCATCACGGTGAAGCTCAATGGCGAGGAGCGGAGTGTTGCGGCGGACAGCACCGCGGCGGCGGCGGTCGATGCGTGGCGGCAGGACGCGGGCGCGCCCTATGTCGTGAGCGTCAACGGCGACCACATTCCCCGCGAGCGGCTGGCGGCGACGGCGCTGCGCGCCGGCGACGAGGTCGAGATCCTGACCCTGCGGCAAGGTGGCTGAGACCGACGAGCCGCTGCGCATCGCCGGCCGCGAGCTCGGCAGCCGGCTGCTGCTGGGGACCTCGCGCTATCCCTCGCCGGCGGCGCTGGCCGATTGCATCGAGCAGGCGCAGCCGGGTTTTCTCACCGTCTCGGTGCGCCGCGCCGGGACCGGCGGCAACGGCTTTTACGAGCTGCTGCAGGAGACCGGCCTGCCCTTGGTACCGAACACCGCCGGCTGCCGCACCGCCAAGGAGGCTTGCGTCACCGCCAGCATGGCGCGGGAACTGCTGGACACCAATTGGGTCAAGCTCGAGCTGATTGGCGACGACGAGACCCAGGCGCCCGATCCGTTCGCGCTGGTCGAGGCCGCGGCGCAGCTGCTGCGCGAGGACTATGTGGTGCTGGCGTACTGCACCGAGGACCTGGCGCTGTGCATGCGCCTGGCGGAGCTCGGCTGCCACGCCATCATGCCGTGGGCGGCCCCCATCGGCTCGGGCCAAGGCCTGACGCAGCCCGAGCGCCTGGCGCTGCTGCGGCAGCGCCTGCCGGACGCGGTGCTGGTGGTCGACGCCGGCCTGGGCCGGCCCTCGGACGCGGCCGCGGCGATGGAGCTGGGCTACGATGCGGTGCTGCTGAACACCGCGGTGGCGCAGGCGCGCGAGCCGGCGCCGATGGCGGCGGCCTTCCGCGCGGCCACCGACGCCGGGCGGCGGGCGTGGCGAGCGGGTATAATGCCTCGCCACAGCATGGCCCAGCCCAGCACGCTGGCGCCCGACATCCCCGTCGACCAGTACGCGTCCTCCTCTTCCTCTTCTTCATGATCGATTTCCGCGCGCTGCTCGCAGGCTGCATGCTCGCGCTGCCGGCGGCGGGCGGCCCGCTGGAGTATCTCGAGGCGGCGCTGGCGAACAGCCTCGAGCTGCAGCAGGCCCAGGCCGCGGCGGACGCAGCCGCCGAGAGCGTCGAAGTGGAGCGCGCCGCGCGCCGGCCGCAGCTGCGCGCCGGCGGCAGCTACCGCCTCGACAGCGAGGGCATGGGCGATCGCCTCACCGGGCGGGTGACGGGCACGCAGGAGCTGCTCAACCTGGCCTCGGCTCCGGCGATCGAAGTGGCCGAGCTGCGGCAAGAGCGCGCCGAGCTCGCGGTCCGCAGCATGGAGCACAACATTCTCAACGCGACCTACCAGGCCTATCTGGCCGCGTCGCTGGCGCAGCGCAACATCGAGGTGTTCGAGCGCCGCGAGGCCAGCTTGCGCGAGCAGCTGCTGGTGACCGAGAAGCTGTTCTCGGACGGCAAGATCAACAGCCTGCAGATCCTCAACGTCGAGGCGCAGCTCGCATCCTTGGGGGCCAGCCGCATCGAGGCGAACAACAGCTTGGAGACAGCCCTCGCCAACCTCGCGCACCTGGCCTATGTCGAGGCCGCGGATGTTGACGCGCTGGCCGGCGACGCGCTCGGCGTCGAGCCGCCGGGCCTGGAGCAGTGGCTGGCGAAGGCCGAGACCGCGCCGGACATGCGCCTGGCGGAGCTCGACATCGTGATTCAGGAGACCGAGATCCTGCGGCAGGAGAACAGCCTGCTGCCGTCGCTGCAGCTGGAGGCCAGCCTCGACCAGGAGGCGGACGCGCGGCTGGGCATCAACTTCAGCGCGCCGCTGTTCTCGAGCGGCGGCGCCTCGGCGGCGCTGCGCGGGCTGGAGCGGAGCAAGGATGGCCTGCAGGCGGCGGCCGACG
Organism: Candidatus Amphirhobacter sp.; assembly: GCA_965222035.1. Classification (GTDB taxonomy): domain Bacteria; phylum Pseudomonadota; class Gammaproteobacteria; order Tethybacterales; family Tethybacteraceae; genus Amphirhobacter. Next base: position 1,424,039 of record OZ244940.1, on the reverse strand, counting down.
CTTTGCGACGGCAGAAGCGGCTGGAGCTGAGCGAGGCGCTGCGGGAGTTCCGGCAGCAGGACGCGGTGATCGCGGCGCTGCGCGGGCGGCTGGCGGTGGAGAACCGCCGCTTGCAGCAGGCGGGCTCGCTGTTCGATTTCGAGACCGGCCTGCAGGCCGACATCCTGGACGCGCAGACCGCGCTGGCCGAGTCCGAGCTGCAGCTGGCGAGCGCATTGCATGGCCAGTTCCGGGCCTATCTGCGGCTGCTGGCCGCCAGCGGCGACATGACGCTCGCGGCCGCGGCCGACCTCGACGGCCTGTTCGAATAGCAAGGCGCGCCGCCGTGGCCGCGACCGCCAAGCCCACCTTGCTGATCGTCGACGACGACGATTTGATTCTCGAGCTCCTGCTCGACGAGTTCAAGGACGGCTACGACGTCATCGGCGTCGGCTCGCGCACCGAGGTGGCGCCGGCGCTGCGGCAATTGCGGCAGCCGCCGGAGGTGGCGCTGGTCGACCTCGGCCTGCCGCCGAAGCCGTCGAGCCCGCGCGAGGGCCTGGTGCTGATCAAGGAGCTGCTGGCGGCGGCGCCGGACTGCGCGGTGATTGTGATCTCGGGCCAGAGCGAGGACGACAACGCGCGCCTGGCGCGCACGTACGGCGCATTGGATTTCATCGCCAAGCCCTGCGACGCGGAGCAGATCAAGGCGGCGATCCACAAGGTCCAGGCGGCGGCGGCGGCGGGCCGCGGCGTCGAGGGCCTGCAGGGGAAATCGGCGGCGATGGCGCGGCTGCAGCTGCAGATCAGCCAGTTCGGCCCGGCGCCGCATCCGGTTTTGCTCGAGGGCGAGAGCGGCACCGGCAAGGAGCTGGTGGCGCGGGCGCTGCATCGCAACGCGGGCCGCGACGGCGGCTTCATCGCCATCAACTGCGCGGCGATTCCCGAGCAGCTGTTCGAGGCGGCGCTGTTCGGCGCCAAGCGCGGCGCCTACACCGGCGCGGTCAGCGACTCCGAGGGCCACATCGCGGCGGCGGCGGGCGGGACCTTGTTCCTCGACGAGATCGGCGACATGGCGCCGGCGACCCAGCCCAAGCTATTGCGGGTGCTCGAGGACGGGGAGTACTACCGCGTCGGCGACGCCAAGCCGCGGCGCGGCGAGGTCCGCGTGATCGCGGCGACCAACCGGCCGCTGCGGGACCGCATCGACAGCGGCGCCTTCCGCGAGGACTTGTACCATCGCCTGAGCGTGCTGACGATCCGCACGCCGGCCTTGCGCGAGCTCGGCGACGACCGCCTGCTGCTGCTCGACAGCATGGCCGCGGCGGCCGCGCGCAACGCCGGCGCGCAGCCCTTTGCGCTGACGGCGGCGGCGCGCGAGCTGTGGCGCCGCTACGACTTTCCCGGCAACGTGCGCGAGCTGCGCAACATCGTGCTGCGCCTGCAGGTTTTGTTCCCGGGCGCGGAGGTGGGCCCGGATGCGCTCGCGGCCGAGTTCCTGTATCAGCCGGCGGAGGCCGAGGACAAGGGCGCGAAGCTCACCGAGCTGCTGCGGCGCGACGCGCGGCGGCATGCGGCGGCGGCGATGGCCGACTGCGGCAGCGAGATCCAGGCGGCCAAGCGGCTGGGCATCAGCGCGCGCAAGCTCGGCGAGCTGCTCGACGACAAGGACTAATTAAGTGCACGCATGCGCGCGTCGCGCGCGGATCTCAGTCGGATTTCTTAACCACCTCGACAGTACTGCCCGGGAAGACCTCGCGCACTCTGCGCATCGCCTCTGAAGCTTCGACTTCGGCACGGACTTTCTTTTCCTGGGCCTGGTCCTCCCGGTCCTGGACCTGCGCCGGCGTCGGCTGCGCGGCGGCCTCGTCTTCCTGGCCGTCGTCGAACTCCAGCTTGGCGATGGCGCCAGCGGTCAGCTTGCCCAGCGACCGCAGCAGGTGGTTCTGCTGCGACAGCAAGGCGGCGTCGGCGGCCGCCAGCCGCAGCGTCCCGTCAGCGAAGCCCACGAACACGCACTGCTGCGCGAGGGCATGGGCGCGGCGGTCGACGTGCGCGCACAGCGCGCGCCAGGCTTCCGCATCCGCTGGCGGCGCGGCCGGTCCTGCGGGAGCAGGAGCAGGAGATGAAGGCTGCGGGGCAGGTGCGGGCGCTGCCTGCTGCTCCCGCGGCGGCGCGGCCGGACGGGGCGCGGCGGCCGGACGGGGCGCGGCGGCGGGCGCGGGCGGCGGACGCGTACCCAACAAGGTGACGATGCGCATCAAAGTCATGTCGAAGGCGATCTTGGCGTCGACCCCGCCTTGCAGCTGCATGCGCCCGCGGCAGGCGATGTCATAGAGCAGCTGCGCGTCGGTCGGATCGAGCGGCGCGGCCTGGTCCGCTTCCTGCTGCGCCGGCAGCAAGGCGGCGAGCTGGTCGCGGTGGATCAATTCGATCAGGCCCGCGAGGACCTGGTCGAGGTCGGCGCCCTGGGCGTGCAGGTCGTCGGCGAGCGCCAGAGCTTGAGCGCCGTCGCGGGCTCGCAGCGCGGCGAACAGATTCGGCGCGGCGGTGGCGGCGGCGAGTCCCAGCAGGGTGCGGGCGCGCTCGGCGGTCGCGGCGACGCCGCCGGCGACGACCTCCTCGACGATCGACAGCGCGTCGCGGACGCTGCCGTCGGCCTGGCTCGCGACGAGCTGCAGCGCCTCCTCCTCGTACTCGATCTTCTCCTGCCGCAGGATGGCGGCGAGATGCGCGGCGATGGCGTCGCGGCCGAGGCGCCGCAACGAGAATTTCAGGCAGCGCGAGTGCACCGTCGCCGGTACCTGCTGCGGGTCGGTGGTCGCGAGGATGAACTTGACATGCGGCGGCGGCTCCTCGAGGGTCTTGAGCATGGCGTTGAAGGACGCCTTCGACAGCATGTGGACCTCATCGATGATGTACACCTTGTGGCGCCCGCTCGCCGGCGCGTAGCTGGTGCTGTCGAGGACCTCGCGCATGCTGTCGACCTGGGTGGTCGAGGCGGCGTCCATCTCGTACAGGTCCGGATGGCTGCCGGCGTCGATCTGGCGGCAGGCCTCGCACTGCCCGCAGGCCTCGCCGTCGGCCGGCCGCTCGCAGTTGAAGGCCTTGGCGAGGATGCGCGCGAGCGTCGTCTTGCCGACGCCGCGGGTGCCGATGAACATGTAGGCGTGGTGCAGCCGGCCGCTCGCAAGCGCGCGGCGCAGGGTGTCGACGGCGGCCGCCTGGCCGACGACCTCGCCGAAGCCGCGCGGGCGCCACTTGCGCGCCAGCGCCTGCGGCGCGGCGTCGCCTAGCTCCATCGCATGCTCCTCCGGGTGAAAAGTGGCAGGCCCCGGCCCCGCACTGGCTGCGACGCGGTTATGGCTGCTTTCTTTCGAACCTGACCAGGTTCCCGCACAGCCATGCGGGAGGGCCCGCCGCGGAACCTTATCTTACCAGACCCGCCGGCCATGGCGGCCTAGTCCATGCCCAGCTCGAGCACCACCGGCGCATGGTCGGAGGCGTGGGGCAGGCCGCGGGCGCGGCGGTCGACGGCGAGGCCGTCGACGCGGGCGCCGTAGACGAGGAAATGGTCGATGCGCAGCCCGCGGTCGTGCCGGAACGAGCCCTGCCGGTAGTCCCACCAGGTGAAGGCCTTGGGCGCGGCGCCGCGCTCGAGCTGCGCGTCGACGTAGCCGCAGGCGATCAGCTCGGCGTGGGCGGCGCGCTCGGCCTTGGAGACCGCGATTGAATGCCGGCCCCAGTCGTCGATGTCATAGACGTCCTCGTCGCGCGGCGCGATGTTGTAGTCGCCTCCTACCACCACCGGCCCGCCGGCCTTGGCGAGCGCGGCGAAGCGCGCGCGCAGCTTGGCGAGGAAGTCGAGCTTGTAGGCGTACTTGGGCGTCCCCGGGCGCTGGCCGTTGGGGACGTAGACGTTGGCGAGCAGCACCGGCCCGACGCGGGCCTCGAGATAGCGCTTTTGCTCCTCGCCCTCATCGGCTAAGAAGCGGCGGACCTCGCTGAGGCCGCGGCGGCTGGCGATCGCGACGCCGTTGTAGGCCTTCTGCCCGCAGTAGGCCACTTCATAGCCGCAGTCGTCGAACAGTCCCGCCGGGAACAGCTCGTCGACGACCTTGGTCTCCTGCAAACACAAAGCGTCGGGCCGGTGCTCCTCGAGCCAGGCGCCGAGCTGCTCGCGGCGCTGGCGGATGGAATTGACGTTCCAGGTCGCGATCACCATGCGCTTCATGCCAGGCCCAGCTGTCGCAGCAGCGCGTCCGGCTGCGGCTCCCGCCCGCGGAAGGCGCGGAAGTTGGCGGACGCGATGCGGGTGCCGCCGCGCTCGAGCACTTCAGTGCAGAAGCGCGCCCCCAGTCCCGCAGCGTCGGCCGCCGGCTCCTCGAAAGCAGCGTAGGCGTCGGCCGCGAGCACCTGCGCCCACAGGTAGCCGTAGTAGCCGGCCGCGTAGCCGCCGGCGAAGATGTGGGCGAAGGCGCAGGGAAAGCGGTCGTCCGGCAATGGCGGAGTTACGGAGGTCGCGGCGCGGATCTCCGTCCACAGCTCGAGCGGATCGGCGCCGGCGCGCTGATGCAGCGCGAGGTCGTAGCGCGCGAACGCCAATTGCCTGGTGACGTGCAAGCCGGCGAGCAGGGTCTGCTGTTGCCGCAGGCGGGCGTACAAGTCGTCGGGCAGCGCAGCGCCGGAGTCGACATGCGCGCTCATGGCGGCCACCGTCGCGCGGCGCCAGGCGAAGTTCTCGAGGAACTGGCTCGGCAGCTCGACCGCGTCCCACTCGACGCCGTTGAGGCCGGTGGCGCAGAAGTCGTCGACCGTCGTCAGCAGGTGGTGGCAGGCGTGCCCCGCCTCGTGGAACAGCGTCACCGTCTCCTGCCAGCCCAGGCAGGCGGGCTGGCCCGCCGGCGGCGCGGTGAAGTTGCAGTTGATCAGCGCCGTCGGCAGCTGCCGGGTGCCGGCGGTGCGGCAGCGCTCCTGCGCGCCGTGGGCCCAGGCGCCGCCTTGCTTGCCCGGGCGGGCGTAGAGGTCGAGGAACAGCGTGCCGATCTCCTGGCCGCCGCGGCTGACCGCCAGGCACTCGACCCGCTCGTCCCACTTCTCGACGCCGTCGGCCCGCGGCGCGCAGCTGACGCCGAACAGTTCGCCGAGGCAGTCGAACAGCCCGGCGAGCACCTTGGCCACCGGGAAGTACGGCCGCAGCTCGGCCTCGCCGAGGCCGGTGCGCTGGCGGCGCAGGCCCTCCATGGCGTAGGCCAGGTCCCAGGCCGCGAGCTCGTCGATGCCGAGCTCGGCCCGCGCGAATTCCTGCAGCTCGGCGTACTGCTCCTCGGCCCGCGGCCGCGCCCGGGCGGCGAGGTCGGCGAGGAAGGCGTCCGCCTCAACCGGCTCCTTGACCATGCGCCGCTGCAGGATCGCCGCCGCCGGATTGGGATAGCCGAGCAGCCCGGCCTGGTCGAAGCGCAGGCTCAGGATCTCGCGCAGCAGGGCGGTGTTGTCCTGCGCCGCCGGTCCCAGGTCGCTGGCGCGGGCGTTGCGCGCCCGCGCCATGTCAGCGCGCAGGTCGCGGTCGACGACATAGGTGAGGAAGGCGGTACTGGACGGATCGAGCAGCCCGAAGCGCCAGCCGTCGCCGTGGCGGTGCGCGGCCTTGACGTCAGCCGGCATGGCGCCGAGCTTGCCCTCGTCCGCGATGTCGATGGCGTAGGCGGCGGTCGCCTCGCGGATGTGCTCGGCGAACTCGTTCCCCAGCTGCGCGAGGCGCTGCTCGTGCTCGGCGAATTCCGCCCGCTTCGCGGCCGGCAGGCCGACGCCGCTGAGCTCGAAGCCCGCCAGGCTGTCGGCCAGGATGCGCTCGCGCGCCGGTCCGACGCCGGCGGCGGCCAGCTCCTGCAAGCGGCGGTACAGGCCCTCGTGCTGGCCAATGCGGGTGGCGGCGGCGGCCGCGGCCTGGGTCGCCCGGCGGTTGGCCTCGTCCCACTGCGGCGAGCCGTTGACGGCCGCGAGGTGCGCGACCAGTCCCATGCTGCTCTCGAGGCGCTCGGCGGCCTCGTCCAGCGGCGCCACCAGGCTGTCCCAGCTCGGCTTGGAGCCCGTACCGGCAAGCTTTTCCGCCAGTTCCAGCCAGGCTTGGGCCCGCTCCTCGACGGCGGCGGCGGCGGCGGCCGGCTCGGCGGCGGCGTAGCGCGGCAATGAGCCGAAGGGGACCAGCTCGGGCGCGCTCATGGGCGGTTGGAGGCAGTGACGGCGGCAGGCATGCTAAACTTAAGGACTCGACCTGCTGACCGCGGCCTTGCGGCGCAGGACGGATTTTCTTTCTATATTACACCATTGCCCGCACCAGCTAAGCCGCAGTGATCCGCATCGCAGGCCAGGTCATCTCGCCGGACAAGCACGCGCGCATCGCGCTGCAGCGCATCAAGGGCATCGGCCTGGTCACCGCCGAGCGCATCTGCCAGCAAGCGCAGGTCGCGGGCGACAAGCCGCTCAAGGACATGAGCGACGCCCAGGTCGACATGCTGCGGCGCCTGGTCCAGGAAGAGAAGGTCGAGGGCGACTACCAGCGCGAGGTGGCGATGAACATCAAGCGCCTCAAGGACATTGGCTCCTACCGCGGCGTGCGGCACCGCCGCAACCTGCCGTGCCGGGGGCAGCGCACCCGCACCAACGCGCGCACGCGGCGCCCGACCAAGCGCTCCAAGGTCGTCAAGAAACGGTAGGGCCGGGATATGTCGTATCGCAGCAAGGCCAGCGCCCGCAAGAAGCGCGCCGGCCGCCGCCTGGGCGAGGCCATCGTCCACATCCGGGCGAGCTACAACAACACCATCTTCACGGTCACCGACGCCAGCGGCGCGGTGGTGCTGTGGTCGTCGACCGGCCGCTGCGGCTTCAAGGGCTCGAAGAAGAAGTCGCCCTTCGCCGCGACCAGCGCGGGCGAGGACATCGGCCGCAAGGCCATGGAGATGGGCGTCGAGAGCGTCAGCATCCGCATCAGCGGCCCCGGGCAGGGCCGCGACCACGCCATCCGCGCGCTCAACGCCGTCGGCCTGCGCATCACCTCGATCGCCGACGTCACTCCGATCCCGCACAACGGCTGCCGCCTGCCGAAGCGGCGGCGCAACTAGTACGATGGCCAAGTACATCGGGCCCAAGCTGCGCCTCGCCCGCCGCGAGAGCGAGGACCTCGGCTTCAAGAGCGGCATCCGGCCCATCGAGCAGAAGTGCAACCTCAAGACGCGCCCGGGCGAGCCGCCCAAGAACATGCGCATGCGGCAGTCGGACTATCTCAGCCACCTGCGCGCCAAGCAGAAGATGCGGCGCTACTACGGCCTGCTCGAGCGTCAGTTCCGCAACTACTACCGCAAGGCGGCCCAGGCCAAGGGCGACACCGGCTCGAACCTGATCAACATGCTCGAGCGGCGCCTCGACAACGTCGTCTACCGGCTGGGCTTCGCGCGCACCCGCGCCGAGGCGCGGCAGGTGGTCGCGCACAAATTGATCCATGTCGACGGCGCGGCGGTCAACCTGCCGTCGTACCAGGTGCGCAACGGCCAGACGGTGGCGGTCGCGCCCAAGGCCCGCGAGTACGCCCGCATGAAGGACTCCCAGGCGCTCGCCGCCCAGCACCGTCCCGACCATGAGTGGCTGCAGCTCGACGCCGGCGCCAGCGCCGGCAAGATGATCGCCGACCCGGACAAGACCATGCTCGGCATTTCCTTCGACGAGGGCATGGTGGTCGAGTACTACTCGAAGTAGCCAGCCCGCTTTTCCATCCCGCCTTTCTCCCGGAGCACGCCTGTCCCATGAGCACATCCCTGAGCGCCAAGCCCAAGATCGAGAACATCAAGGACCATTCGGCCTTCCACCAGCGCATCACCCTCGGGCCCTTCGAGCGCGGCTACGGCCACACCCTCGGCAACGCCCTGCGGCGCGTGCTGCTGTCGAGCATCCCGGGCTTCGCGCCGACCGAGGTCTCGATCGAGGACATCGAGCACCAGTACTCGACCATCCACGGCGTCGCCGAGGACGTCATCGAGATCCTGCTCAACCTCAAGGGCGTCGCCTTCCGCATCACGGGCTCGGACCGGGCGGAGGTCTCGCTGGACGTCACCGGCCCGCGCTCGGTGACCGCCGCCGACATCAAGCTGCCGGGGCAGGTCGAGGTGATGAATCCCGAGCATCACATCGCGACGCTGGCGCAAGGCGCCAAGCTGGCGATGAAGATCAAGGTCGAGGGCGGCAAGGGCTACCGGCCGGCGGCGAGCGCCGAGCGCAGCAAGAAGGCCTACGGCGCCATCCAGCTGGACGCGTCGTTCTCGCCGGTGATCAACGTCGGCATCGACGTGGTCGGGGCGCGGGTCGAGAGCCGCACCGACCTGGACAACCTGGTGATCGACCTCAAGACCAACGGCGTCCACGATCCCGAGCAGATGATCCGCTACGCGGCCAAGCTTTTGATCGACCAGCTCGACGTGCTCGCGCAGCTCGACAGCGCGGCGAGCGACATCGCCCACATCGGCACCCGGGCCCAGGAGGTCACCCAGTCGCATTTCTACGAGGCGCTGGACACCTTGGAGCTCAACGTGCGCTACATCAACAACCTCAAGCAGGAGAACATCTTCTACATCGGGGAGCTGGTGCGCATGAGCGAGTCCGAGCTGATGAAGCTGCCGCGGCTGGGGCGCAAGTCGGTCGACGAGGTCAAGCTGGCGCTGGCCAAGCTGGACCTCGAGCTGGGCATGGACGTCGGCAACTTCGACAGCGACGCGGCGCCGGCCAAGTAAGGATCTTCCCATGCGCCATCGGCACGGCCTCCGCAAGCTCAACGTAACGAGCTCGCATCGCAAGGCGATGCTGCAGGCGCTGTGCAACGCGCTGATCGAGCATGAGGCGATCAACACCACCTTGCCCAAGGCCAAGGAGCTGCGCAAGACGATCGAGCCGCTGGTGACCCTGGCGCGGCGCGGCGGCAGCGTCGCGGACAAGCGCCTGGCGTACAGCCGGCTGCGCAACCGCGACAGCGTGGTGAAATTGTTCGAGGACATCGCGCCCCGCTTCGCCGACCGGCCGGGCGGCTATGTGCGGGTGCTTAAGAACGGCTTCAGGCCGGGCGACGCGGCGCCGATGGCGTTCGTGGAGTTCGTGGTGCGCGACCGCGGCGACGGCATGGAGCAGCCGGACGAGGCTCCGGCTGAGGAAGCTGAGGCGGCGGCAGCGCCGGCCGTCGAAGAGCAGGCGCCCGAGCAGGAAGCCGAGGTCGAAGAGGGAGCTCCCGCAGAAGAGGCGGAAGCGCCCGAGGAAGCGGAAACAAAGGATGAGGACGCGGCGGACGAGCAGCCAGCGGACGAAGCCGGCCCGCAGCCCGAAGAAGAGCAGGCTAAGAAAGAAGACAAGTAGCGGCGGCCGCAGGGCTGGCCCGAGCGCCGGCGCCGGCGCGTCAAATTTGCTAACATTAAGCCTGCGCATGCATGCAGCAGCCTTCGCATCATCCGCCGCGGTCGCCAAGCGAGCGGCCGGCCAATACTACACCCGGGGCAATCCCTTCGCCGGCAACCGGCCCTTCTTGCGCTGGGCGCGGCAGGCGGGCCTGCCGCGCGGGCGGGTGCTCGAGCCTTTCGCGGGCAACAACAGCCTGATCGAGATGCTCGCGGCCATGGATCTGTGCCGGCATTCATCCTCTTTCGACATCGACCCGGGAGCCAAGGCGGTGCGCCGGCGCGACACCCTGGCGCGTTTTCCGCGCGGCTACGACATCTGCGTGACCAACCCGCCGTGGCTGGCGAAGAACAGCGCCACCGCCCGCGGGCTGCCGTTCCCGGCCTGTAGACACGACGACCTGTACAAGCATGCCCTGGAGCTGTGCTTGCAGAACTGCGGCTACGTCGCGGCGCTGGTCCCGGAGTCCTTCATCACGGCCAACGTCTTCCATGCGCGCCTGCAGGCCTTCGTCTCGATCACGGCGGAGATCTTCAGCGACACCAAGAACCCGGTGGGCCTGGCCTTGTTCGTACCCGATGCGGTCGCGGCCACCGAGGTCTGGTCGGGACGTACCCGCCTGGGACTGCTGGCCGAGCTGCAGCGCCATCGTCCGGTCCCGCAGGCGGGCGCTGTGCAGGTGCGTTTCAACGAGCCCGATGGCAACGTCGGGCTGTTCGCGCTGGACAACACCCGCGAGGCCTCGATCCGCTTTTGCGACGTCAAGGAGCTGGCCGGCTACCCGGTGCGGCCGTCGTGCCGCAGCATCACCAAGCTGCATGTGGACGGCAAGGTCAAGATCAAGGAATGGAACCGGCTGCTGCGCCGCTTCCGCGCCGCGACCCACGACGTGCTCATGACCAGCTACAAGGGCATCCGCAAGGACGGCAAGTACCGGCGGCGCTGCGACTGGGCCCTGGCGCGCGGCGTCATCCATCAAGCCGGCTGAGCATGCGCGCCGCCTCGCTGAAAGTACTCGCCGCGGCCCTGCTGCTGCCGGCTGCGCTAGCGACAGCGGAAACGCTGCGATCCTCCGAAGGCGAATTGAAGGTTACGCCGGTAGCGACCGAGCTCAAGTTCCCCTGGGCCTTCGGCTTTTTGCCCGACGGCGAGATCATCATCACCGAGCGCGGCGGCCGCATCCTCATCGACGACCCTGACGGCAACCGCGTCGAGCTCAGCGGCGGGCCCGAGGCGCTGGTCGGCGGCCAGGGCGGGCTGCTGGATGTGTTGGTCCCGCGCGACTTCGCGATCAGCCGCGAATTGTTCTTCACCTATTCCAAGGAGCAGTCGGGATGGCGCTCGGCCGGGACCGCGGTGGCGCGGGCGGTGCTCAGCGACGACGGCCGCAGGCTCACCGGGCTCGCCGACATCTATGAGATCAAGCCGGGCTCGAGCGGCGGGCGCCACTTCGGCTCGCGGCTGCTCGAGGCCGAGGACGGCTCCTTGTTCTTCACCGTCGGCGACCGCGGCGACCGGCCCTCGGCCCAGGACCTCAGCCGCGAGAACGGCTCGGTACTGCGCATCAACCGCGACGGCTCGATCCCAGAGGACAATCCCTTCGCGGGCCGCGATGACGTCCTGCCCGCGATCTGGTCCTACGGCCATCGCAACGCCCAGGGCGCGGCCTGGGGCCTGGACGGCGAACTGTGGACCGTCGAGCACGGCGCCCGCGGCGGCGACGAGGTCAATCGCATCGAGCCTGGCCTGAATTACGGCTGGCCGGTGATCTCCTACGGCGTCCACTATTTAGGTACCAAGATCGGCGAGGGCACCAGCAAGGAAGGCATGGAGCAGCCGAACTTCTACTGGGACCCCTCCATCGCCCCCTCGGGGATGATGGTCTACTCGGGCAAGCTGTGGCCCGCGTGGCGCGGGCAGCTGTTCGTCGGCAGCCTGAAGTTCAGCATGATCTCGCGCCTCGAGGACAAGGGCGACGGGCAGCTGCGCGAGGCCGAGCGCCTCGCCTCGCCGCGTACCGCCCGGGTGCGCGACGTACGCGAAGCGCCCGACGGCAGCATCTGGTTCCTCAGCGTCGTCGAAGGGACGCTGTACCGCCTCGATCCGGCGGACTAGTACTATATAAAGAAGAGGGCCGCGCTCAGGCGGCGCGGGTGAGCTTGGCGAGCGCCAGCACCAGCCACTTGGGATCGCGGTGGTTCTTGAACTTGACCAGCGCCTTGGCCTTCTCGCCCTTGCCGGCGATCTCGAGGATCTGCCCGGCGCCGAAGCGGGCGCTGCGGACCGCGTCCTTGACCGTGAAGCTCGCGCCGTTGACCTCGGTGCGGTCGTCGTCGGTCAGGATGGTGCCGCCCTCGCCCCACTTGACGTCCATGTGCTGCTCGAGCCCGCTGACGTAGAAGGACAGCTTGGTGTCCTGCTGGCTGCCGAAGACCATGCGGCTGTTGGCGTAGGACAGGTAGGCCATCTCCTGGGCGCGGGTGATGGCGACATACAGCAGGCGGCGGTCCTCCTCGACGTCGTCGTTGTGCGATTCGTAGCGCGGCAGGATGCCGGTGTTGATGCCGATGATGAAGACGTGCTTGTACTCGAGCCCCTTGGCGGCGTGGATGGTCATCATCGCGACCTTGGCGCCGTCGGCGTCGCTGTCGCCCTCGAGCGCGACCGAATCCAAAAAGCCCTCCAGGCTGGTGCCGTCGGAATCGGCGTAGCGGGCGGCGGCGTTGACGACCTCGTTGAGGTTCTCGGCGCGCTCCTTGTCCTTCTGCTTCTGCAGATGCTGGTACAGCCCGGTGACGGTGACCGCCGCCTTGGCCTGCTCGAGCAGCCCGGTGGCGGCGCGCAGGTTCTCGATGACGGCGACGTACTCGCGCACGCCCTTGTGGTCGCTCGCGACCAAAGCCTCCCAGATGCTGCCGGTCTCCTCGGCGGCCGCGATCAGGGTCTTCTTCATCTTGTCGCCGATCTTGCGCGGCGGGTTGTTGATCGAGCGCATGATGGCGTCGGTGTTGTTCGGATTGGCGACCACATGCAGGTAGGCGAGCAGGTCCTTGACCTCGCGGCGCTCGAAAAAGCGCATGCCGCCGCGGATGCGGAACGGCACCTTGTGCTGGAAGAAGGCCTGCTCGATCAGGCTCGACAAGGCGTGGTTGCGGTACAGCACGCAGATGTCGTCGGCGTTGACGCCGGCGCCGAGCAGGTCGAGAACCTTGTCGCAGACGCCCTGGGCCTCATGCTGGTCGGTGTCGTAGCCGGTCAGCGCCGGCTTGGAGCCGGAGCCGCCGAGGGTCGGCTCGAGGCGCTTGGACTTGAACAGCGGCGAGCGGCAGCGCCCGATGACGGCGTTGGCGAGCTCGAGGATCTCGGCCTTGGAGCGGTAGTTCTTGGTGAGCGAGGCGAGGCGGTTGCCGGTGTACTCCCGCTTGAAGTAGTTCATGTAGTGCGGGTTGGCGCCGCGGAAGCGGTAGATCGACTGGTTGTCGTCGCCGACGCCGAAGTACTGCGTCTTGCGCGTCCGCAGCAGCCCGATCAGCAGCAGCTGGTCGGCGCTGATGTCCTGCAGCTCGTCGACCAGGATGTGGTCGACCCCGCCGGCGATTTCCTTGCGCACGGCCCGGTCCTGCTGGATCAATTCGCAGCTGCGGATGATCAGGTCCTGGAAGTCCACCTTGCACTCCTTGGCGAGGAGGCGCTCGTAGTCTTCGTACAGGTCGCGCAGGGTGCGCTGGTCGCGGATGTGGGTGTCGTAGATGCGGCGGCCGCGGCCGATGATGGCGCTGAGGTCGAGGCGGTCGTCCTTGGTGTTCTGGATGTCGCGGACCACCTGGCGGATCTCGGCGGCGCCCGGGCTGTCCTGGACCCCGGGGACGCTGCCGCGGCCGGCGAGCAATTGCTTGACCGCGGTGAACTGGTCGCCGCCGTCGAGCACGCCGAAGTCCGGCGGCAGGCCGGCGGCGGCGTGGTACTTGCGCAGCAGCCGCAGGCCGAAGGAGTGGAAGGTGCCGACGAACATGTCCTTGCTGTCGATGCCGACCAGGCGCTGGCGCATGACGCGGGCGGCCTTGTTGGTGAAGGTCAGCGCCAGGATGCGCGAGGGCTTGACGCCGCGGTCGCGGATCAGGTGGCGGATGCGCTCGGTGATGACGCGGGTCTTGCCGGTCCCGGCGCCGGACAGCACCAGCACCGAGTGCGACGCCTGGACGGCGGCCTGCTGCTGGCTGTTGAGGCTGGGCGGCGCGGCGGCGCCATTGGCCTTGGCCGCCGGTCCGTTGCCGGGGCTGCGCTTCGCTTGGGAGGTCCGCATGGATAGCATATTATATCTATATCGGGGCTTAAAACTGGTAAAATTTCCGCTAATGTCTAAACCGGGCCCGGGCGCCGCCCTTCGCAGCATCGCTGGCGCCCTGGCCGGAACAGGCGCCAGCGCCGCCGCCGCCGCCGCCAACAGCCGCTACACCTTCCAGGAGCCGGCGAGCGCCATCGCCCGCGAGCAGGCCGAGCTGCACTTCCTGGTGCTGATCGTCATCACCCTCATCGGGATCGCGGTGTTCGCGGTCATGCTCTACTCGATCGTCAAGCACCGCAAGGACGCCGGCCACAAGGCGGCCAATTTCCACGAGAACCTGACGGTCGAGCTGGTGTGGACCATCATCCCCTTCCTGATCATCGCCGGGCTGGCCTTCCCGGCGACCCGCGTCATCCTGGACGCCCGCGACGCCACCGAGCCGGACATGACCGTCAAGGTGGTCGGCTACCAGTGGAAGTGGAGCTACGACTACCTCGACGACGAGGTGTTCTTCTACAGCAACCTGAGCACGCCGACCGAGCAGATCGGGACGCTGCTGGCCTACGGGCCCGACATCCAGCCGGACACCGCGGTGGTGCGCAACGAGAACTACCTGCTGGAGGTCGACGAGCCCCTGGTGGTCCCGGTCGGCAAGAAGGTGCGGCTGCTGATCACCGCCGCCGACGTGCTGCACTCGTGGGCGATGCCCGCGCTGGGCGTCAAGCAGGACGCCATCCCCGGCATCGTGCGCGAGGCCTGGTTCCGCGCCGAGAAGGAGGGCACCTACCGCGGGCAGTGCACCGAGCTGTGCGGCAAGAACCACGCTTTCATGCCGATCGTCGTCGAGGTCGTCGGCGAGGAGGAGTACCTGGCCTGGGTCGCTGAGCGCGGCGGCGGCCGCATGGACGAGGCCGACGCGCCGGTGGCGGTGGGCGACGTCCAGCCGGTCTCCGCGGTCGCGAGCGCCGGCGACGCGCCGGCCGAATGGACGCCTGAGGCGGTCTACGCCTACGGCGAGCAGGGCTACACCACCCACTGCGTCGCCTGCCACCAAGCCAACGGCGAGGGCCTGCCGCCGACCTTCCCGGCGCTCAAGGGCGTGGGCCTGGCCGTCGGTGGAGCCGCCGAGCACATCGACGTCGTCCTCAACGGCCGGGCCGGGACCACCATGGCCTCCTTCGCCTATCTGAGCGACGCGGAGCTGGCGGCCATCATCCACTACGAGCGCAACGCCTGGGGCAACAGCAGCGGCGATTTGGTGACCCCCGAGGACGTCGCGGCGCAGCGCTAGGGAGTGCGGGCATGAACAGCATCATCGCCTCCGCCGGCGACGCCGCCGTCGCCATCGCGGCGGTCGCGGGCGCGAGCGCCATCGCGGGCGCCATGGCGGGCTCGGCGCTGTTCTTCATGCGCCGCGGGCGGCAGCGCAGCGCGCGCATCCGCCGCAGCCACCTGGCGTTCCGGCTGACGCTGGCGGCCTGGCTGCTGCTGCTCGGCGGGCTGATCGCCTATGCGACCGTGGCCCAGGGCAACCTGGCCGGCGCCTTCATCACCTACCTGGCGCTGCACATCGTGCCCTTCTTCGGCCTCGGCGCCTATGCGGCGTGGTGGCGCTGGGAGGCGCGGGCGGCGCGCAACGACAAGATCCGCACCCTCTCCAGCGGCCTGGCGTCCCTGCGCGCCGGCCAGGTAAAATAGGAACAGACCATGGATTCAGCCCTGCCCCCGACCGAAGCGCACGCCGAAGAGCGCAAGTCCGGCTTTCTCAGCGTAGCGCTGCACTACATCAAGACCACCAACCACAAGGACATCGGCACGATGTACCTGTGGTTCGGGCTGTTCAACTTCTTCGCCGGCGGCGTCATGGCGCTGATCGTGCGCGCCGAACTGTTCATGCCGGGGCTGCAGGTGATCAACCCGAGCCTGTACAACCAGCTGATCACGCTGCACGGCCTGGTGATGATCTTCGGCGGGCTGATGCCGGCCTTCACCGGCTTCGCCAACTGGCAGCTGCCGATCATGATCGGGGCCTCGGACATGGCCTTCGCGCGGCTGAACAACTGGAGCTTCTGGCTGCTGCCGCCGGCAGCGCTGCTGCTGCTCGGCAGCTTCTTCGTCCCCGGCGGGGCGACCGCGGCCGGCTGGACGCTGTATGCGCCGCTGTCGGTCCAGCAGGGCATCGGCATGGACATGGCGATCTTCGCCATCCACCTGATGGGGATCTCCTCGATCATGGGCTCGATCAACATCATCACCACCATCTTGAACATGCGCTCGCCGGACATGCCGCTGATGAAGATGCCGCTGTTCTGCTGGACCTGGATCGTCACGGCCTTCCTGCTCATCATGTCGATGCCGGTGCTCGCCGGCGGGGTGACCATGCTGCTGACCGACCGGCACTTCGGGACCGACTTCTTCAACGCCGCCGGCGGGGGCGACCCGGTGCTGTACCAGCACATCTTCTGGTTCTTCGGGCATCCGGAGGTCTACATCCTGGCGCTGCCGGCCTTCGGCATCATCTCGACCATCCTGCCGGTGTTCTCGCGCAAGCGCTTGTTCGGCTACACCTCGATGGTCTATGCGACGGTGGGCATCGCGCTGCTGGCATGCATTGTGTGGGCCCATCACATGTTCACGGTCGGGATGCCGACGGTGGCGGTGCTCTTCTTCATGTACGCGACCATGCTGATCGCGGTCCCGACCGGGGTCAAGGTCTTCAACTGGCTCGCGACCATGTGGCAGGGATCGATGACCTTCGAGACCCCGATGCTGTTCGCGATCGGCTTCCTGGTGCTGTTCACCATCGGCGGGCTGACCGGCATCGTGCTCTCGATCGCGCCAATCGACATCCAGCTGCACGACAGCTATTACGTGGTCGCGCACTTCCACTACGTGATGGTGGCGGGCTCGCTGTTCGCGCTGTTCGCGGCCGCTTATTTCTGGCTGCCGAAGTATGTGGGCCGCATGTACAACGAATCGCTGGGCAAGCTGCATTTCTGGCTCACCTTCGTCTTCTTCAACATGACCTTCTTCGTCCAGCACTTCCTGGGCCTGGCGGGCATGCCCCGGCGCATACCGGATTATGCTTTGCAGTTCGCTGACTTCAACGCTTTCTCGACCATCGGCGCTTTCGGCTTCGGCATCTCGCAGCTGCTGTTCGTGTATGTGGTGATCAACTGCATCCGCGCGGGCGAGAAGACCCAGGAGAAGCGCGTCTGGGAGGGCGCGGACACGCTGGAGTGGGAGCTGCCAACGCCGGTGCCCTACCACAGCTTCCATCATCCCCCGAAGATCATCTGGGACGACTACAAGCCGCGGCTGGCCGACGAGGCCCACTAGGCGCGCCGCCGCCGGGGTCCGGGCCCCCTATGAAACCGAAGCACTGGACCGCCCTGCTGCTGGGCGGCGTGGTGGCGACGATGTTCGTCCTGACTCTGCTGTATTTCCGGGTCTGAGAGGCGATTGTGTATAATAGCCGTCCCCTCTCTGCGGAACTCTTTTCAGGCCCTCTACCGCCTTCCATCCACCCTATCTGTGATAGACTCATCTTCCGAGGACACTGACAATGACCGAGCAAGTCAAAAAGCCAGCCGTGGAGAACGACCAGGGCAAGAGCGAGTTCTTCCAGAAAGTGAAGGACGGGGCGGAAGCCCTGCTGAGCATCAGCATCCCGACCAAGGGCGTGACGCTGGACGACATGCGGAAGGATCTCGAGCTCATTGCGGAGATCAAAGCAAGGCGGAGAGAAGAGTAGGCTGGCGCGCCGCTCGCGACCGCCTTTATGTCCTGCTTCTAGTTAGGACAGCCCTTCTGCTGAAGGCCATATACTGGGTTGCGTACGCCTCAGCCGTCCTCTGGCTGACGTGGATTCTCACAATATCCCTTTATTCCAGGGGTCTCTCTTTCGAAGTTCACGCCATCATCCTCGCATGGGTGGGCTATCAACTCATTATGAGGGAATACTACCGGTTTCTTTTTTGGTTGGCAGATGTTGTTCTGCAAAAGAAGGTTGATGAGTTCCGGGAAAGAAATCCAATCTTCGTAATAAATCATCCCTAACCTTGCGACTCTAGATTCGAGAGATGCTACCGAGTGCAGGTCGCTGGACGACAAGCAGAAGGAGCTCGAGCTTCTTGGGGGACAATGATAAGGGGTGTAGGCTAGCTGACGAGGCGCCAAGACGCGTCTAGCAGGGGCCGGGCCCCTATGAAACCGAAAGCACTGGGCCGCCCTGCTGCTAGGCGGTATGGTGGCGACGATGTTAGTGTTGACCCTGCTGTATTTCCGGGTCTGAGGCACCCCTGAGCTCCGCATGCGATAAACTTACAGGGCAACGAAGATGGCCGATTCAGCCCGAACACCCAACGCGGAAAACGAGTTGCCCTCATTCCGGCGGCGCAAGAAGAGGCCGCTGACAAGCTTCGTTCAGCTGTTCGAAGCCCCGACCAAGGGCATGGAGCCGGAGTACATGCTCCGGGACCTCAAGATGATGAGAAAAATCCTCGCCGCTCGGTGGCGCCGGTTCAGAGGGGTTGCGCCGATGGCCGAGCCAAGCCCAAAACCAGACGTGGAAGACGAGCCGATCCGCCGCAGGCCTGAGAAAAGACCGCTGACAAGCTTCGTCCAGTTGTTCGAAGCTCCGACCGAGATCCTGGGACCGAAGTACATGCTTCAGGACCTCAAGGTGATGAAGGCATTCATCATCCAGGAATGGCGCAGGTTCCGAGAACGGCGGCAATGACCAAACCAACAGACAAACCGGCTGTTACAAAAAGCCAGCTCAAAGACGCTATGCTCCGGATAGCCAAGCGGAAAGTTCGCGATCTGTTCAGCATCTCTATTCCGACAAAGGGAATGGGCTGGACCGACATGAAGCGGGACATCGAGGGAATGAAGGAGATACTCGGACTAGGTCGGGCCGGGGATAGTCCAGCGAGCCATCCTCCGCTCCGCCCCGGATCTGAGGCTTCAGCGCTTCCTGCGATGGACAATCCCCTGAGGGCACCGATGACTGAGACGGTCCGAAAACCAGCTATGGAGGATGAATTGCCCCCGGACCGCCAGCCCGAGAAGAGGCCTCTGACAAGCTTCGACCAGGTTCGAAACTCCGACCGCGGACATGGAGTCGGAGGACTTATTCCGGGACTACGGGATAATAAAGGATTTTATTGTCCAGTGGTGGCGCAGTAGAAAAGAACGCCACTAACCTTTAGCCCCCTTTCCTCGCCCTGTCTCTTGCGGCTAGGGGCACATAATACTGGCCACAGGCCGCATTGTGCGATTGTGTTTAGTGACGGGCTTATTCAAGCTCTGGTGGCGATTGTGCATAATACCCGCCCGCCCGCCTTCTCACCGCTCCAATCTCATTTGTGATAAACTTATCCCCAAGGGTAGCGACAATGGCCGAACCAGTCAAAAAACCAGCCATGGAAGACGACCAGGATGAAAATGAATTCCTCCAAAAAATGAAGGATGGGGTGGATGCTCTGCTGGACATCAAATTCCCAAACAAGTGCATGGAGTCGTACGACAAGCTCAGGGAACGAGAATTGCGTGCGAGCAAGAGCGACTTCTACTGGAAAGTAAAGAATGGAGCTGAGGCTCTGCTGAACATCAGCATCCCAACCAAGGGCATGACGTTGGACGACATGCGGAGAGCCAACGAGATTCTTTCAGACGAGCACGTAAGGCTGAGGAAAAAGTAGGCTGGCGCGCTACTATCGCCCGCCTTTAATTCAGTTTCTGGAGGGAAAACCTTCTGCTGAAAGATCCTTCTAGATCAGGGACTAGTCGATGCAATCGCAGGGCAGCATGTCGAACGCTGCCGCAACCGTACCATTATCGCTAGTCTTGCCTTTCTTCTTGGCTTCAATGCGAAAGGTACGGTAGCCTACGGGGGAATTGACCCCAAAGAAGCCCACCTTGATCTTGGTGCCCTTGGTCTTGGCCGAGAAGCCATCCTTGGTACGCATGTACTTGCGTTCCATCTTAATCCACCAGGCGATGTCCGATGGCGTGCCCTTGACGCTGCGTAGCTCCGGTCGCAGCTGCTTGTCTATCTCTGCCATACGGCGGCTGATCTCAGTCAGGGCATTGGCTCCCTTCATGAAGCAAAAGACGCAGTTGGATAGATTGAGATCGTCAGGCAAGGCTAGGTTGTATTTCTGCTGGCTCCAGAAATCCTGTACGTCCTGCTTGGAGACGCCAGCATCCGCAAGGGGCATGTAAACGCTCTCGGCGGAAACATCAGCCTGCCCCCGCTCTTTGATGCGGGCAACGCGATTGGGCTCGTCATTACGGATGCCGATAACGGCAATGTACTCGACCGCATCATCTCCTTTCAGCGGCGCGATGGATTCGTTCAACTCAGTCATTTCCTGACACGCTTCAAGCGCCCTCACCCCGACCTTTGAATAGTCGTTGAACGCCTGGGAAGGCCGCAAGAACGGCGCTTTGACTATGGCATCCTTGCGCTTGACGTACTCATCCACGCCCTCGGAGCCATTGCGTTCCAAATACTGCCAGCGCACCTCTTCCTTGGTGATCCTTGATTTGCCGCGATTATGGCCCAGCGAGACGGTCGCTCGTTTGCAAGCCAGCCACTCGGCGATGAAAGCTGAAGTGACATTGACTTTCATCTCTTTAGTACAGCTGCGGGTCTGGCGGCTAGGCAGGAAATTGTGATGGCTAATCATCTCCTCGAAAACCGAGCCGTCGCTGCGATAGCCGTAGGGATTCTTCCGTTTATGGTACGGCTCCCTGTTCACCAGCCGGAAGGTGGGAAACCGCCGCCAGCGGCCTTGGCTAGCACCCTCATAGGTCTGGAACTCAATCCAGAAGAAAGGGATCCCGTGCTGCTCTTCGCATTCATCCGCCAAGCGACGGACAAAATCGTAAGTGGCTGGATGCTCGGCCGAAGTATTATTGAAAACAGCGACATCGCCACGGCTAGCGTCGAGGACTCTATCGCGAAGCAGATTGAGCAATAACATGCCGCTTGAGCGTCCCCCGGAGACCTTCACTATGTGAGGGAACTTCCTGTCTTGGCGAGCTATGTATTGAAGCACCCTATTAGATCTTTACTTTCTTGAAAACCTTTAGTATCTCGCTGGGATCTGCAAGCGATAGGTGCCGGACACTGGTCGAAGGGCCGAGGCTTTTTAGAACATTGTTCAATGCCTCTTTTCTTTCGTTGGCCTCAGTTGCGCCTTCTTTCCTGAGCAAACTGTTATATTCTTCTTTCACCTCAATGATGTAGGCAACGAACGCAGCCAAGATACGTTTGTTGCTAAATATTGTTATTTTGCTCTCTAATGCCTCAACAAGGCCTTCCCATACCGGACCTTGAAGAATTTCATAAATCCTTCTACGCTTATCTTTTCTGGAACGTGCATCGGTACTATCGGCTAACTCATAGCTTTTGAGTTGCTCTTCAATATCACAGGCGAACAGGTAGTTCCAATAAAACTGCGCTGTCGGGCAGTTAATTAGAGTGGTTCGATAGCCCCTATCCCTTGGAATTCCTCCCATGTTTCGCAAGATGTTACGGGCACATTTTTCTATCTTATCTGTGTCTGCCTTGGTGGCCAAGGCTTGCTTTATATTATTAAGCCCCGAGGATTTCTTCCCCGCCCTATCATAGGCGAAAAAATGGCTCTTCAGCACGCCTTTCTCTACCATTTTGACATGGATGTTGTACCACACCGCGGTCTGACGCAGCTCATGGCGCGACAAGCGCTGGAACAATTGGTGGTCGCCTTCTATCTCGTCATCCTCCCAGGGGTGGGTGCGAAAGACTTCTTCGCACCATTGCTTGGGAGGCATTAGTACTTCGGTGTCAGAACCCAGTTCCCAACTAGCGAAAAATGAGCGGAAGCCGGGGCCTTCATGATCCTGGAAGTGCTCCAGGAGTTTGATTTGCTCATCACGGCTGCCAAGGATCGCTTCTTGCTCTTGCTCGAGCGTTGCGTGTTTAATCGTCATCAGCCGGAACCATTTTGATTGAACGGTACGTGGAAGCCATCTCGGCAGCCTGCCCTTCTTTTATTTTATGTAACGCATCTTCGCAATCTCCCTCAATATCTTCGAGTAGCAACTTTATTCCCTGATGTTCATCCAAGAAATCTGTTTTGATGGCTTCCCCATCCCAGCATTCTTTTCCGATAAGCTCGAGTGAGCTTGCCAAGACTCCAGTTAAAAATATCGCTCTTGTGTTGGGTTCGAGGACAAAGAAGTTCTTATATAAATCCGAAGCTAGGTTGATTTCGAGATGGAAACTTGATGAATAAGATATTTCAATCGAATATGATCCGCCAGCAAGTTTGTTGTTCTCATGTAATGAAAACAGCTTGCTCTCCGTGGCAATTACGTCGAAATATCCTCCATCCGCCAGGATAGTACCTTCCTCTACCTCGAAAGAGTAGCCATTGAAAAAATCAAGCAGTCCTTGCCCTTTGCGCACTTCAATTGTCGCTTTTTGATTGCTGATGATTATCGGGCGCAAGATTGTCTCGCCCAGATAAACCTCTTTGCGGTCCAAATGCAGCTCTTGAACTGCCCCTTCCTTCTTGGGGTTGATGTACAGCTCGCGATAGAAGGTCTTGGGCGAAATCACTTCGCAACCATATGAAGCCGCGCCCTCTTCTACTAGCTCATTGACCAAGTTGCCAGGGGGCAGGCGATGAGTCAGGCGGATATTGCATGGATTTTCTTTGTTCTCTTTGAACGTCGCCACGTAGCACGCATCTGCGTAGTCTCCCGGCTTTTCCTTCATGACCGGGGCTTGTTGCAGAAACTTGTCCGAGGGGCTCATTCTTGTTTCCCTCTGCTAACAAATTCAGCTACATAGGACAGGCTCCGATGGGGGGGGGTCGCGGCCATCTTTAAGACTATTTCATTCTCGCCCTGGGGGAGAGATTTTAACTTGACCGCAACATAGTCTGTTTGCTTGCTAGCAAGCTCAGGTACATGACTCTCCCCAGCCACCTTGACTCCATTCACCTCGCTAACTGGCAGGAGGTAAACAAGATCATCTACGAATGGGCTAGCACAACTTGTGTCAGAGCCTTGCGGAGTAAAGACGCGCATCTCCACATCACTATGTTTTTTGTCCGCCATGGCTATAAATCTAATGCTGTCTCCTTCGATGACAGGGGTCGTACACCATATTGGGAGAGACTGCGCGCGCCTTACGTACCTATCCGTACCTTTCCTGTCAGCATTTGATTTTGCTCCATTATTCCTGGGCCGAGGTTTTCTTGTCGAAGGGCCTCGCCTCTTTGAAGGGCCTACCGGGCGTCTGGTTATTTCACTGGCACCCAAGCCAAATTTCACATAATCTATGTATTTTCCGTTGGTATCTATCTTTTCAGCCTTGTCTTTTATCTTCTCCTTTACGTTTTTCAGAATCTTACTGAGTGTTTTTTTCTTTTCCGGCAAGAGAGCATCAAGACGTATCTGCATATGGCGCTCACCTTCCGCATCAGAAATGATGGCTCCAGTTTCCGAAGCCTTGTCCTTGTCAACTAAGACTATGGCAGTAAATGGTTTATAGCCCGTGAACTCGTTGGAGCTGAACAAATCATCAGTAATCCACATGCCGTGCCGGTACAAATGAATCTTCCTCCTTCCACCTTCAGGGTCCAAATCCATGTAGACGCGCACCTTTTCTCCGGGCAGAGCGGGAACCTCGAACCCTATCTCTTTATTCTGCATGCACCTGAAAAGATTGTAAAAGCAACGACCCGAGGCAACAAAAGGAGTTTCTTTTCTTTTGTTTTTATCTCCTTTCTTTGATAGCAGCTCCTTATGCAGTGAGTTTTGATTATTCAAGACTGTGTCCCCTACTGTTACTTCCATCCCCCCTTCGAAAATAGCGGGCATGAAATGACTGGCCGCCGCATACAGAATCTCTTTTTCGATAGCCTTGGCATCGTCGGTATTGAAACCATTGAATGCAGTTATGCATATGAATGATCCTGTTCCACTGTCACTAATCCGCTGCAATCTTTTCTTCCAGATGCTTTCTTCGAGGTCCTCATACCGCGGGAATTTACGCTTCTCCGGGTCTTTGTCACCTGGAATGCATATATAACCATTGGGGCTGTACATCTGCTCGCCCTGGTAATGTGAGGCGAGGATGCATTGGCCCGAAAGGATTTGTTCACTGGCGCTGGCACAGCCGCCATAGATCACATAATTTAGATCTGAAGCAGGAAAGGTTGACAAGTGGCCTATTCCGTAAGAGCCGGCTTTCTTCTCTTTCTCGCTGCCGCCGTCAGCAAGGAGTGTGCGCATGTTCTTATTGCCCAGGCCCACACCATTGTCAGAAATCCACAGTACTGGAATTTTCGTGTCGGCAAGACGTTGCTCGATTTTAGCAACCACGTCTTTCTCTCCCTTGCGCTCCTTCTTCCTGGCGGCTTCGAAAGCTGATTTGTACTCCGGCAGCCCAGGAAGGTCTTCCAGGGAAATTTCATCCAACTCGAAAGCAATCTCAATTTTGCCGTCTCCCTGGGCATCGAGCGCGTTTTGGATTAGTTCCCTTGTTATGATTGAAGGGTCAGGGAATCTGCTGATTGAAGTCTTGGAGTTGCGAAACCCCTGTACATCCCAGCTTTCGCCAAAAAGCAGTTTGTAGTTCGCAGTCATGTTCCCCGCGAATTATAA
This sequence comes from Candidatus Amphirhobacter sp., assembly GCA_965222035.1. Lineage (GTDB taxonomy): Bacteria > Pseudomonadota > Gammaproteobacteria > Tethybacterales > Tethybacteraceae > Amphirhobacter. Next base: position 1,399,675 of record OZ244940.1, on the reverse strand, counting down.
GGTATTTTTCTCCAGGTCCTCCTGGAACCCCTTGCAATCAATGCATTTGGTGGCCACCGGGCGGGCGGCCATGCGCCGGATCCCGATCTGGACCCCGCAGTCCTCGCACACGCCGTATTCGCCACTCTCGAGCAGCCGCAGGGAGTGGTTGATCTTGCCCTGCAGGTTGTTGATGCGCTCGTTCTCCCGCAGATCGACGACGAAGCGGTATTCGGAGTGCGCCCGGTCGAGCTCGTCGGCCAGGCCCTTCTCCTGCATCAGCAGCTCCTGGTTGGTGCGCTCGGCCTCGCTGCGGATCTCGACCAGCATGGTCTCCAGCAGCTTGCGGAACCATTTCTTCTGCCCGACGGACATATAGACCGAGGCGGACGGCGGGCCCTCCTTGACCATCCCGTCGATGATCTCCTGCAGGTTCACACCCGGCGGCGGGGCGGGAACAGCGGGCTTGGGCTTGGGCTTGGGCGACGGCCGCTTCGGCGGAGCCGGCTTGCGGGGCTTGGCCTTCTTGGCAGGCTTGGTCTTCTTGACGGGTTTCTTGGGCTTGGCAGCCGCCGGCCTGGCCTTCCTGGCCGGCTTGCGCTTGGGGGCGGCAGCACGCTTAGCCGGCTTCTTCTTGGAGGCCGGCCGCTTGGCTGGTTTTTTCTTAATCACTGCCAGTGGTCCGGATCATCCCGGAGGGGTGTGTTATTTCTTCTCGGCGTCGGTTGCGGGGGCCTCGGTCTCAGCTGCGGGAGCGTCAGCCGCGCCTTCGCCCTCAACGGCGGCGGCGGCGGGCTGCTCGTCCTCGACCTCCTGCTTCGGCGCCAGCACGGTGGCGACCGAGGGGTCCTCGCCCCGTACCAGGGCATCGAAGGTCACGCCCTCGGGGACCGGGATGGCGCTGAGATGGACGCTCTGGTTGAGCTCGAGATGGCTGACATCGACGGTGATGTTCTCCGGCAGGTCCTTGGGCAGGCAGTGGACGCCGACGCTGTCCTCGATCACCGAGAAAATGCCCTGGTTGAGCTTGACGCCCGGGGAGTTCTCAGCGTTGACGAAGTGCAGCGGGACGGTCATGCTGACCTTGCTGTCGGCCGCGACCGCCTGGAAATCGACATGCAGGACCGCGTCGTTGACCGGATGGCTCTGGTAGTCGCGCAGCAGCACGGCGAACTTGTCGCCGCCGAGCTCGAGATTGAGGATCGAGGAGTGGAAGGATTCCTGGCCCAGCTGCTTGACCAGGGCGTCCCGCTCCAGGGCGATCATGCGGGGCTCGCCGCCGCCGTAGACGATGCCGGGTACCTGGCTGGCGCGCCGCAGGCGGCGGGCGGCGGCCCCGCCCTTGGCGGTGCGTTCGGTGGCGACGACAGTGTGCTGCATGACTGGTTTCAGGTCCTCAAAACGCCGCGCTCTCAGTCCATGAACAGCGAGCCGATCGACTGCTTCCCGTGGATGCGGGCGATGGTCTCGGCCAGGAGCTCGGCGACGGACAGGATGCGTATTTTATTACACTTGCGGGCCTCGGCGGACAGGGGGATGGTGTCGGTGCACACCAGCTCGGACAGGGGCGAATCCTCGATGTTCTCGACCGCCGCGCCCGACAGCAGCGGGTGGCTGCAGTAGGCGGCGACGCTCTTGGCGCCGGCGTCCATCAGGGCGCGGGCGGCGTTGCACAGGGTCCCGGCGGTGTCGGCGATGTCGTCGATCAGGAAGCAGCGGCGGCCGGCGACGGCGCCGATGATGTTCATGACCTTGGCGACGTTGGCCTTGGGGCGCCGCTTGTCGACGATCGCCAAATCGGCGCTGATCTGGGTCGCCAGCGCCCGGGCGCGGGCGACGCCGCCGATGTCGGGGGACACCAGCACCGGGGGCTCGTCGTCCTGGTGCTTGTGGATGATGCGGCTGAGGTCGCGCAGCAGCACCGGCGAGGCGTAGATGTTCTCGAGCGGGAAGCTGTAGAAGCCCTGGATCTGCTCGGCGTGCAGGTCGATGGTGACCATGCGCTGGACGCCGACGGCGGCGAGGATGTCGGCGACCACCCGCGCCGAGATCGGCGTGCGGCCGCCGCCGGGGCGGCGGTCCTGGCGGGCGTAGCCCAGGTAGGGCGCCACCGCGGTGACGTGCTCGGCGCTGGACCGGCGGGCGGCGTCGGCGATCAGCGCCAGCTCCATCAGGCTGTGGCTGGCCGGCGGGCTGGTCGACTGGATGATGTACAGGTCGTGGCCGCGGATGTTGTCGCGGAACTCGACCTGGATCTCGCCGTCGGCGAAGGCGTCGACGTGCAGGCGTCCCGGCGCCAGGTTGAGGTGCCGGCAGATGTTGTTGGCGAGGTCAGCGGTGGCCGAGCCGGACACCAGCATGAGGTTGTCCATCATCTCGGCGGACGCGTCGGCGTAGGGATGGCTCACGGGTGGGACGGGACGGAAACTAGAGGGCTGGGGAGGTAGGATTCGAACCTACGCATGACGGGACCAAAACCCGCTGCCTTACCGCTTGGCTACTCCCCAGTGACAGTGGCCGGCCCCGCATGATTCTAGCCGCCCAGGCGGCGTAGCCTTGCGCCGCCAGGGCGGCGGCGACCGCCACCGCCCGGCGCTTGCCGGGCAGGACGGCGAAGCAGGCGCTGCCGGAGCCCGACAGCCGCGCCTGGCCCGCCAGGCGGCGCAGCAGCCGCAGCAACTTGGTGATTTCGGGACAAAGCATCTGCGCTACCGGACCCAGGTCGTTGGCGACATCGACGAGTCCGCTTATTTTATGTTTTCCAGCCCGCCCGGCGGCGTAGGCGGCAAAGGCGGCGGCGGTGCTCACGCCGGCGGCGGGGACCGCCACCGCCGCCCAGCCCGCCGCCGCCGAGCGCAGCGGCGCCAGCAGCTCGCCGCGGCCGCGCAGCCGCGCCTGGCGGCAGTGGATGAAAAAGGGCACGTCGGCGCCCAGGCGCAGCCCCAGCGCCGCCAGGCGGGCGCGGCTCCAGCGCGTCCCCCACAGGCGGTTGCAGGCCAGCAGCACCGCGGCGGCGTCCGAGCTGCCGCCGCCGAGGCCGGCGCCGGCGGGAATGCGCTTGGCGATGCGGATCGCAACCCCGCGGGCGGGCGCGGCCTGCTCGGCGAACAGCCGCGCCGCGCGCCAGCCGAGCTCGTCCCGCACCGGGACCCCCGGCAGGCGCCAGTCATTGACGATGCGGCGGTCCGAGCGCAGGGAGACGGTGACCTCATCGCCCAGCCCGATGGGGACGGTGGGCGCGTCGAGCTCGTGATAGCCGTCCGGGCGGCGGCCCGCGATGCGCAGCGCCAGGTTGAGCTTGGCGGGCGCGAGGAGCGAGACGCTGCGCGCCGGCGGCGCCATGGCAAGAGGCTAGGACTCTTGGTGGATCGACATCAGCAAGATGGCGTTCTCCTGCAGAAAACGCAGCTTCGCCGGCCAGCCGTTGGTGGCGCGCTCGATGACCTCGACGCGAATGCCGGCGTAGGCGAAGGTCTTCGGCAGCGGGACGCCGGCGCCGTAGTTGTTGGTCACCCAATTGGCCAGCACGCTGGTATCGATGTCGATGCCGAGCCGGTCGGCCATGATCTCGCGCAGGCTGGCGCTGGTCTCGTAGGTGCGGTTGAGGTTGGTCAGCCGGGTGCCGTCGTCGTCGGACTCGAGGCTGAACAGCGCGAAGTCGTTCTGGTCGGTCATGACGAAGCTCTCGCGCCAGCCGTTCTGGCTCTCGCCGCGGAACCATGTGTAGTTGCCGATCAACAGCGGCTCGCCCACCTGCCGGATCGACAGGCGGCCGTAGATGCCGAGCTCGGGCCCGTTGTCGACCTCCAGCTCCTCGCCGCCGCAGCCGGGCAGCAGCGCGCCGGCCGCCAGGGCGGCCGCGGCCGCCAGCAGCCTAGCGTACCGGATAGCTGTCCGCATAGCGTTCGATGGTGGCGAGCAGGTAAGGATCGTCGGGCGCGGCCTCCCAGGCGTTGCGCCAGACGATGATGGCGCCCTCGGAGTCGCCGGTCTCCCACAGCAGCTCGCCGTAGTGAGCCATCATCTCGGCCGGCGGCGTCTCGTAGCCGTAGTACTCCATCGCGCGCTCGATGTACTCGATCGCGGCGGGCAGGTCGCCGAGGCGGTACAGCGCCCAGCCGTAGGAATCGATGATCTCCGGGGTGTCCGGCGCCAGCCGCAGCGCCCGGCGCAGCAGCTCCTGGGCCTCGTCGACCTGGTAGTTCTTGTCCGCCAGCAGGTAGCCGAGGGCGTTGAGGTACCAGGGATTGTCCGGCTCGCGCTCGAGCAGGATGCGGTAGGCCTCCTCGGCCTCGGGGACCATGTCGGCCTGCCAGGCGTAGTGCCCCTGGGCGAACAGCACCACGCTCTGGTCGCTGAGCTCGCCGTGGTTGCCGAGATAGCGGTAGGCCTCGGCCGGGCCCTCCTCGAAGGCGATGATCTCCGCCTCGCCGAGCAGGTGGTCGGCGCGGATGTCCTCGGTGTGGCTGTCGGCCTGCGCCGGCGGCACCGCGGCCGCGAGCAGCAGCAGGGCGGCCGCATAGGCGGCGCGGCGGAGTGGCAGGGATTCCCGCATGGGGGTTAAATTCTAAATCCTCCGCCGCTTAATCAGGGCGGAGGGAGGTCCGCCACGATGCTCAGGCATCGCGGCGGGCTATGCTGTTACCAAGAGCGGTGTTCCTTCGAATAGCGCGACAGGGTCTTGAATAGGAGCCCGCTTTCATCATTATCATCCAGTAGCCAAGCATCACGCCAGACATCAACGGCATCACTCTGGTAGCCCAATTCCCAAAGAACTTCGCCATAATGAGCCTTTGCATTGATTTCGGCTTGCTTGTTATTGTTCTCCCAATCCAACTCCATCATCCTCACAGCCCTGCTAATGGTGGACTGAGCTTCTTCCAACCGACCCTGGCGGTACATTGCCCAGCCGAGCGAAGCCAAGATAGTGGGATCTTCGGGATCCAGTTCGAATGCCTCTTGCAAGAACAGCCCTCCTTCAACAATCCTGTCGGTGTACTCTACGAGAAGATAACCTAGCGAATGTTGGTAATCGGGATTTTCCGGAGCATTGTCAATCAGCGTGCGGTACAAGTTTTCCGCAGCTACCCAATCCTCTGCTTGCCAGGCATAAAATGCCTGGAATCGCAATAAATCCTCGGAGTTGAACAACAAATCAAGGGAGCTCAGATACTCGTAGGCCAAACGAGGGCCCGCCTCCTCGGAAAGGTAATCAGCATACACCAGAATACTCGCAATGCTGTCGCTCTGCTCGTCGCTAACCTCTTCAAACTCTTGGCCATAGCGCTGCAGAGTATCCAACAACTTATCATGCTCGCTATCCTCGTACCAAGCAGCCCTCCAAGATTCGGCAGCATCGTCTCTATAGCCCATTTCCCATAGGATTTCACCATGATGAGCAAGATTCCAAACGTATATATACTGTCCCATTTCCTGCTCAGTTTCGAATGATCTTTCCACCATCGCAAGCGCGGCGGCAAGCCTTCCCTGACGATACAAAGCCCAGCCGTAAGAATCAAGGATCTCTGGCCGATCCGGCGCTAGCTCAAGTGCTTTTTCTAATATTTCCGCTGCCTCATCGAGGTCGCGACCTTCCTCGGCAAGGAGAAATCCTAGGCTGTTGTAGTGCCATGGATTATCCGGCTCTTGGTTGACAAGAAAGCGGTAGATTCTTTCGGCTTCTTCCGCTTCCCCAACCTTGTACATCAAAGAAGCGTAAAGATCAAGGTCTTCCAGGGATGAATTTTCATCAACGCCAGACCGCTCTAATGCCCGTTTGGCCTCCGCATCATCTCCCTGGAGTTGGAGGGCGGAGGCGCGCAATAGCGATAGGCGAGGTTCCTGATAAAATTCCTTGCCTGCCTCCATCAAGGACTCGACTCCTCCTATCGGAACTTCTTCCTTGTAAAACATTTCATTTAATGAGATTAAGAAAAGAATATGGGGATTATCTGGATGGCTTTCTGCCATGTAATCAAAAAGCCTTTGAGCCCTTTCTTCCTTCCCTGTCTCTACTAGCAAATCACTGAAGTTCAGGAAAATCTCCGCGTCAACCTCATCACCTAACAGTTGTATCGCATCCTCGTAATATTCTTCAGCGTCTGTCAAGTAACCTAGCTTCCTCAAAGCATAACCATACGTCGCATAGAACTCAGGCCGCTCCTGGGGGGACAGTTCTAGCGCATTGTCCAGCAAATCTAGTGCCTCATACAGGCGCACATACTTGTTTTCGGCCAGAAGGCGACCCAGGCCATAGTAATTCCACTCATCATCTGGAAAGCGCACAATTAAATCTCGATAGATCTCCTCAGCCTCATCCAACAAGTCAGCCTCGCCAGCATACCAAGCGCGCGAAACCATTATTTCCGCGTCCTCGCTCAGTTCGCCCAAGCCACCGAGGTAGTCGTAGGCTGCTTGAGCTCCACCATCAGAGGCATAGATTTCTTCGGCCTCCTCCAGGGCTTCAGTGATTGCGTTGCTTTGGGCGAACGCAGCGCTGGCGGCCACCCACAGGAACAGGCAAGCGAACGCGGCCTTCAGTGATTGCAAAGCATTGGTGTTCATGGAGTTATCCTCCGTTAGGGGCTTGTGTGTTGTTGTGTGCGCTGCGCTCACGCTGATGCAGAACGCATGGCAAATCCTTGGCGACTTCTATCGCCGAAGATGTTTTTATTAAATTGGTGAGCGTACGCGTTATTCGCGCCGCATTTGCTATTAGGCTATGCTCGCCAAGGGCTGCTGCCCCCCCCCGTCTTGGAATCAACGCTCATAAGCCCATGATTTTACACTATTGCTCTACGTTGCCCAACTGGCACCCTAGCTTCTGCCGCAGATAGATGCACAGGAAGTCTAGTACTGCCCCTTGAGACAGATCGCCCAGGCAGGCTAGCTGCAGCTGATTTCCTATATCTCAAATCCAAGCATCAGGCTCATGGCCTCATAACTGTCCCCATCAGCGTAATCAAACGACAGGTTGACATGCCGGAAGGGAGCAAAGCCAAGACCAACGATAAGTCCGTTCTCATCTGTAGCGTCAAAAGACGCCGACTGGGCAGAACCGGTATAACGGCTATATGAGATCCCCTGACGGTTATATGTGGTGTAATGCCATCCTAAGCGCACAGCAATCGGTCCGGGCTCCTGGTCGCTGAAAGGGCGAACCTCGTAGGATAGGGACAACGACGAGGAATTCATCGAGTCCGTAGTACTGCCGACACTCATCTGGTAATCCACTAGCGTAGCCCTCGCGCCTATCTCGATGTTGTGAGGCCCATCTATATTAAAGCGCAGATATGGGTTTGCTATTGCCACATTGTCGTTGCACGACTGATAGTCGAAGGGAACTTTGCAGAATTCGGGCACAAGCTGCACTCCGAGCCTAAGCCCGAAGTACGCTGTGTCCTGTTCGGCATGTGAATTCGCTGAGACCGCCATGACAACGACAACCTTGATTAGGTTCCAGATTTTGTTGGTCATGGCTTCATCTCCTTTTGAGGCCGAGGAAATGCTGCACACGCAGCAATGCCAGTACGCCATGCGCCTGGCAAAATCTTCGCGGCGCCTGTCGCCGCAGTTGGATTAGATTGAGTTTGCGCACGCGTATGCCGCGCGGCTGCGTTACCTCTAAGTTAGGCGAAACAAGGGCCGCTGCCCCCCCCCCCGTCTTGGAATCAACGCCCATAAGATGCTGATTCTATATCATGCGCTGCTCGCGGTTACTTCGCTGCTTGCCCGCAGCGATCAGATCAGCGCGCAACAATCACAGGCCGAATTCCACGCCTGCGTAGAGAGCATGTCCTCCTTCCAGCTCATCGCCAGCATCGAAGTATTCATACCCGACGATGAGGGTTTCGTTATAAATCAAGCCAGCCCCGAGCACAAAGCCGTTAAAGTCACCGGTGTTGCCTTCGTTTATCGCCTCATGATCTATTTCCCAATCGGAAAAATGGTATCCGGCTTTAAGAAATCCTTCGACATCAGGGCCTCCAATAGGCGCGATGTATTCATAGGCAGCCGAGCCAGTGGTGACAGAAAACGGAATTGTTACCGAATTAGTTGTCGAAAACTTAAGCTCATGATCGCCGGAAATCCTTGCCGCAGCCACGATCGAATGCTGCGGTGCCATTTGGAACCTAATATGAGCTCCTCCCATCAAGGTAGCTCTGTCACATTCGTACCTGACGGTTGTCCTTAGCGTCATCGCAAGCGCCTTCGCGGTGTTTTCACAGAGGCTAGCGACACCAGAGAAGCCCTGGTAGCCAGCGTGAACTCCGAATGCGATGCCGTCATTAGCAGCGGACGGCCTCACCGAAACTCCAGACAAGAGCAGCAGGACGGCAGCAGCCTTAAGCAGGTTCAGGATTTTGTTGTTGGTCATGACTCCATCCTCCTTTTGAGGTTGAGGGAATGCCGCACGCGCGGCGATGCCAACACGCCATGCGCCTGGCAAGATTTTCGCGACGCTAATCGCCGCAGTTTGGTTGGATTGAGTTTGCGCGGATCTACGCCGCGCGGCTGCGTTTGCCTCTAAATTAGGCGGAACAAGGGCCGCTGCCCCCCCCCCGTCTTGGAATCAACGCTCATAAGACTGTAATTCTACACCATTAATCGACGCGCCCTGCTGGCCGCCTTGCTAGAAGCCCAAGGCCTCGGGAGCAATGTCGTAAGACTGCAAGGACTCCAGCAGGATGTCGTGCTCCCTGTCGATGCTCAACGCCTGCCGCCAGAAGTCGATGGCGTAATCCTGGAAACCCCGCTCCCACAGCAGCACGCCGTAGTGCGCGAACGTCCGCACCAGCTCGTACTGCTTCATCCCGTATTCCCGATTGAGCGAACGCTCTATCACCGCGATCGCCGCCGTGGGCCGGCCCTGGCGATGCAGGACCCAGGCGTAGGACGCGAGCAGCTCCGGCCAGTCGGGCGTCAGCTCCAGGCCGCGCTCGGCGATCGCGGCCGCCTCCGGCAGCTTGCGGCCGGACTCAGCCAGCAAGAACACTAGGTCGCTGCGATAATGCGGATTGTCCGGGTCCAGGTTGAGCAGGAACCGATAAACCCTCTCGGCCTCAGCGACGTCGCCCATCTCTTCCCGCACCTTGGCGTAGAGCTCGAGGTTGCGCCGGGGCAAGGTCTCGTCCACCGCGATGTGCGACAGCTGCAGCCGGGCCGCGGCTTCGTCCCCATACAGGTAGAGCGCGTAGGCGTAGAACAGCGTGAGTTGGATCTCAGGTGGCAGTCGCCGCGCGGTACCCAGCTCCTGCTCGATGCTGGCCAGCAGTTCCAGCGTCTCGGGCAAGACCTGCCGCTTGTGCAGCATCCACATCAGCTGCGGGTAGAGCGTCGATTCCGGGCTGTCCGGATCGAGCTCGGCCATGCGCCCGAAAATGCTGATCGCGCGCTCGTCCTGGCCGGTCTCGAGCAGGAGCACGCCGTAGTCCAAGAGGATTTCCTTGCTGTACCTGCCGTCCAGCAGCTGCACGGCCTGCGCGTAGTACTCCTCGGCCTCGTCCAGATAGCCCAGCTGGGCTAAGGCAAAGCCGTAGGAAGAATAGATCTCCGGCTGGTTCGGCGCCAACTCCAGAGCCCGGTCCAGCAAAGCAATGGCCTCTTGCAGCCGAGCGTACTCGAACTCGGCCAGCAAAAAGCCCAGGGCGTTGTAGAGCATGCCGTCCTGCGGGTCGCGGTTGAGCAGTTCCCAGTACAGCTCCTCGGCCTCAGCCACCATGCCGGCCTCGCTGGCATACCGCGCGCGGCGAACCATCACCTCGGTCGCCTCGGCCGCCGCGCCGGCGCCGCTGAGGTACTCGTAAGCGGTCTCCGGCCCCGCACCGGTCTGGTAGATCAGCTCGGCCTCCTCGAGCACCGTCGCCACGTCGGGATCGGTCGGGAACGCCGCCGAGGCGCTGCCGCACAGCAGCAGCCAGGCGGCGGCGTGTTTGAGCGGGCGCAGGATGCTGCTGTCAGTCATGAATTTGCTAGCCGGCGGTACCAGCGCGGCGCGCTGGACCGGATCGCCTGGCAAATTCTAAATCTTTCGCCTAGTAGCGAATGGAGGTCCGCAGCAACTCAGTAAGTTTTATCTGCGCGATCCTGAAGCAGGCAAGTCTGTAATTATCGGCAAGAGAGCCTGTTTTTCAAGTCATAACGTGATAGGGTCTCAGACAACATTTCATCCCTTTTCCGGTTGAGGATGTCCAGGCGCAAGGCGTCGCACCAAATCTCGGAAGCTTCCCCTCTGCTGCCTGATTCCCAGAGCAATTCGCCGTATCGAGTTAATATAACAACCTTAACTGATGTTTCTGCGTCCTGGGAGACAACTAGCGATTGAAGGTTGAGCAACAACTTTTGTGCCCGAGGAGAATTCTCCATTAAGTGCACAGCATCACCTGTGACTTTCAGTGCTTTTAGCAAATTGCCTTGCCGGTATAACGACCAGCCAAAGTCAGACATTATTCTCGGATGTCCAGGATGCAATTCCACCGCTTTCTCCAAATATAACATGGCATCGAGGGTTCTGTCAGTTTGGTCGAGCAGCATACTGCCTAGGTTGGCATACACAACGCTGCGAGCCTCTGGGTTTGAGTGCGAGATTAGCGTTAAATACAAGTCTTCTGCATGTTTGTGGCGCCCTGCCTCCGCAGCATATGCTGCCCGGGCCATTATCAAGTTCACCTTGGAAACTGCAGATAATGCAGAGATCGAACTCAAATAATGATATGCGGCGTCGGGGCCTTGTTCCTCATGCAAGCGTCCAGCGATTTCTAAATTGAAAGACAGCGGAATTATGGCTTCGAGAAAACCTAGGGATTGGTTTCCCTCTTTCGCGAAAGATCCCGCGAAAACACACCACAGGAAGAGACTTACGGCAACTGCGTGGACAAGAGTAGAGGCTTTGTTGCGCTCCTGAGAGGTCTTGCCCAGAGCTTCCATTCCCTCCGTTTGGGAAACAGCAATCATGCGAATGCCTATTCTATTGCCTTCAGCGGTACTCATTTTATTCTAAGCGATCGAGTACCCGACAAATCACGGCTCCTCGCGGAGACTGCCGATAGTGCAGGTTGCCCTCTTCGAACTTTATGTTGCGACGCAGCAGCGTCTTCTGCAACACATCATGCCCATCATCCTCGCACCATCCTTCGCGCCAAACTTTTACAGCTTCTTCCTGTTTTCCTTCCTCCCAGAGAATCTCACCATAATGAGCAAGGGTGCGAACATACTCATACTGCTCCTGGCCTTGCTCGCTTCTCAAGGCCTTGCCTAGATGCACACTCGCCTCAGGCAGCCATCCTTGACTATATTGCACCCAGCCCAGGGCAGTAAGGATGTTGGGGTCATTGGGCGCCCCCTTGGCGGCTTCTTCCAGCAGCCTGACCGCCTCATCCAGATCGCTGCCTTCGTATGCCAATTGATACCCTAGAGCGCCACGATATCTAGGATTGTCTGGATGCTGGTCTGCTAAGTCGCGAAATATCTTTTGAGATCCGCTCGCGTTCCCTTGCCGGAACAACAACCAAGCACGTTCCGCTTGCATCTCATCCACTGTTGGCAGGAGAGGCAGCTCCAAGGCTTTGGCAACCAAGGGTTCCGGCATCTGGCTGACGCCTAGATCCTTCAACAATTCGGTAAAACCGACAGGCACTTTGTATATGCCGGCTTTAGCCCCCAAATCCCAGAGCAGCTTGGCGCGCCTAGCATTTGGCCCTTGAGCACTTGAGATGGCCTGGTCCAGCATTTCGGTGGCTTTCCTCAACTTCCCCTGCTTTTTCAAGAACAGGGCAAAGCGATAATAGCCTATGGGGTCATCTGGCTGCTCTGCAATAATTTTTTCGTAAACCTCTTCAGCCTCAGCATTCATACCCGCCTCAGCGGCAAAGGAAGCAAGCTCGAATTCAATCCTTCGGTCCCCCTGCTTATATGATCTAGCAAGAAACGCAAAGGCGGTGTAGGGCTTGACTTCTTTGTCCCTCTTATCCGCCTCCGCCAATTGCGCGGCCTCGCGCAATTCGGCATTCTCCTCACGCAGCTCGCTGTTCGAGAATAAGAGCCAGGCAAATAGCCCAATCGCTACCGGAGGTCCCAGGTTGAAGTTCCAAGCCCTATCGGCTAACTTAGCCCAGAATCCGCTTTTTTCTTGCTCTTGTTCTTGATTCATGCTTCTACCCTCCATGCGGGAATAGTCCGGCATCGCTCACGCAGCTTTGCCGCTTGCTTGGTACGCCAAGCGAATCATTTGCGGCTCTTGTAGCCGCGGCTTTGTTGGTTGGATTGGTGCGCGCGACTATGCGCGGCGCCGAGGGTTGACAATCGCCCTTCTTAAGGGCCGCTACCCCCCCCCATCTTGGAAACAGCAATCATACAGGTGCCTATTCTATTGCATGCTACGCTAATGAATCTCGTCCCCCTTGTGCGCCACCGCCGCACGTCGTGCTCGCTGGGAAGCGCCGCCGGGTGCTGCTAGCATGGAACAGCGGCCAGGCAAAGCAAGCAGCGTTTGGCGATGTTAGTTTTCTTCTTCTAAGCGGTCGCGCACCCGGCAAAGCACAGCTCCTCGCAAGGACTGCCGGTGACGCGAATCCACCTCCTTGAACTCTATGCCGTTGCGCTGCAGAGTCTCCTGCAACACATTATGATCAGCATCATCGCACCAGCCTTCGCGCCAAACCGCTCTTGCCTCGGCTTTGCGTTCTTGCGCCCAGAGAATCTCACCATAATGAGCAAGGGTGCGGACATAATCATATTGCTCCTGGCCCTGGTCACTTCTCAAAGCTTTTGCCAGATTTACATTCGCTTCATCCAGCCATCCTTTATGATATTGTGCCCAACCTAGAGCCGCAAGGATGTTTGGATCATTCTCCGTCTCCTCGTCGGCTTCCTCTAGTAACCCAATCCCCCAATCTATGTTACTGCCGTTGTATACCCAATGATATCCTAAGGCGCTACGATACCTAGGGTTGTTTGGGTAATTTTTAACTAAGCGTTGGAATATGTTTTCAGATGAGTCGCTCTCCCCCAATCGAAACAGCAACCAAGCACGCTTCGCTATCATCGCATCCGCACCTGGCAAAAGAGGGCGGTCTAATCGCTTGGTAGTCGAAAGATCTAGGCTCTGACTCATTTCAACAGCCTCTTCGGGCCATTTAGCACGACGAGCAAAGGCTCGTGCCAGCTCTTCGGCAGCCTCCTCCAGATTCCCCTGCCTTTCCAGAAACGCAGCTAGATGATAATAACCTCGAGGATCATCTGGCCATTCATCAATGATTTCCTTGTATATCTTTGTCGCATCGTTTTCCCATCCCTCCCTAACGAAAAAGGCAGCGAGCTCGAGTTGCGTTCTGACCAGTTTTTCGGCATTGACTAGCAATACCTTCTTCCTCTCTTCCTCCCTTGCCAATTGGCGATTCTCGCTCCATTCATCTAACAGGCCGTTAAGGACCCAGTAACCGATTCCTATTGCCAGGAGGACAGCAGCTCCCTTGAGCAACATAACTAGGACGAACACAGCTCCCTCGAACAACGCAACTAGAATGGCCCCAACCCACTTGAAAAATCCGATTACTGCGCCTGCCACAAAAAACAGAGGGGACAAAAGCCATCCGATCAACTTAGACAGGAAGCCAGTTTCTTCTTCCTCCAGCTCTTGCTCCTGCATTTGCTTTTGTTCTTGTTCCATGTTCCTATCCTCCATGCAGGACTGGTCCGGCATCGCTCGCGCAGCTTTGCCGTTCACTTGGTGCGCCAAGCGAATCATTTGCAGCTCTTGTAGCCGCGGTTTTGTTGGTTAGGTTAGCGCGAGCTGCTGCTACGCGCGGTGCTGAGGGTTTGCAATTGCCCTTCTTAAGGGCCGCTGCCCCCCCCCATCTTGGAATTCACGTCCATCTAATGCAGCTCGGCGCCGCGCTCCTGGTTGTAGCGCCGCATGGTCTCGACCAAAGCCTCGTCCTCGCTGTCGATCTCCCAGCCCCGCTTCCAAACGCGGATGGCGTCATCCTGCAGGCCCAGTTCCCACAGCACCTCGCCGTAGTGCGCGATGACCTCAACATGCGGGTCGTTGCCCATCAGATGCAGCGATTCCTCCAGCGCCCGGCGCGCGCCCTCCAGGTCGCCGAGGCGGTACAGCACCCAGCCGTAGGAATCGACGATAGCGGCCGAATCCGGCTCGATCGCCAGGGCGGTCTCGATCAGCTCGCGGGCCTCCTCGAGCTTGACGTTGTGGTCGGCGAACAAATACCCCAGGGCGTTGTAGCCCTCGGCGTCGTCCGGCAGCATGCGGATGTAGCTGCGCAAGTCGGCCTCGGCGGACTCGAGCTTGCCGATGCGGTCGGCGTACAGCGAGCGGTAGTACAGCAGGTCGGGATTGCCCGCGACCTTCTCGAAGCTGGCGAGGAAGTCATAGGCCGCCTCCGAGCCCCCGTCGGCGGCGAGATACCGCGCGTAGGTCTGGCCCAGCGACCCGACGGCCTCGTCGGGCGCATGGCTGAGAGCGTCCTCGAGCAGCGCCATGATCTTGTCGTTCTCATCGAGCAGCTGGTGGGCCGCGACCCGCATGTCGATGGCGCTCTCCCAGCTCGGCGAGTGCTTGGCGACCCGCTCGAGCTCGGCCAGGGCGTCCTCCGGCGCGCCGTAGCGCAGGTAGAACACCCCCGCCCGCAGGTGGGCGTAGTGGCGGCGGCCGTCCTCGATGTGGTAGTCCTCCGGCATCGGCAGCAGCACGGCGCGGGCCTCATGCTGGTGGCGCCAGTCCTCGTAGGTGGTCACCGCGGTGGCCTCGTCGATGCCGGCCGCCGCGGCCAGCTCCCGCATGGCGGTCACCGTGCCGAGCTCGTCGCCGGCGAGGACGCGCTGATGCATGCGCAGCAGCCGCAGGTTGATCGAGTCCGGATCGCCGGCCAGGCCGATGCCGATGACGCCGCCGGCCTCGTCGAGGAAACCCTCGCGCAGGTACAGCAGCGCCAGGTAGGCGTGGTAGTCGGCCGGCTTCGGCAGCTTGGCGTAAATGCTCTGCATGGCGAAGATGCGGTCGCCGCGCGCCAGGCTGACCAGCTCGAAGATCTCGCCGGGGTTTTCGGTGGCGCGCGCCAGGCGCGTCAGCAGCGGGATGGACCGCATCAGGCCCTGCTGGCCCGAGCTGATGTGGATGCGCGCCAGCATGCTGAGGGCCTCGGCGTCGCCGCCGTTGGCAATCCAGTCGCGGCTGATGCGCATCGCCAGCTCGAGGTCCTGGGCGTCGATGGCGCCGTGGGTGGCGTCGCGCAGCAGGTCCGGATCGTGCAGCTCGAGGCCGAGGTTGTACAGGCGCAGGGCGCCCTGGCGGACCTCGGCGCCGCGGTTGATCTCGAGATAGCCGCGCAGGATGTTCTCGAACTGCCGCTTGCTGTAGTCGGCCTGGACCGGTACCGCGGCGAGCAGCGGCAGCGCGAGCAGCAGGGCGTACAGGCGAGGTCTCATTGCGCGGTTTGGATGTGGCGTTGTTGTTCCGCCTCGCGCGCCTTGCGCTTGATGACGCGGCGAATCGATTCGAGCAGCTTGCCGCCCTCCTCGAAGTGCGCGGTCATGCTGACCAAATCGACGCGGCCGTCGGCGAGCAGCTGCTCGAGGCGCTGCATGGCGTCCTCGGTCTGGCTGTGGCGCACCGCCACCGCCGTGCCCTGGTGCTTCTTGACCAGCGAGAAGCAGGGGATGTCGGTCAGGCCGTCGCCGATGAAGACCATGCGCTCGAACGGCACCGGCCGGTCGGCCTCATCCATGTAGAGATTGGGCGCCTGCTCGTCGCTCTCGTCGAGCGCGCCCTTGCTGATGCGGAACAGGTACTGGGTCTTGGTGGTGTAGTTGACCATCTGGGCCGGCCAGGCGGCCGCGCCGTCATCATCGTAGTAGTAGCGCGAGCCGAACACCTTCGTGAACCGGTCGCAGACGGGACTGGCCTCGACGATCTCAGCCAGGCCGGAAGTCACCACATAATGCTCGGGCGCGAGGCCGTGCTCGGCGCAGGCGGCGTTGACGGCGTCGAACCAGCCGGGCTCGTCCGCCAGGCCGGCGCGCATCTCCAGGCCGCGGCCCACATCTTGCAAGCCAGCGCGGGTCACCTTGCGTTTCCGCCGGGCGGCCTCCCGCAGCAGCAGGAACATGTAGCAGCAGATCCGGTCCATGCGATGGTCGCGCGCGAAGCTGTTGCTCTCATCCCAGAACGCCTCGGCTTCCAGGCCGAGGTCGGCGAGCAGCGGATCGATCATCTCACCTTCGATCAAGGTGCCGTCGAAGTCATAGACCAGCGCCAGCTTGCCGTTCACGCGTTCCTCACCCACTTCCATCTCGCTGCGGTTAAGGGATTAATTCTACTTGGCGCCGGCGGCGGGGATTTAAAATCACCCGCCATGACGCTCCGCCACCGGCTGGCGCCGCTGCTGCTCGCCCTGCTGCTGCCCGCCGCGCCCGGCAGCGCCCAGGAGCAGGAGCGGTCGCCGGAGTACGAGCTGCTGCGCCACAAGGTCGCCATCGGCGCCATGGGCGCCGACTCCCCGCCGCCGGCCGACCTGCCGATCTTCGAGCAGAACGAGGCCTGGTTCTGCGCCAAGCGCAAGTTCCTCGAGGACTACCTGCCGTCCGACCATCTGCTGCGCCGCCGCCGGCTGCAGGAGGGCTTTTTGCGCGCGGTGCTGTACGAATCGCTGCGCGCCGGGGTCTATCCGGACGTGGTCATGGCGATCATCGAGGTCGAGAGCGCCTTCCGCAAGTACGCGGTGTCGACCGCCGGCGCCCACGGCTACATGCAGGTGATGCCGTTCTGGCTCGAAGTGGTCGGGCGCGAGGAGATCGACAACCTGTTTTACCTGCGCGTCAACCTGCGCTACGGCACCGTCATCCTGCGGCACTACATGGACGCGGACGGGCTCGCGACCGAGGAGGACCGCATCAAGCGCGGGCTGCAGCGCTACTATGGCGACCTGCGGCGCCTCGATTACTACAGCAAGGTCGTCGCCGCCTACCAGCGCCAGCGCCAGCACACGTGCTAGCGGCGCCCTGCGTCTGCGCCGGCGGCATCGACGCCAGCGGCGGGGCGGGCCTGGCGGCCGACGCCCGCGCGCTGCGGCGCCTGGACTGCGAGCCGCTGCTCGTCAAGACCGCCTGGACCGAGCAGAATGCCAGCGGGCTGCGGGCGTGGACGCCGGCGGGGACTGAGGCTGCCTCAGCAGCGCTGCGCGCGGCCTGCGCCGCTTATCCAGCCGCGCCGGTCAAGCTCGGCATGCTCGGCGGCAGTTCCATGCTGCGCGCGCTCGCTGAAGTACTGCGCAAACATCCCGGCCCGATCATCATCGATCCGGTCACCGGCCCCTCGGCCGGCGGCAGTTGGATCGACGAGGGCTATCGCGCCGCCTTCCTCGAACTCGTCCCGGAGCTCGATGCCGTCATCACGCCCAATCTCGATGAGGCGCGCTGGCTCAGCGACCTGCCCGGCACCGACGCCGACGCATGTCGGCAGCGGCTGCAAGAGCTGGGCTTCGGCAAGGTCGTCATCACCGGCAGCGAGACATGCGTCGACCTCGTCGCCCTTGAGCAACGCACACCCTATCTTCTCAACGGGCAGCGGACCGAGGGGCAGCTGCGCGGTACCGGCTGCACCTATGCCAGCAGCTTCGCCGGCGCGCTGGCGCTGGGCCTGACGCTGGATGACGCGGCGGTCGTCGCCAAGCTCGGGGCTGCCGCCGGCATCGAGCAGCAGGAAGGCTTTCCATCATCATCCGCCATGCCGGTGCGCGGCACGCCGTCCGCCGGCACGTCCGTCCAGCTCGAAGGGCGCCCGGGCGTGTGCCCGATCGTCGACAGCGCCGCGCGCATCCCGGCCCTCGCGAGCGCCGGCGCGCGCTGGGCGCAGCTGCGCTGCAAACTCGAGGACCGCGCCGCCGTCGAGGCCGAGATAACCAAAGCCGCCGCCCTGGCGCGGGCGAGCGGCATCAGCCTGATCGTCAACGACCGCTGGGCGTACTGCTGCGGGCAGCAGAGCGGCTTCGTCGCCGGCGTGCACCTGGGACAGGAAGACCTGCGGACCGCCGATGTCGCAGCCATCCATGCGGCCGGGCTGCTGCTGGGGGTCTCGGCCCACAACTACGCCGAGGCCGCCGCCGCCTTGGCGGCCGCGCCGGGCTATGTTTCCTTTGGCCCGGTCCATCCGACCATGAGCAAGCAGGTCGCGCAGCCGCCGCTGGGAGTGGACTGGCTGCGGCGCTTGTGTACCGGCCTGCCGGTCCCCGCCGTCGCTATCGGCGGCATGCGACCCGAGCGGCTCGCGGCGGTCGCGGCATGCGGGGTGGCGGGCGTCGCCGCCATCGAGGCGGCGGCGAGTGTTGAGGGACTGCGCGCGCTGTGCGCGGCCTGGGAGGATGCTACAGGTAGCCGAAGCGGCCCGGATTGAGGATGTTGCGCGGATCGAAGACCTCCTTGAGCCGGGTCATGATCCGCAGGTTGACCGGCGGCGGCGGCGCGAAGACCGGCGTGGTGTTGCCCGGCGCGCGGCGATAGCAGATCGCCTGGCCGCCGGCCTCTTCCACGCTGCGGCGGATGTCGGCGGGCGCGTCGTCGAAGAACCAGCGCCGCGCGCCGGCCCATTCGATCAGGCCCAATTCATCGAAGGGCAGTTCGGCCAGCGGCGGCAGCATGCACAGCCAGACCTGCTGCGCCGCCGCGAAGCGCCCGCCCGCCTGCTGCGCGAGGGGCTCCCAGTACTCATCCGCCGCCGGCGCCTCCTCGCCGCCGATCTCGTGGCGCGCGCGGCGGACGGCGGCCTCGCTGCCGGCCAGGCGCAGCCGCAGCGCGCCCTGCTCCCAGCTGCTCGCGGCCACCGGCATGCCGCGGGCGAGGGCCTCGTTGACGCGCTGCAAGGAAGCGGCCGCGTCGCAGTCGAGCATGGTCGTCAGGTCGGACTCCGCCAGGCCGCGGACGCGCAGGCTGAGCTCGGTGATGACGCCCAGCGTGCCCAGGGCGCCGACCTGCACGCGGCTGACGTCGTAGCCGGCGACGTTCTTGATCACGGTCCCGCCGAAGGCCAGGACCGTGCCGCGGCCGTCGATGATCTCGCAGCCGAGCACATGGTCGCGCAGCAGGCCCTGGCCCAGCCGCCGCGGGCCGGACAGGCCGCAGGCGTAAACGCCGCCGACGGTCTCGCCCGGGCGCCCGGCCGGATCGCCGCACAGCTCCTGGCCCTCGGCGCGCAGCGCAGCTTGCAGCTCGGCGAGCGGGGTCCCGGCGCCGGCGGTGAGGTACAGCTCGGCGGGCTCATAAGCGCGGACGCCGGCGAGCGGCGCGGTGGACAATTCGGTTGCGCCGGCCGCGACCGGCTCGCCGTAGTCCTGCCGCAGCCCCGCGCCGGTCACCAGCAGCGGCCCGGCCGCCGCCGCGACCTGGGCGGCCGCCTCGGCGACGCGCGCGGCCCGCTCGCTCGGCGCCATGGTCCCGCTAGAAGCGCTCGAGCTCCGGATGCGGGAGCTGGCCCTCATGGACGTGCATGGCGCCGAACTCCGCGCAGCGCTGCAGCGTCGGGACCGCCTTGCCCGGGTTGAGCACGCCGTCCGGATCGAAGGCGCCGCGTACGCCGCGGAAGATTTCCAGCTCCTCCTCGCGGAACTGCAAACACATCTCATTGAGCTTCTCGACGCCGACGCCGTGCTCGCCGGTTACCGTACCGCCAGCGGCGAGGCAGGCCGCCAGGATGCGCGAGCCGAAGTCGCGCGCGCGCTGGGCCTCGTCGGCGTCGCCGGCGTGGAACATGATCAGCGGATGCAAGTTGCCGTCGCTGGCGTGGAAGACGTTCGCGCACGGCAGCCGGAACTCCTCCGCCAGCGCCGCGATGCGCTCGAGCACCTCGCCGAGGCGGTGCCGCGGGATGGTACCGTCGATGCAGTAGTAATCGGTCGCGAGGCGCCCGACCGCCGGCAGGGCCGACTTGCGCCCGCGCCACAGCAGGTCGCGCTCGGCGTCGTCCTTGGCGACGCGCATGTCGCGGGCGGCGAAGCGCTCGCAGACCCGCTGGATGTGCTCGAGCTGCGCGCGGGCGTCCTCATGCAGGCCGTCGGTCTCGCACACCAGCACCAGCGCGGCGTCGCGCGGATAGCCCAGGCCGAGGAACTCCTCGACCGCCGCGACCGCGGTCCCGTCCATCATCTCGAGCCCTGCGGGTACGATGCCGGCGGCGATGATGGCCGCGATGGCGTCGCCGCCGGCGCGCACCGAGTCAAAGGCGCACAGCATGGTCGCGCGCGCCTCCGGCAGCGGCGCCAGGGCCACCACCGCCTCGGCCACCACCGCCAGCATGCCCTCGGAGCCGTGCAGCAGCGCCAGCAGGTCGTAGCCGCCGCTGCGCAGGTCGACCTCGAACTCCTCGCCGGCTGCGGTCAAGCAGCGCAGCGCCAAAACGTTGTGGATGGTCAGGCCGTACTTCAAACAGCGGACGCCGCCGGAGTTCTCGGCGACGTTGCCGCCGATGGTGCAGGCCTGCTGGCTCGATGGATCGGGCCCGTAGAACAGCCCGTAGCGCGCGGCCGCGTCGCTGACCGCCAGGTTGCGGACGCCGGGCTGGACGGTCGCCGTGCGCGCCAGCGGGTCGATGCGGACGATGTCCCGCATGCGGGCGGTCACCAGCAGCACGCCCTCGCTGTGAGGCAGCGCCCCGCCGGACAGGCCGGTGCCCGCGCCGCGGGTGACCACCGGGACCTTGCGGGCGTGGCACAAGCGCAGCGCCGCCGCGAGCTGCGCCGGCGTCGACGGCAGCACCGCCGCCAGCGGCAGCTGCTGGTACATCGTCAGGGCGTCGCAGGAATAGGCCGCCAGCTGCTCGGGCCCGGCGAGGACGGCGTCGTCCCCGAGCTCGGCGCGCAGCTCCTTGAGCAGGTCCGGCGGGAGCGCCTGGTCCATGGCGGCGGCGCGGGGGCGGGAGCTCAGGCCGGCGGCGGCTGGCCGCGCGACGAGGCCTCGGCGAAGGCGTCGTGGTTGTGGATCGATTCGAGGTTGCGCACCCGCGCCTGCCAGCTGGATGCGCCGGCCTCTTGCAGCAGCAGGGCGGCGTCGCGCACCACGTCCTCGGCGAAGCGCGGCCGGGCGTAGGCCGCTTCGGTCACGTGCTTCTCGTCCTCGCGCTTGAGCACCGCGTCCAGCCGCGCCGAGGCGCAGCCCTCGAGGGCGGCCGCGAGCTCCGCGATGCAGCAGTCCTCCTTGACCCCGCCGAGATCGGCGCGCAGCAGCGAGCGCTGCGAATGCGCGCCGGCCTCGGCTACTTCCTTCGAGCATGGGCACAAGGTGGTGACCGGCACTTCCACCGTCACGGCCAGCCGCTCGCCTTTCTCATCGCTGCCGGCGGAGACCGCGACCTGGTAATCGATCCAGCTGGGCCGGCCGCTCGCCGGCGCCGGGCGCCGCAGCAGCCAGGTCATCGCCAGGCGCACCCCGGCGGAAGCGCTGTCCTGCTCCTCCTTGCGCTCGACGGCCCAAGCGGCCAGGGCGGCGAGCGTCAGCTCCTCGTCCTCCCAGGTACCGACCGCCTCGGCCAGGCGCGACATGTGAGCGCCGCGGCGCTCGGGCGGGACCGCCACCCATGCGGTCACCCGCGCCAGGCAGGCATGGACCGCGCCGTCGGCGTCGACAAAGCGCACCGGCGCGGCGAGCCCGGCGATGCCGGCCCGCGCGACCGCGACGCCGCGGGCGTCGCTCCCGGCCTGGACGTCAGCGAGGCCGGCGGCGCTCACGCACGGGCTTCGATGAAGCTCATGCACCACTTCGCCATCTCGACCGCATGGCACGGCTGGTCGAGCGAGGCGCGCGCCGCGGCGAGCTCCGCCGGCGTGAACAGCTTGCCGCGGTGCTTGAGGATCTCCTCGAAGACCGCCGGCGTGAATTCGGGGTGCCCCTGCATGCCGATGGCGTGCCCGGCGAGGCGGAACATGCCGTTGGCGCAGGTCGGGCTGGTCGCGACCCGCACCGAGCGCGGCGGCAGCTTGCTCACCTGGTCGGTGTGGATCGAGATCAGCCGCAGCTGCTTGCCGCATTCGCGCAGCCAGCCCTCGTCCCGGATCACCTTCCAGGTCTTGACGCCCAGCTCCCAGCGGCCGGTGCGCTTGACGTTGCCGCCGAGCGCCTTGGCGAGGGCCTGGTGCCCGAAGCACAGCCCGAAGCAGGGGATCTGCGCCTTGGCGGCCACCAGCAAAAAGTCGGTCAGGCGCAGCATCCAGGGCTCGTTGTCCAGCAGGCTGGCGCGGCTGCCGGAGACGAAGTAGCTGTCGCAGGAATCGGTCTTGGGCGGCAGTTTGCCCTCGTAGGCCCGGTAGGTCTTGATCGTCGAGTTGCCCAGGTGCGGCCCGAGCCATTCCTCGATCAGGCGGACGTAGCCGCGCCCCCCGCGCTCCATCGGCGCGGGCAGCTTGCCACAGATGAGCAGGCCTATCTTCACTGGTTCCGGCTCCGGTCCATAAGGTATATTTTAAGGCTTTTCTAATTATCCCTTAATGCGCATGTCCGGGCCGACCGATGTCTTCGCGCGGCTCGAGCGGCTGCTCGGGTCCGCATTGGCCGAGCTCGGCGCGCCCGCCGACGCCGCGCAGCTCGAGCGCCCCGCCACCGCTGCCCACGGCGACTACGCCACCGGCGCCGCGCTGCGCCTGGCCAAGCAGCTCAAGCGCCCGCCGCGGGCGATCGCCGAGGAGCTCGCCGCGGCGCTCGCGGCGGACGAATTGGTCGCGTCCGCCGAGGTCGCCGGGCCCGGCTTCGTCAACCTGCGCCTGGCGCCGGCGGCGCGGACGGCGGTGGTCGGCCAGGTGCTGCGGGAGGGGGCGGCCTTCGGGGCCCAGCCGCCGAGCGGGCGCAAGGTGCTGCTGGAGTTCGTATCCTCCAATCCGACCGGGCCGCTGCACATCGGCCACGGCCGCGCCGCCGCGCTCGGCGACAGCCTGGCGCGCATCCTGCGGCTGGCCGGCGACGAGGTCCACGCCGAGTACTATCTCAACGACCGCGGCCTGCAGACCGAGGCGCTCGCCGCCTCGCTGTGGCTGCGGGTCGCCATGCTCGCGGACGACGCCGGGCGTGCCATGCCGCCGGGCGCCTACCAAGGCGAGTATCTCGATGAGGTCGCCGCCGCATGGCGTAATGAGCATGCCGGTGACCAGCTTCCCACACCCGACTGGGAAGCGCTGGGAGCGATCGCGGCCGATCGCGAAGCCGGCGCCAAGCTGGCGGCCGCGGCGACTGAGACGCTGGGCGAGAAGATCGGACCGCTGCGCGACTACGCCGTCGCCGCCATGCGCGCGCGCATCGCCGCCGAGCTGGAGGCCTTCGGCGTGACCTACGGCGAGTGGCGCTCCGAGCGCGAGCTCGACGCCAGCGGCGCGATTGCCGCGGCGGTCGACCTGCTCAAGGAGAAGGGACACACCTACGAGCAGGACGGCGCTTTGTGGTTCCGCGTCAGCGCCTTCGGCGACGAGAAGGACCGGGTGCTGGTGCGCGCCAACGGCGAGCTCACCTACTTCGCGGCCGACGTCGCCTATCACATGGACAAGGCCGCGCGCTGCGACGGGCTGCTGCTGAGTTTGTTCGGCGCCGACCATCACGGCTACGTCCCGCGGCTGCGCGCGGCCTGGGCCGCGCTGGGGCACGAGCCCGAGCGGCTGGAGTTCGGCATCATCCAGTTCGTCGCGCTGGTCAACGCCGGCGAGCGGGTGCGCATGTCGACCCGCGCCGGCGAGTTCGTGCTGCTCGGCGATCTGATCGCGGCGGCCGGGACCGACGCCGCGCGGCTGCACTACGTACTCGCCAAGGGCGATGTCCACATGGACTTCGACCTGAAGCGCGCCACCGCCCGCAGCAACGACAACCCGGTCTACTACATGCAGTACGCCCATGCGCGCAGCTGCTCGCTGCTGGAGAAATGGGGCGGCCAGGTTGAGGAGCTCGCCGCGGCGGCGGCGGAGCATCTCGCCGACGAGCATGCCCAGCGGGTGCTCGCCGAGCTCAACTGGTTCGCGCCCGCCCTGCGGCAGGCGGCGCGGCAGCGCGAGCCGCATCGCATCGCGCACTGGCTGATCGCGCTCGCGGCGGCCCTGCACGGCTACTACGACCACGTCCCGGTGCTGGGCGGCGAGAAGGAAGGATTGCCGGCGCGGCTGGCGCTGGTGGCCGCGACCCGCCAGGCGCTGGCGGGCGGCCTGGCGCTGCTGGGCGTCAGCGCGCCTACTAAAATGTAGCAGGCTAATGGTACGCGATCACGTCTCGCGGCGCAAGCGGCATCGCGTGCGCTGGTGGTTCACCATCTGGTTCTCGTTCACCCTCGGCGTGGCCTGCGCGGCGACCTTCTTCGCCTACACCGCGCGCATTCCGATCCCGCTCAAGATCACGCCGACGCGCGGCGCCGACAACATCCTCAGCTCGCAGCCGCAGCGCATCGAGGAGCGCATCGAGTTCCAGGACCGGCTCGAGACCCGGGTGCTCGACAATCCCGCCGAGATCAAGCCGCAGGTACCCGCCTCCGCCGCGCCGGTGCCGGTGCCGGCCGCGGCGACCGACGAGCCGCCCGCATCCGAGCAGCCGGCGGCGGACGCGGCGCAGGAGGAGCCCGAGCTGGCCTACTTCGTCCAGGCGGGCTCGTTCGCCGACGCCAACTCCGCCCAGGAGCTGGCGCAGGCCATCGGCGCGCTCGGCCTGCAGGTGGCGGTGCGCAGCTTCGACAGCGGCGACAGCAGCCTGCACCGCGTGCTGGTCGGGCCCTTCGCCTCGCCGAACGCGGCCGAGGGCGCGCGCGCCGAGCTGGCGCTGACCGGACGCTCGACGACGCTGCTGCGCCTGCCGGTCCCCGGCGGCTAGCGATATAAAATTCCCGCCCCTGTCATCATCAGCGCTTCGCCTATGATCACCTACCTCCAGCCCAAGCTGCTCGCCGCCGCCCTGTGCGCCGCGGCCTTCCTGCTCGCCGGTACCGCGCATGCGGCCCTCGAGGCCGGCGTCGACTACGCCGTCGTCCCCGAGCCCGACGAGAAGCCGGCGCCGGACGCCGAGCTCAGCGTGACCGAGTTCTTCAACTTCAGCTGCCCGGCGTGCAACGCCTCGCAGCCGTACATCGACACCTGGCTGCTGACCATCCCCGACAACGTCGTCTGGCAGCGCCAGCCGGTGCAGTTCCAGCAGTGGAACGGCCTGTTCGCGCGGCTGTACTTCGTCCTCGAGGGCTTCGGCAAGGACGAGGAGCTGTACCGCGAGGTCTTCCGCGCGCTGCATCGCGACCGCAAGCTGCTCAACTCCGAGGGCCGCATGGTCGACTGGCTGGTCGAGGACCACGGCTTCGACGAGGAGGCCACCGAGCAGGCCTTCGACTCGTTCACCGTCAAGACCAAGATCAAGCGCAACAACCGGCTGCGCGAGCGCTTCGGGGTCTCGAGCACGCCGACCTTCATCATCGCCGACCGCTACATCCTGCTGCGGCCGACCGGCACCTCCAACGAGAAACTGATGGAGAACATCACCGCGCTGATCGACATGATCCGCGCCGGCGAGGCGATCTAAGTCCCGGCCGTACCAGGGGCCCGTCAGTGGGCCTCGTCCCAGTTCGCGCCGGTACCGACGTTCACTTCCAGGGCGACGGCCAGCTCGGCCACCCCGCCCATCAAACCCGGCAGGGCGGCGCTGAGATCGTCGACCTCCGCGTCGGGTACCTCGAAGATCAGCTCGTCGTGGACCTGCAGCAGCATGCGGCTGCGCAGCTTGCTCTTGCGCAGGTGCACGCGCACCGCCGTCATCGCCAGTTTCATGATGTCGGCGGCGGTCCCCTGCATGGGCGCGTTGATCGCGGCCCGCAGCGCGCCCGCGCGGGCGCCATGCCCGCCGCCGGGTTCGATGCCGATGCGGCGGCCGTGGAAGGTCGCGACGTACTTGTCGCGCGCGGCGGCGGCCTTGACGTCCTCGAGATAGGCCTTGACCTTGGGCAGGCGCGCGAAGTACCGCTTGATCATGGCGTCGGCCTCCTTGCGCGGCATGCCGGCGCGCTGCGCCAGGCCGAAGGCGCCCATGCCGTAGATGAGGCCGAAGTTGACCGTCTTGGCGAAGCGCCGCTGCTCGGGCTCGACCGCGTCCGGCTTGACGCCGTACAGCTCGGCCGCCGTGCGCTGGTGGATGTCATCGCCGCGGGCGAAGGCGTCCAGCAAAGTCTCGTCGCTGGAGAAGTGCGCGAGGATGCGCAGCTCGATCTGCGAGTAGTCCGCCGACAGCAGCACGTGGCCGGGCGCGGCGATGAAGCAGCGGCGGATGCTCTGCCCGTCGGCGGTGCGCGTCGGGATGTTCTGCAAGTTGGGCTCGGTGCTCGCGAGCCGGCCGGTCACCGCGCCGTTTTGGATGAAGCGGGTGTGCAAACGGCCAGTGGTTGGATTAATCGCCTTGGGCAGGGCCTCGGCGTAGGTACCGAGCAGCTTGGCGACATGGCGGTGCTCGAGGATCAGCTCGGGGACCTCTGATTCGCTGGTCTCCGCCAGCCGCTGCAGCTCGGCCTCGTTGGTCGAGCGCGCCCCGCCGCGGGTGCGGCGGCCGGGGTCCAGGCCCAGGTCGTCGTACAGCAGCGTGGCGAGCTGCGCGGGCGAGTTGAGGTTGATTTCAGCAGAAGCATGCTTGGCCACCTCGCTCTCGAGCTTTGCCATGCGCTCGGCGAGCTGCGCGCCGATCTTCGCCAAGCCTTTGCTGTCGATCAGCACGCCGTTGCGCTCCATGTCCGCCAAGGCGGCGGTCACCGGGCGCTCGACCTCGCGGTATAGTTTCAGCGTCGCGCCGTCCAGCTGCCGGCCGATGGCGCTGCGCAGGTCGCGCGCCGCCTTGGCCTCGAGGCACAGCAGCTCGAGCGCGGCGGCCGGCTCCAGCTCCGCCACCGTCTTGGGACCGCGGCCGCCGAGCACCTCGCTGCGGTCGCGGATCTGGTAATCGAGATGCTGGCGCGCCAGGCGGGCGACGCCGGCGCCTGAGCCGGCGCCCCGGCAATATTCCATAATTTCTATATCGTGCACCTTGCTTTTGCACTCGAGGCCGTCGTTGGCGCAGGCATGCAGGAACTCCTTGGCGCTCGCCAGGCACAGCTCCAATTCCTCATCGGCGAGCAATTTGTTGAGAAAGCCCAGCGCGGCATCGCGGTCGCTAGCGGCCGCCAGGCCGTCCTCGCCTTCGGCCAAGTCGATGAAGAAGCCGCGCTCCTCGACGTGCACCGCCAGGCGCGCCAAGCGCTTGCCGCAGGCGTCGCCGGGGGTCAGCGCCGCGGCCAGGCCCAGGCGGCGGCAGCCCTGCAGCAGGCGGCCGGCCTGCTTGAACTCCGCGGCCGTGCGCAGCGGCTCGGCCTGGACTGACGGGATGGTCGCTGCGGCGGCCTCGCGGCCCAGCATGC
This sequence comes from Candidatus Amphirhobacter sp., assembly GCA_965222035.1. GTDB lineage: Bacteria > Pseudomonadota > Gammaproteobacteria > Tethybacterales > Tethybacteraceae > Amphirhobacter. Next base: position 1,372,317 of record OZ244940.1, on the reverse strand, counting down.
GGGCCTTGATCTGCGGGCCGAAGCCCAGCCGCTGGCACAAATCCTCGATGGCGCCGGCGTCGGCCTCCGGCGGACGCAGCTGCTCGAGCGGCGGCTCGAGCTTGACGTCCTCGCGCAGCAGGATCAGGCGCTGCGCCAGTTCGAGATTGGCGAGGTTGTCCCGCAATCGCTCGCCGACCTTGCCCTTGATGGCGTCCTTGTTGGCGATGACGCCGGCGAGGTCTTGGTACTCGTTGAGCCACTTGCTCGCGGTCTTGGGCCCGACCCCGGGGATGCCGGGGACGTTGTCGGCCGTGTCGCCGCACAGCGTCAGGTAGTCGGTCATCGCCTCGGGCGGGACCCCGTAGCGCTCCTTGACGCGGCGCGCGTCCTCGAGGCTGCCGTCGCTAGGGTTGATGATGCGGCAGCCGTCGGCGACCAGGTACTTCAGGTCCTTGTCCGACGAGGCGATGTAGACGTCCAGGTCCGTGCCCAGCGCCGTGCGCGCCAGGGTCGCGATGACGTCGTCGGCCTCGACCCCCTCGACGCAGTACAGCGTCGCGCCCAGCGTCCGGATCACGTCCTTGGCGGGCTCGATCTGCGCGATCAGGTCGGGATCGGTCTCCTTGCGGGTGCCCTTGTACGCTGGATAGATCTCGTGCCGGAAGGTCTTGCCGCGCGCGTCCAGGGCGCAGGCGAGCGCAGCATGCGGGTAGTCGTCGCGCAGCTTGACCAGCGAGCTCGCCAGGCCGTACAGGGCGTTGGTCGGCAGCCCGGCGTGGCTGCGCTTGCCGAGGGCGTGGAAAGCGCGGAACAGGTAGTTGGTGGCGTCGACCGCCACCACCGCGCCGCGCTTGGCGCCCATCGCCGCCTAGCCCTGGCGGCGGACGAAGTCCTTCATGAACTCCAGCAGGGCCTCGACGCCGGCCACCGGCATGGCGTTGTAGATCGAGGCCCGCATGCCGCCGACGGCGCGGTGCCCCTTGAGCCCAAGCAGCCCGGCCTCGAAGGCCTCGGCGACGAAGGCGGCGTCCAGCTGCTCGTCCGCCAGGCGGAAGGGGACGTTCATGCGCGAGCGGCAGGCCGGGTCGACCTCGTTGCGGTAGAAGTCCTCGCCGTCGATGTAGTCATACAGCATGCCGCTCTTGCGGCGGTTGAGCTCGTCGAGGGCCTCGACCCCGCCCTGCTCCTCGATCCAGTCGAGGGTGAACTCCAGCAGGCGGTACTGGAAGGTCGGCGGCGTGTTGGCCATCGAATCGTTGGCGGCCTGGTGCGGGTAGTTCCAGATGATGGGCGTCTCGTCGCGCGGCTGCGCGCACAGGTCCTGGCGGACCACCATCACCGCCAGGCCGGTGGGCCCGAGGTTCTTCTGCAAACAGGCGAACACCGCGCCGACGCCGCTGAAGTTCAGCGGCCGCGACAGGATGTTGGAGGACTGGTCGATCACCAGCGGGGCATTGCCGACGGCCGGCTTGGCCGCGAACTCCACTCCGTGGATGGTCTCGTTGTCGACGTAGGCGAGGAACTTGGCGCCGGCCGGGACCTGCCACTGCTCCGACGGCGGGACGCCGCGGCAGTCCGGATAGGTATCGACGGCCACCGCCACCTCGCAGTAGCGCGCCATCTCGCGGACCGCGATCTTGCTCCAGTGGCCGGTGATCGCCACCGCAACGGTGTCGCCGGCGGCGGTCAGGTTGAGCGGCAGCGAGGCGTACTGGCCGATGGCGCCGCCGGGCAGCAGCAGCACGTGGTATTCCTCGCCGGCGCCGAGCAGGCGCCGCAGGGCGGCGATGATGCGGCCGTGGCAGGCGAGCACCTCGGGGCTGCGGTGCGACAATTCGATGAAAGAGGCGCCGGTATCGCCGTATTCGAGCATCTCGTCGCGGTAGCGCTCGAGGACGGCGGTCGGGATCGAGGACGGGCCGGGATAGAAGTTGTATTTGCGCATAGAAAGCGGCCTTGCGGGCAGGGAAACCGCATATTATCCTATATGCATGCCCTGCCCGCATAGAATCGCAGCCTCATGAGCGCCATCGAGCCCTTCCTGGCGGACAAGCGCGTCCTCGTCGGCGTCACCGGCGGCGTCGCCGCCTACAAGGCCTGCGAGCTGGTCCGGCTGTTGCGACAGCAGGGCGCTGAGGTCGAGGTCGCCATGACCCCCGCGGCGCAGGACTTCGTCGGCCCCGCCACCTTGCAGGCGCTGTCCGGCCGGCCGGTGATCGGCGCCGGTACGCCAACAGCCGCCGACGCCATGGACCACATCGCCGCCATCCGCCGCGCCAATCTGATGGTGATCGCCCCGGCGACCGCGACCACCCTCGGCAAGCTCGCGGCCGGCATCGCCGACAACGCCGTCACCGCCTTGGCCTGCGCCGCGACCGTCCCGCTGCTGCTGGCGCCCGCCATGAACGCCGCCATGTGGGCCAATCCCGGCCTGCAGCGCAGCCTGGCGCAGCTGCGCGCCGACGGCCGCAGCGTCGTCGAGCCCGGTACCGGCGAGCTGGCCTGCGGCGAATACGGCCCCGGCCGCATGGCCGAGCCCGCTGACATCGCCGCCCACGTCGCTGCCGTCCTGGCGCTGGGCAGCCGCCTGGCGGGACAGGAGGTGGTGGTGACCGCCGGCGCCACCGCCGAGGCCATCGACGCCATGCGGGTGGTCTCCAACCGCAGCAGCGGCCGCATGGGCATGGCCATGGCCGCCGCCGCCCGCGAGGCCGGCGCCCGCGTCCATCTGATCGCCGCCAACGCCAGCGTACCGGCCCCCGGCGGCCTCGCCAGCGTCACCGACGCCCGCGACGCCCGCAGCATGCGGGAGGCGGCGCTGGAGCTGGCGCGGCAGGCCGACTGCTTCATCGGCGTCGCCGCGGTCTCCGATTACCGGCCGGCCCAGGCGGCCGCGGGCAAGATCCCGCGCCGCGCCGGCGGCATGAAGCTAGAGCTGGAGCCCTGCGAGGACGTCATCGCCGCCGTCGCCGGCCAGCAACAGCGGCCGTACTGCCTGGGCTTCGCCGCCGAGGCCGCCGCCATGCCAGCTGCGGTCAAGGCCGCGCGCCGCAAGCTGCGAAGCAAGAACCTGGATGCGATCGTCGCAAGCCCGCTGGCGGCCAACCTCGAGAGCGACAGCTGCGAATTGGCGCTGGTGCGGCCCCGCGGCCACGTCTTGATCGAGGCCCGCGACAAGCAACAGGCCGCCCGCGAACTCATCGCCCGGCTGCCGGCCGCCGCCGGCTGAGGTTTCACGTGAAACCAGGCTGGCCTAGCCTGGCTAGTTCTGGCCTTCCGCGTATCTTGCTTTGAAATAGCTGAAAAACGAAGGGATCGCCGGCCCCACATCGTCGTTCTCCGCGATCCAAAAGAGATTCAAGTCCTGCATCTGTTCGCAAGCCGCGCGGCTGATCTTATTGTCGATGCCGGCGGCTTGCTCAAGTCGATGGCGCACCTGCTCAATAACTAGCGGCTGTTTCGCCTTCTCGATAATCCCAACCGTATGGTTCGCATATCCTAGCAATTCTGCCTTGTCGAGGTCCGCATAAAGCGATCCGTAATAGTCATCGCGCTTCTTCTGCATAGCGGCTTCAGCTGCTTGTACCAATTCTCTATCCACACCCGTACGCTTGGCATCAACCATCGCATCCCAAACCGCCTGCCCGGCAAGCTGGACGAGATACGGGTGGTTGTCGGTCCAACCAGCCATCAACTCCAGCGCATCGTCCGTGACCTGGCAGCTGCGATCGATAAACGGCTTCCCTAGGGCTTGGCGCACCGCCTCATCGCTCAATTGATGAATGTATATTTGATGGGCACGGTAGATGAACTTGGCCTTGACGTCGCAGAGGTAATAATCCAGCGCCGAAGTACCCGCTAATATCATCGCCAGCGGCCAGTCCTCGCTCAGAAATTCCTCATTTTCACACAGCACATGTGCCAGCATATCCTTGTCGTAATCAACAGCCTCATCGAACAAGAGCAGGACCGGCTTCTTGGCCAGCAGTCCCTTCATCATTCGATAATAAGTATTGCGTGTCGAATGAGGATGAGCCTTGATCTCGAATTCCTCCATCATCTTGTCGATGAAGGATGTGAAGCTGTCGGGATCCTTCAGGAAGGAGCAGCGGATGACAAGGGCCTGCCGCCGCTCGGCCTCTTGGGTCGCGTAGGCCAGCAGCGTCTCCTTGCCCGCGCCGCACGAACCCACAAGCTTGATTGGCGCTAGCGGGCTATCCTGCAGTACATCGCCCTCCCGCTCCCGCGGGCCTGTAATCCTAGCGATGGTCTTTGCGATGACGCCAATCTCCTCGTCCCGCCCCGCCAACACCGGGGGCATGGTCCCAATTCCTGGATTGAAGGGATTGTCGGCTTGCGTCAGTGCGGGCATGATCTATATTTTACCTTCGCAGCCAGTGCCATCCGTTGATGTTTCACGTGAAACCAGGGGCCTAGCCTTCCCCCTTCATGTCTTCGGCGTACGCTTTCTTGAAATAGCTGAAAAATGAAGGAATCGCAACTTCCACGCGCCTATCTTTCGCAACCCAAAGCAAATTTAAATCCTGCATCTGCTCGCAGATCTCGTAACTACTATCGGCATCGATGCCGGCAGCCTGCTCCAACTGGCGGCACACCTGCTGAAGAACCGGCGGCTTTTTTGCATTCTCGACGATGCCGACCATATGGTTTGCATATCTTAGCAATTTTGCCTTGGTGAGGTCCAAATAAAGCGATTGGTAATAAATGTCGCGCATGTCCTGCATAGCGGGCTCAGCGGCTTGTGCCAGCGCCTTGTCCACTTCCGCGCGCTTGGCATCAATCATCGCCTTCCACACCGCCCGGCCGGCAATCTGGATGAAATACGGGTAGTTGTCGGTCCAGCTGGCCATCAATTCCAGCGCATCGTCCGATATCTGGCAGCCCTTGTCAGCAAAAGGTTTCCCGAGGGCTTCCCGTGTCGCCTCATCGCTCAATTGATGAATGTACATTTGATGGGAACGGTTGATGAACGTGGCATCCACATCGCTGAGAAAACTATCCAGCCCCGGAGTACCGGCTATGATCATCGCCAGCGGCCAGCGCTTGTTCATCAACTGCTGATTCATCTGCAGCAGCATGGCCAGCAAGTCCTTGTCGTAATGAATGGCTTCGTCGAGCAGGAACAGGACCGCCTTCTTTGCCAGCAGCCCCCGACCTTGTCGTAGGTCTCGCGCTTTTCCACATGCGCGCTAGCCTTGAGCTCGGCATAATTTTTCAGGCCCAAACGCGCGGAAAAATCGCCCCCGATCTCGAAGTCTCCTAGCATCAGCTCGATAAAGGATGCCAGGCCGTCTATTCCTTTCTTGTCTTTCAGGGAAGCGCAGCGGACGACGTGGATTTCCTGCCGCTCGGCCTCATCGTCTGCGTAGGTCAGCAGCGTTGTCTTGCCAGCGCCACGCGGACCCACGAGCTTGATAGGCGGTAGCGGAGCTTCCCGCAACGGGCCGCCATCCTGCTTCCGCTTGCTTTTGATTATGGCGAGGGCCTCTCTGATGATCTCGGTCTCCTGGTCTCGCCCGGCCAATACCGGAGGCCAAGACCCAGTACCTGGCTTGAAGGGGTTATTGCTCGCGGGCAACGCGGCCATGCCTTGCATTTTACCCCGTAGCCCGCGCCGCCGGGCGCGGCGGTTAAAATAATCGCCCTGCATCGATGAGCGACCGCACCGTAACCTGCGTCAAGCTGAAGAAGGAGGCGGCCGGCCTGCCGGCCCCGCCGGTCGGCGGCGAACTGGGCCAGCGCATCTACGCTGAGGTCTCCGCCGAGGCCTGGCGCATGTGGCTCGAGCACCAGAAGATGCTGGTCAACGAGTACCGCCTCAACCTGGCGGACAAGAGCGCCCGCAAGTACCTGCTGGAGCAGACCGAGCGCTATTTCTTCGGCGGCGGCGCCGACGTCGCCAGCGGCTACGTCCCCCTCGACGAGTAGGCATGGAGGTCGAGGCCGTCTGGCAGGAGGACATGCGCTTCGCCGTCGCCACCGGCTCGGGACATCAATTGATCGTCGACGGCCCGCCCGAGCTCGGCGGCGCCAACGCCGGCGCCCGGCCGATGGAGCTGCTGCTGGCCTCGCTGGCCGCCTGCAGCGGCGTCGACGTGGTCGAAATCCTGCGCAAAGGCCGGCGCGCCTTCGACGCCGTGGCGGTCACGGTCCGCGGCGAGCGGGCCGACAGCGTCCCGAAGGTCTTCGTCAAGATCGAGCTGGTGTTCCGCGTCGGCGGCGCCGAGGCCAAGCATGCGGCGCGGGCCGTGGAGCTGTCGGCCACCAAGTACTGCTCGGCGCTGCGCATGCTGGCGGGCAGCGCCGACATCAGCTGGCGCCTTGAGGACTAGGCGCGCGGGCCGCCGCGCCGCCGCCGCGCTGCTGGCCCTGGCGCTGGGGGCGGGCGAGGCGACCGCGGCGCTGTCGGACCTGCAGGTGGCGCCGCCGGCGATTGCGGCGGAGGCCTACGTGCTGCTGGACGCCCTCACCGGCGAGGTGATCGCCTCCCAGCAGCCGGACCTGCCGCTGCCGCCGGCCTCGCTGACCAAGATGATGACCGCCTACCTGGCCTTCTCGGCGGTGGACGAGGGCATCCTCAAGCTGGAGGACACCCTGCCGGTCTCGGCCCGGGCGCGACAGGCGCAGGGCTCGCGCATGTTCCTGGAGCAAGGCAGCCAGGTCAGCGTCCGCGACCTGCTGCTGGGCCTGGTGGTCCAGTCGGGCAACGACGCGGCGGTGGCGCTCGCCGAGGGCATCGCCGGCTCCGAGGCCGGCTTCGCCGATTTGATGAACCAGCAGGCGAGGCTGCTGGGCATGGACGACACCAATTTCGTCAATTCCACCGGGCTCAACGCCAAGGGCCAGGCGAGCACGGCGCGGGACATGGCGCTGCTGGGGCGGGCGCTGGCGCAGGACTATCCCAAGCTGTATCAGATGCATGCCGAGCGCGAGTACGAGTTCAACGGCATCTTGCAGACCAACCGCAACCGCCTGCTCGAGCAGTACCGCGGCGCCGACGGCATCAAGACCGGCTACACCCGGGCGGCGGGCTACTGCCTGGCGGCCTCGGCGGTCCGCCAGGGCATGCGGCTGGTCGGGGTGGTGCTCAAGTCGCGCTCGGCGAGCAGCCGGGCGGCGGAGATGACGGCCCTGTTCAACTACGGCTTCACCCATTTCCGCTCGGTCGAACTGTTCGCGCCGGCGCAGCCGCTGGACGACGTCAAGGTGTGGGGCGGGGAGGAGCTGACGGTCCCGGTGGGCTACGGCGGCGAGGATGCCTATAGAATCCTGCTGACCAAGGCGGATGCGAACAACCTCAAGGCCGTGCTGCGGCGCGGCGACCAACCGCTCGAGGCCCCGGTGGCGGCGGGCGCGGAGGTGGCGCGCATCAAGCTGACCGCCGGCGACAAGGAGATCGCCGATTTGCCGGCGGTGGCGCTGGCGGACGTGGGGCCGGGCCCGTGGTGGCACCGGCTAGCTGATTACGTGCGCCTGCATTGGCTGGTACCTGACGTGAAGGAAGCATTATGAACATACCCGGCTCGGATGTCTATATCAACGGCCAGTGGCTGCCGCGCGCCGAGGCGAAAGTGTCGGTCTTCGACCGCGGCTTCATCTTCGGCGACGGCATCTACGAGGTCGTCCCGGCATACGGCCGCAAGCCGTTCCTGCTCGATCGCCACATCAAGCGCATGCTCGAGAACCTGGCCAAGGTCGGGATTCCGGGCGTCCACAGCGAGGCGGAGTGGACCGCCCTGGTCCAGGAGCTGGTCGACCGGCAGGAGTTCGAGCACCAGAAGATCTACCTGCAGGTCACCCGCGGCATGGCGCCGCGGCTGCACAGCTTCCCGGAGCAGCCGGAGCCGACGGTGTTCATGTTCGCCGACGAGATGACCATCCTCAGCGACGAGCGGGCCAAGGAGGGCTTCGCCGGCGTGACCACCACCGACTTCCGCTGGCTGCGGGGCGACATCAAGTCGATCTCGCTGATGGCGGCGGTACTCGGCAGCGAGGAGGCCCGCAAGCACGGCGCCACCGAGCTGCTGTTCTTGCGCGACGGCGTCGTGACCGAGGGCGCCTCCTCGAACGTGCTGGTGTGCAAGGACGGCGCCATCAGCTCGCCGGTGCTCGACCGGCGGGTGCTGTCGGGCGTGACGGTGTCGCTCGCCGACGAGATGGCCAAGCAGGCGGGCCTGCCGATCACCTACCGCGACATCAGCGAGGCCGAGCTGCGCGCGGCCGACGAGGTGATGATCACCTCCTCGGGCAAGGAAGTGGTCGCGATCGTGACCTTGGACGGCAAGCCCGTCGGTACCGGCGCGAGCGGGCCGATCTTCGCCCAGCTGTGGGCAGGCTACCGGGCCGCGGCGGCGGACAATGGCTGAGCGCCTGCCGGCGCATCCGCTCGCCCAGCCCGAGCTGGAGCGGCTGGCGCAGCGCGACGCGCAGGCGGCCCTGGCCGAGGACGTCGGCGACGGCGACCTGCTCGGGCACCTGCTTGATCCCGACGTCCCGGCGCGGGCGCGGATCATGACCCGCGCGGCCTGCGTCCTGGCCGGCCGGCCCTGGGCCGAGGCGGCGCTGGCGGCATGCTGCGGCGATGAGGGGGTCACCAGCAGCTGGCTGGGACAGGATGGCGATGAATTCGCAGCAGATTCAATACTTTGCGCGATCACAGCGCCCGCCATGGGCTTGCTGGAGGCCGAGCGGACCATGCTCAATTTCCTGCAGCTGCTCAGCGGGACCGCGACGGCGGCGCGCAGCCTCGCCAAGGCGGCAGGCGACACCCCGGTGTACGACACCCGCAAGACCATCCCGAGCCTGCGCGCGGCCCAACGCTATGCGACGCAGACCGGCGGCATGCGCAACAACCGGTTCGGATTGTTCGACGCGGCCATCATCAAGGAGAACCACATCGAGGCCACCGGCTCGGTGCGTAAGGCGCTGGAGCAGGCCTTCACGCGGCTCGAGCCCGAGCAGGTGCAGATCGAGGTCGTCGACGTCAAGCAGCTGCGAGAAGCCATGGACGCCGGCGCCGTCCGGATTATGCTGGACAACTGGGAGGTCGATGCAATCAAGGAAGCGGTCGAGATCGCGAACGGGCGCGCCGAGCTCGAGGCCACCGGTGGCATCGACGCGGACAACGCCGGCGCTTATGCGGCGACGGGCGTGCAAAGACTGAGCGCCAGCGCGCCGACCAAATCAGCGCAGGCGATCGACATGACTATGATCTTCGAGGGCTGAGCGATGGGAGCACCGAAAGACGACGACAGCCTGGATGCCAAGAGACAGTGGTGCATCGACCCCAACAACTCGGTGGTGGTCACCGCCTGTGCGGGCAGCGGCAAGACCTGGCTGCTGACCTCGCGCATCCTGCGCATCATCCTTAATGATCCGAAGTGCGAGCAGCTGCACCGCATTCTCGCCATCACTTTCACCAACAATGCGGCCGCAGAGATTCAAACGCGAGTGAGGGAACGCCTGCACAAGTTAGCGTACGAGAAGGACGAGGAGGAGCGGAAGAAACTGTTCGAGGAAATCGGCGTGCCCACCAAGAAGCGCTCCGACATCGCTTCTATATACCGCGCCTTCCTCACCAAGCGCCCGGCGCTCAGCGTTTTCACGTTCCACAGTTGGTTCAACCATCTTATTCACTTTTTGCCGTGGGGCGAACGCGCCAGTTTCCACAGCCGGGTAGCGGACAGCCCGGAGTATCTAAAGCAGCGAGCATGGGAACAAATGCTAGGGAACATCAAGGATGGCGATGAAGCCGAAGCCATGAGTTATCTTCTAGGAATGCACAAACTGAGCGAACTGCAGAAGAGCCTGGTTGGAGTTATCAATAATCGCGCCGAATGGTACCTATATTTTGGTTGCTCGCCAGAGGACAAGGCGAAGGCGGGAGACAAAGCGGAAAGTAAAACGGAAGACAAGGAGGAGGACAAAGATGCCTTTTCAATTTTCCAAAAGAAAATGAAGCCGGAAGAAGAGTGGACCGAACAGGATTTGTTGAATAACAAGGGTTTTCTAAGTAACCTAAATAAACTAGCCGAGGAAATGGTGGATTTAAAGAAGAGGAATCATCATCTCAAAAACGCCCGCGATAAGCTTAAAAAATCCCAGCGGATGAAGGCGGAGGATTTTTTTATAACGGTGTGCAAAATACTCTTCGAAGGCGAAACGGTGGTTCCGAATGTTACCAAGGGAGAAGATGAGTCCCTTAAGAGTTGTTTGGCGGAAATATTATCCGACATAGATAAGGTTAAGGCCAGGTACAATTACATCTACAACAAGCACTGCGCTCGCATTGGGCTGCTCTATGCACGGGAGTACGCCAAACTCAAGGAGCAAGAAGGAGTGATTGACTATGCGGATATGGAATTTATCCCCCTGCGCGCAATCAGTGAAGGCAGAAAGGGCACAGAGTGCAACCCTCTCCTGCTAAATCTTTTCGAGCGACTCGACAACTACAAGCACATTCTGGTTGATGAATTCCAGGACACTAACCCAGTCCAATGGCGAATACTGCATGCCTGGCTGGAGGAAAGCAAGGGCGGCAACCAGCCCAAAGTGTTCATCGTCGGCGATCCCAAGCAATCAATTTTCAGCTGGCGCGGCGGCAATCCCAAACTATTGGGCGTAGCGCGTGATTATCTGAAGGAAAACTATGGCGGCGAGCATGTGAGAATCAACCATACGCGCCGCTGCTCCCAGAAAATTGTGGATGCGGTGAATGAGGTTTTCGGTGAAGGCGGTTTGGAGCTAGATGGCTTCAAACCGCATGAGGTGGAGACAAAGGAGCAGAAAAATGACAGCAGTTTGGTGTACCGGTTTCAGCCGGAAGATTTTGAAATCAGCAAGCCAGAGAGCGTACTGCGCGATCCTCTCGACCCCCAGCCCGATGAAACAGATAATAAAAGCTTGGAGAAATCAAGGCGCGAGGGAGCGGAGCTTGCGGACAAAATAATAGAAATCCAGGGCTCTGAGAAGGGCGAGGCCAAGAAGCGCAGATATAAGGACGAGGATATTATGCTGCTGCATCCTAGGCGCAGTCCCAGCACACCTTTGATTGAAGCCCTCGCTGGTAAAAATCTGACCTGCTCACCTCTCGATAAATCCAAACGCATGGACTGCCTTGAGTGCCAAGACATACTGGCTTTGCTGCATGCCATTTTCGATCCCGGCTATGGCTTGATGGTCGCACAGGTACTGCGCTCACCCATATTCGGCGTTTCGGAAGATGATCTATGGAAGGTCTATCAGGCGGGCCTGTTCGAAAAAGACGACAAAAAATACTGCAGCTGGGTTGTCGGACTCAAGGAAGCAAAGGGCAGCAGCAATTTAAAACGCGCGAAAGAAAAGCTCCAGGACTGGCGCGACAGTTATCGGCAGCAGAAGCTTCCAGCGCATGAATTATTGGCGCAGTGCTATAAAGATGCCGAGGTCATCGAACGTTATGTCGCCGCTGTGCCAAAAGACATCACCAAGCGAGTGGTTCTAAATCTCGATTGGATTCTCAACTATAGCCTGGATGCCCAGGGCGGGCGCTTGGTGTTGCCATCGGAATATGCTGCTCACCTGCGCGAATTGAGCGAAGCTGGAGAGGAAACCGATATGGCGAATGAGGGGGGCGAGATCATCCGCTCGCTCACCGTGCACGGCGCCAAGGGCCTGGAAAGCAAAATTGTGATTGTCACTAATAGCATTTATCGCAGGAAGGGAGGAGGAGGTGCCCGGCTGCTAGTAACCTGGGATCTCGAGCAACTGCACCCCGGCCATCTATCCTTCTACCGCAATAAGGACAGCAAAACAAAGCGCCAGGAGCAGGCCTTGGAAAAACTAGAGGAAGCGAGGAGGCAAGAGGAAAATAATTTGCTGTACGTGGCGATGACTCGTGCCCGGCAGCATCTATTCTTCAGCAAGCAGCCGAATACGGACAACCTAGATAATAACTATATCAAGTGGTGGGACCATATCAAATGCTCGGATAAGGATGGGGAAAAGAAGCTGGATTCACTGCAGCCCTGGAAAGAGAGTTCTTCTGCGAACAAAACCAAAATCAGTAAGCGCAGGTGGCCTGACGGAGAATCAAAACCAATTAAAACTGGCAAGCGAAACAAAGCGGACAATGAGGCCAAGATCAAAGGTACGCAGCGGCACAACCTGCTGGCCTTGATCCTGCAGAACAATGAAACCCATGAAAAGGTCATGGACAACAACCAGCTCCTTCACCGGCGCCTGTTGGGTATCGGCAAAGATCGCCTCACAGAACTTCACGGGGAAATCAAGAAAATCTTGGCTCCGGAAACTGAGTTTGGCAAGCTGTTGGCGCAGGTGGACAAGAAGAAAAATCCCATCGAGTGCGAACTTTCCGCCATCGTCGACGGCGAGCACAAAGACCAGGTCAAGATCAGGCGCATCGACTGCTTGCTGACGACCAAGGATGACGTAGTCTGGATCATTGATTTCAAGACCGGCGGCAGCGCGTTTGAGGACGAGCACAAGAATGAATACGACGAGCAGCTGCGCGCCTATCACTCAGTCGTCAAGGGCAGCCATCTCAAAGACAAAACCATCAAGATGGCCATCGTCGACAGAGAAGGTGGCATGCGGGAAGTGCAGCCCGCCTAGTCTTTCCGCGCCGCCGAGACGGCGGCAAATCAATCAACTGTGGAGATACAGCGTGTGCGGGTGGTCGATCTTGATGCGGTCCTGCCTGCGCCCCGAGATGATCAGCCGGCACTCGGTGCCCTTGATGAAGCGCAGGAAGTTCTCGATGGCCTGCGGCTTGGCGTCGGCCAGGTTCTCGAGCATGATGTACTGGTAGTACTCGTCCGCCAGGCTGAACGACGCCAGGCTGTTGCCGTCGAACCAGGGGCACAGCTCGATGCCGTCAGCGATGGCGGCGAGCTCCTCGCGGATGCGGTCGGGCGCCTCGAGGTTCTTGGCGGCCAGCATCAATTGGACGTCATCGGGCTCGGCGATGTCCTCGATGGCCTTGCGGAAGAACGGGCAGTCGTCCAGGCGCCGGATCACCTTGTTGTTGCAGGCGACCGCCACCAGGCCCTTGCGCTCGCCGTCCTGCTGCAGGCCCTGGCTCACCTGCTCGAGGAAGGCGGTCTCGGCCTCGTCGATCTTGTTCTCGCGCAGGGCCGAATGGAAGAAGTGGCTCGCGGCCCGCGCACCCATGCTCTTGATCTTGGGCACCCAGAACGAGCCGGCCGCCTTGTCCTTGGCGTCGACGATCGGCGTGACCGCGGCGAACATGTCGGATGAGGACAAGGTGGCGTCGATCTCGGCGCTGTTCCAGTGCAGCCGCTCCTTGGCTCCTTGGACGATGCAGCGGTTGCGGCCCTCGTTCTTGGCGTCGTACATCAGCAGGTCAGCGCTGCTCAGCAGGGTCTCGAGCGCCTGGCTGCTGTCGGTGATGCCGGCGTACTGCTCGTCGATGGGGACCACGCCCATGCTCACCGAGACGTCGATGCTCAGGCCCGAGGAATTGCGCCAGGGCGCGCGCGCGACCTCCTGGCGGCAGCGGTCGGCGACCGCCAGCACGCCCTTGCGGCCGACGTCGTGGAACAGCAGCAGGAACTCCTCGCCGCCCCAGCGCGCCACCCAGTCGCCGCGGCGCAGGGCGGCGTTGAAGGCCTCGCTGACCATGCGCAGCACCTGGTCGCCGGTGTCATGCCCGTAGCTGTCGTTGACTTTCTTGAAGTGGTCGATGTCGGCGAGCGCCAGGCCGAAGGGCGTGTGCTTGGAGCGCAGCCAGCGCTCCCACTCGCGCTCGAGGCGCTCGGTCGCCGAGCGCCGGTTGGGCAACTTGGTGAGGGCGTCGAAAAAGGCGATGTCCGAGCTGCGGCTGGTCAGCAGCACCAGCACCAGGCCGTCGCGCGCCGGCAGGCAGGTCACGCGCCAGTCGCTGACGCCGTCGCGGCTCTCGATCAGGGTCGAGGTCTCGGCGAAGTGACCCTGCAGCGCGGCCTGGCAGGCCTTGCCGGCCTCGACGCCGAGGCTCTCGATGTTGAACATCGCATACGAGCGCCCTTCCTTGCCAAGCACCAGGCGCTCGAACTCGGCGTTGGCGGCCACCGGCTGGCCCTTGCCATCGAGCAGGATGGCCGGGTCGCGATAGAGCGCCAGGTCGGCGCCCACCACATGCGGGCTGGGCTCAGCCAAGGCGGTCGATGACGCCGTCGGCGATCAGGGCGAGGAACAAAAGCAGCAGGTAGGGCCCCGAGTAGCTGAACAGCGCCCAGCAGTCGGCGCGGTCGCCGCGCCACCAGACGCGGGTCGCCAGCCAGCAGAAGGCGCCGGTCGCCGCCAGCGCGGCGGCGAGGTACAGCCCGCCGGCCATGCCGGCGGCCCACGGCAGCAGGGACGCGGCCAGCAGCGCCCAGCTGTACAGCAGGATGTGCAGCCGGGTGAAGCGCTCGCCGTGGGTGACCGGCAGCATGGGAATGCCGGCCCGGCCGTAGTCCTCGATGCGGCACAGCGCCAGCGACCAGAAGTGCGGCGGCGTCCAGATGAAGATGATCAAAAACAGCAGCAGCGGCTGGTAGTCGAGCCCGCCGGTGACCGCGGTCCAGCCGAGCACCGGCGGCATGGCGCCGGAGGCGCCGCCGACGACGATGTTCTGCGGCGTGTTGGGCTTGAGCAGCAGGGTGTAGATGAAGGCGTAGCCGACGAAGGTCGCCAGCGTCAGCAAGGTCGTCAAGGTGTTGGTGAAGGTCTGCAGCAGCCCGAGGCCGGCGGCCAGCAGCGCCAGCGAGAACAGCGCGGCCGGGACGAAGCCGACCTGTCCGGTGGCGGTGGCGCGGCGCTCGGTCCGCCGCATGCGGATGTCGATGCGGCGCTCCAGCAGGCAGTTGGCGACCGCCGCGCCCAGCGCCGCCAGGCCGATGCCGGCCGGGGCCGCAGCCAGGGACGCCAGCGGCGCGGCGGCGCCCAGCGACAGCGCGCAGGCCATGCCGGCCAGCGCCGTGAACACGATCAGCGCGACCACCCGCGGCTTGGTCAGCTTCCAGTAGTCGGCCCAGGAGGCCGACGGCGCCAGCGCGGCGGTACCGCTCATGCTGAATCCCGCGGCGCCATCGCCGGCAGCAGGGCCGCGCACCAGGCGAGCAGCAAGGCGGCGCCGGTGTTGTGCAGCAGGGAGGAGGCGAGCGGCAGCCCTTTCATGACGATGTAGATGCCAAGGCTGAACTGGCTGAGCAACAGGAGGAGCAAGATTGCTGCGGCAATTTTAATACCACGCCGCAGCAGCAGCAGGCCGAGGGCGATCGCGGCGAGGGCGATGGCGTAGGCGCCGAGGCGGTGGACCCATTGAATCGCCATCTTGGCGCGCTGGGTCAGGGGCGCCCCGGCGGCGTCCTGGCCGAGCTCGCGGTCGAGCGCGAAGCCGCTGCCGTCGAGCTCCACCGTCCAAGAACCGCCGCAGGCCGGGAACTGCGTCCCGCAGGCGAGGCCGGCGTAGTTGGCCGAGACCCAGCCGCCGAGCGCGACCTGGACGAACAGCAGCAGCATGAAGCCCGCCACCGCCCGCCGCGCGGCCGCGGGTACGGCCAGGCGCAGCTCCAGGGCCTGGACCGCCAGCGCGACCAGCAGGCTCAGGATCGCCATGCCGCCGAGCAGGTGCGCGACGACGATCGCCGGCTGCAGCAGCTCGGTCACCGTCAGGGCCCCCAGCCCGCCTTGCAGCAAGACCAGGACCGCCAGGGCCGCCGCCGGCCAGCGCAGCCGCGCCGCGGCCGGATTGCGCCAGGCGAGGAAGGCGATGGCGAGGATCGCCAGGCCGAGGAACGCGGCCACGTAGCGGTGCCCCACTTCGATCCAGGCCTTGGTCTGGTCGATTGGCGTACCCGCATCATCGGCGGCCGGTACCCCGATCAGCTGCCCGTAGCAGCCGGGCCAGTCGGGACAGCCGAGCCCCGCGTCCTTGAGGCGGGTGTAGGCCCCGACGGTCACCACCAGCAGCGCCAGGACGGCGGCGGCCGGCAGCAGGCGGCGCAGGGTGCTCAAGCCGCTCAGCTCGCGCGCTGCGACAAACGCAGCAGGCGCCGCAGGTCGGCGGCGATGTGCTTGACCGGTACCGCCGCCGGATAGCGCATGACGATGCGGCGCGTCGGATCGACGACGTAGATGTAGTCGGTTGCGGACGCCGGCGCGGATGCCGGCGGCAGGGCGGCCAGCTGCGCGGGACTCGCGCGGCGGATTTCTACTCCCTCGACCGCGTCGATGTCCTCGACGGTCTCCGGCAGCGCCGCGGGCAGCTCGCGGCCGCAGGACGGACGCACTGGCAGTTCCGCGGGCGGCGTCCCCGCGCCTGCGATCAGCCACAGGCGCCCGACGCGGTCGAGCTCGCCGATGTTGACCAGCCGCGCCTGGGCGATGGCGCACAGGCGGTCCTGGCAGGCAGGCCCGCAGGCGGGCTCACCGACGACCAGCAGCTGCCAGTCCGGCGCGTCCGATGGCAGCAGGGAGACATCGAGCGCGACCGGCGCGAGCAGCTCGCCGTGGTTGGTGGTCCCCGCCGGCGGGGCATACAGGTACAGCAGGGTCGCCGCCAGCGGCGTGCCCGCCGCGATGGCGAGGATCACGAAGAACTCAAGCCGACGGCGCATGGCGATTGCGGTAAGGACGCCAGGCGAAGCGCAGCCAGGCGAGCAAAAACACCGCGGCCAGCCCGAACCACTGCAGGCGGTAGCCGCGGCTGACCTCGGCGCGGAAGTCCGGCCGCTTGGCGACCGGCTGCAGGCCCGGCGCCGGCGCCGAGCTCAACAGCACCACCGGATAGACCGGGCCGGACACGCGCTGACGCCAGGTCTCCAGCTTGAGGTTCTGCCACACATCCGCGGATGGATCGTCGGGCGCGAGCTCGAAAGCATCGGACGAATCGGGCGCGAGCAGGCCGGTAACCGCCAGCAGCGCCGGGTCCGGCGGCGGGACGGCGGGACGCTCGGCGCGCGTCGGCGGTGCAGGTACCCAGCCGCGGTTGACCAGCAGCCAGCGGCCGTCGACCAGCAGCGGCGTGATCACGTGATAGCCCGGCTGGCGTTCATGCATGCGGTTGTCGATGAGGATCTCGTGGGCGCGGTCCCAGGTCCCGCTGGCGCTGGCCTGGCGCCAGACCAGCTCGCCGTAGCCGGTAGATGCGTCCGCGCCCAGCCGCAGGGGCGCCGCCGCGAGCTGGCGGTCGGCCTCGGCCTGCAGGCGGTCCTTGAGCGCGGCGCGCTGGTGCTGCCACACGCCGAGGGCGGCGGCCGTCGCGGCCAGCAGCAGGCACAGCAGGCCGAACATGCGGGCGCGGCGGCGCTCAGGCATGGGGCCGGCCGGCAGCCGTGCTTAGAATCATCATCCGGTCCGCCATCGTACCCCGAGCCATGCTGCGCATCATCGCGATTCTGCTTTTCATCTTCATCCTGGTCAACCTGTTCATGGCTCTGTTCGCCATGGTCCGCAACAAGGAAGGTTCCCACGACGTCGTCAAGGCTCTCACCTACCGGATCGCGGCGTCCATCGTCTTGTTTATTCTAATCGTAGCCGGGACGCTCATCACCCAGAACTATGGCGGCGGCTAAGACAGGCCAGAGCGATCGGCCTGTTCTTCACATCCAGGACATCATCAGGACGCTGCTCGATTTCTGGGCCAGCAAAGGCTGCGCGGTACTGCAGCCGCTCGACCTGCCGGTGGGCGCAGGCACCTTTCATCCCGCGACCGCCCTGCGCGCGCTCGGACCCGATCATTGGCATGCAGCCTATGTGCAGCCGTCGCGGCGGCCGACCGACGGCCGCTACGGCCGCCACCGCAACCGGCTGCAGCGCTACTACCAGCTGCAGGTGGTGCAAAAGCCAGCGCCGAAAGACTTCCAGGAAAACTATCTCAAGTCGCTGGAAAAGCTCGGCATCACCGGCAAAGATCATGACATCCGCTTTGTCGAGGACGATTGGGAATCACCTACGCTCGGCGCCTGGGGCCTGGGATGGGAGGTATGGGTGGACGGCATGGAGGTCACTCAGTACACCTATTTCCAGGAAGTCGGCGGCCAGAAATGCAATCCAATGATGGGCGAGATCACCTATGGCATCGAGCGCCTCGCGATGTTCCTGCAGGACTGCGACAGCGTGTACGACCTCAGCTGGAATGACGAGCTCAGTTACGGCGACCTTCATCAAAAGGACGAGTTTGAGCAGTCGCACTACAATTTTCACGGCAAGGACATCAACGAGCTGCTGGCTCATTTCGGTGCCTGCGCGAAACTATGCGAGGAGCTGCTGCGTCACCAACCGCCGCTGATCATGCCGGCGTACGAACAGGTCATCAACTGCTCGCACGCCTTCAACCTGCTCGACGCGCATGGCCACTACTCGGTGGACGCGCGCGCGAAAGCCATCGCCGCCATCCGTAGCTTGGCCAACCAGGTCGCGGCTGCTTATGTCGAGCGGCAAGCAACGCCATCGGAAACTTGATGCCATGACAAGCAAGAAGGCAAGTAAGCAAGCCGCCAACCAGGCCGCCGCGACCCTGCTAGTTGAGCTGCGAACCGAGGAGATGCCGCCGCTGCTGCTCGATGGTGCCGCCGCCGCCCTCGCCACCAACCTCGTCCAGGACCTCACCAGCAACCGGCTGTGCGAGGCCGACGTCTCCTATCAATACTGGTTCACGCCGCGGCGCATCGCAGTGCATGTCGAGGAGGTGGCGCAGCGCAGCGCAGCCCTGGACGGCATGCGGCGCGGGCCCGCAGTGCGGCTAGCCTACGGGCCGGGCAAGCGCCCGACGCCTGCGCTGACAGGATTCCTGCGCTCAGCGGGCGCGGCCGCAAAGGACCTGAAGGAAATCACGCATAAAGGCGAGACCTACGTCGCCATCGAGCGCGGCGGCGGCGGCCGCACCCTGCGGGATCTGCTCGGCCCAGCGCTGCAGCATGCGGTCGCGAAAACCGTGGCGCCGCGACTGATGCGCTTGGACGGCAGCCAGGACCGCTTCCTCCGTCCAATCCGCAGCGTCTATGCAGTCCATGGCGCCAAGGCCCTCAGGCTTCCCCATGTCTTTGGCGAGAAATCGCTGGACCACACCTTGGGCCATCACTTTCTCCATGAAGAAGAAGTAAGGATCAAGAATGCCGCGTCCTATATCCAGGATATGAAGCAACGCAAAGTGATTGTAGATGCCGAAGAGCGCGCCGCGAAAATACGTAAGCAGGCAAAAGTGCTTGCTAGAGATGTTATCATCGACGCGAGCCTGCTGCACGAGGCCGCGAACATGTGCGAGTATCCCACCTGCTATCTGGTGGAGTTCGATAAGGATTTCCTGAAGTTGCCGCTCAAAGTGATTGAAACTTGCATGGGCAAGCACCTGCGCTCCTTCGCGGTCGGCAAGAAAAAACTGCGCAACAAGTTCATCTTCGTCGCTGACAACAAGCCCCGCGATGACAAAAAGCTGCGCAAAGGCCTCGAGCGCGTCATGCATGCCCGGCTCGAGGACACGAAGTTCATTTATGATCTTGACTGTGAAGTCCGATCCGAGAAGCTGCTCGAGCGCATCGACGCCATCAACTACGTCCATGGCATGGGATCAATGCTCGGCCGTAGCAAAAGAATCAAACACCTGGTGAGCGAATACGCCCAGCCCTTGAACCTGCAGCAGAACGAAATCGAACACGCAAAGGGCGCGGGCGAGTATCTCAAGGCCGATCTAGGCTTGAAACTAGTAGATGAATATCCTGAGCTCGAAGGACACATCGGCGGCGCCTTGCTCGACCGGCCGGCGCCGGTGAAACAGCTGATTGGCGGCCACTTGGACCGCAGCCTGGACAACCAGCCCAACCCGCCGCGGGATGCGCTGGTACTAGCGTTGGAAATCGAGCGCCTAATCACCATCTCGGCTATCGACGGCCTGCCGAAGGGATCGCGCGACCCACGCGGCCTGCGGCGCGCCATGAGCCGGGTCATTCGCATCCTGCACCGGCATGCGGACGCCGACCTAGACCTCTTGATACGACTCGCTTGGGAGCAATGCGAAAAGGCGGCCAAGGAGCACGGCGCGATCAAGTCCCCGGGCTTCAGCAGCCAAAGCGAGCAGACGATCGTCGCTCTCAAGTGCTTCGCCATCGAGCGCGTCGCACACATAGCCAGCGATTTGCTCGGGCGCGCTATTGACAAGCGCACGCTCAATGCGATTATCGATCCCATGCTGCGCAACAACGAGTCCTCTTCTAAACTGCAGGTCGCCGATGCCCTCATGCGCATTGATGCGTTGGAGACGTTCGCGCAGAAGCAGCGCGACGAACTCGACAGGCTGCTAGGAACTGCCAAGCGCCTGAGCAAGATCGCAGGCGATCATCAAGGTGGCGCAGTGGACGCCAAGCTGCTGCGGGAGGCAGCGGAGCGCGAACTGTACAAGGCTTATGAGGAACGTGTTGTGGAAGTCAAGCAACTGGTTGAGGAAGACAAGTATCTCGAGTGCTGCGGGCGCCTGGCCAGCCTGGCGCCTTTCGTCGATGACTTCTTCGACAATGTGATGGTCAATGTGGATGATGAGATCGTGCGAACCAACCGCCTCAACCTGGTATGTCAAGCCCACGACCTGATGAATGAATTGATTGACACCCGCAAACTGTACTCATGACGAGCGCGGCCACTGAAGAGATCGTCCTCGGCGGCGGATGCTTCTGGTGCGTCGAAGCTGTCTTCCAGCATCGCGAGGGCGTGCTGGAGGTCGACAGCGGCTACGCCGGCGGCGCTACCACCAATCCCACCTACAAGGACATCTGCGACGGCTACACCGGCCACGCCGAGGTGGTGCGCATCCGCTTCGACCCGTCAGTCGTAACGCTCGATCAGATCCTAGAGCTGTTCTGGCAGGCCCATGACCCGACGACGCCCAATCGCCAGGGTGCCGACACCGGCACGCAGTACCGCTCGATCATCCTAGCCGCGACGCCCGAGCAGCGCAGCCTCGCCGAGCATTCGAAAGCACAGGCGCAGGCGGCGTTCACCGCGCCGATCGTGACGGAGATCAAGCCGCTCGAGCGCTTCTGGCCGGCCGAGCCCGAGCACCAGGACTTCTACCGGCGCAACGGCCAGCACATGTACTGCACCTACAACATCGTGCCCAAGCTCGACAAGCTCAAGAAGCTCGGCCTCGTCTGAGCCGTCCCCTGCCTTGCGCCACTTGTTCGCTTGGCTGCTGCTGTATGGCCTGCTCGCCGGCCTGGCGTTCTGGGTCTTCGGGCTGCTGTTCCTGTGGCTGCGGCAGGACAGCTTCATCTTCCATCCGCAGCCGCTGCAGTTCGCGCGGCAGCAGGAACTCGAAAGCTACGAGATGCGCATGCAGACCGATGACGGCGTCGAGCTCGGCGGCTGGCTGTTGCCGCAGCCGGAGTCAGAGCGCGGCGTGTTCTTCCTCGGCGGCAACGCCCAGGAGATCTCCGGCGCCCTGCTCGATTTGCGCGCGGGCCTGGAGCTGACTGCCGCTGGCTTCAACTACCGCGGCTTCGGGACCAGCGACGGCGATCCCAGCGAGCAGGCCATCCGCGCCGACGCCCTCGCCACCTTCGACCATGCCGTCGCCGCCAGCGGCATCCCCGCGGAAGACTGGCTCGTGGTCGGGCGCAGCCTCGGGACCAATCCCGCCGCCTTGATCGCCTCGCAGCGCGACGTCGCCGGCCTGGCGCTGATCACGCCCTATGACAGCATCGCGGAGATCGCCGCGCGGCTGTACTGGATGTATCCGGTCAAGCGCATGCTGCGGCATCCGTTCGACACCGTGCCCTACACCAAGGACATCGCAATCCCGACGCTGGTGCTCAAGGCGCAGTTCGACGTCGTCGTCCCGCATGCGAGCACCGACCGGCTGCTCGCGCAGTGGCAGGGTTCGGCGGCGGTGGATGTGGTGACCGTGCCCGGCTCCTGGCACGGCGACATTGACAACTATCAGCAGTTCTGGTGGGAGCTCGCCGCCTTCAAAGGACGGCTCAGGCCGCGGTAGCCTGCTTGCGCGCCGCCGGTTTCTTCTTCGCGGCGGTTTTCTTTTTCTTCGCTGCTTTCTTCTTCGCTGCCGGCTTCTTCTCCGACTTCTCGAACTCAAAGGCCAGCTTGCCTTTGTCATCCAGCAGCAGGTAGGCCTTGAAGGGCTTCTTGCTGCGCTTGGACAGAAAGCCTTCGAGCAGATCGCTGCGGCGGCGCTCGAACAGCGGCCGGACCTCGTCGGTCGCGAGCTCCCTGCGGCAGATCGTCCGCCCGAGCTTGAAGTCGCAGTCGCCGCCGTTGAAGGACTTCGAGCAGCGGAAGCTGCTGGCCGCGACGAGCACCTCGCCGTCGCAGCCATCCTTGGGACAGGCGGTGAGCTTGCGCAGCGTCGCCGGATCCTGCTCGTCCTCGAGATCGGAAGCGAACAGCAGGTTGGCCTTGCCGCTCTCGAGCAGCTCGATGGTGGCCGCGAACGGAAAGCCGCGGCGGCTGATGAAGTCCTCGAACGGCCCGACCCGGCCCTGCTCGAGCAGGACATCGGCCTCGGCCGGCGACAGCACGCGGCCGCCGATGGTCTTCCAGATGTGAAACTCCTTGCACTTGACGCAGCGGTAGCGGCGGTACTGCTCGCGGATGACGCCCTTGCACTTCGGGCACGGCTGCTTGAGGGTGGCGTAGTCGCCGGGGGTCGCGTCCGGATCGTAGGTCTTCGCGACCGTGCAGATGCGCGTCGCGAGCCCGCGGATGTCGTCGAGGAACGGCTCGACTTGCTCGTCGCCCTCCTCGATGCGGCGCAGGCGGCGCTCCCACTCGCCGGTCAGGTTGGGCTGGACCAATTCGAGGATCTCCATGCCGCGCAGGATCTCCAGCAGCGAGAAAGCCTTGCGCGTCGGCACCAGCTCCTTTTCGTTGCGCACCACGTAGTCGTTGGCAATCAAGTGCTCGATGATGCCCGCCCGCGTCGCCGGCGTCCCCAGGCCCCCGGTCTCGCTGAGGACGTTGGCGATGTCCGAATCCTCGACCAGCTTGTCGGCGCCCTGCATGGCGCCCAGCAGGCTGGCGTCGTCGTAGCGACCCGGCGGCGTGGTCTCCTTGGCCTGCAGCTCGGCGGCGACGGCGCGGGCGCGCTCGCCCTCCTTGAGCGGCGGCAGCACGCGGTCCTCCTTGGCGCTGCGCGCGGCCGCATACCAGCCGGGCGTGACGATGACGCTGCCGCGCGTCACATAGACCTGGCTGTCGACCACCGTCGCCCGGGTCGTCTCTTGCAGCACCGCCGGCGGCAGGAAAGCGGCGACGAAGCGCCGCAGCACCAGCTCGTAGACCTTGGCCTCGGGCTCCGGCAGCGGCTTGTCCGGCAGCTTGTCGGTCGGAATGATGGCGAAGTGGTCGGTGACCTTGCTGTCGTCGAAGATGCCCTTGCTCGTCGGATCGAGGCGCTTGCGCGCGTCCGCCGCCGCCTGGCGCAAGATGCCCTCGGGGCCGCCGCCAGCCGCGAGGTCGTCGAGGACGCCGGCGCAGACCTCGGCGTAGTCCTGCGGCAGGTAGCGCGATTCAGTACGCGGATAGGTGAGCAGCTTGTGGCGCTCGTACAGGGACTGGGCCGCGCGCAGCGTCGCCCGCGCCGGCAGCGAGAACAAGGCGTTGGCCTCGCGCTGCAGGCTGTTGAGGTCGAACAGCTTGGGCGCGCCGACGCGGCGCTCCTTGCTCGTCTCGCTGACCTCGCCTTCCACGCCTGCGCCTGCGAACAGCCGCTCGCAGCGCTGGGCCTGCTTTTCGTCCTTGATGCGCTGCTGCCACTCCTTGCTGCGCGCGAACGGATCGCCGCCCTTGGCGCCGAGGTCCAGCATCCAGCGTCCCTGGTACTCGCCGCCAGCGACCGCGAAGGTCGCGTCGTGCAGCCAGTACGGCTCGGGCACATGCGCCAGGCGCCGCAGCTCGCGCTCGACCAGCAGCGCCAGCGTCGGGGTCTGCACCCGCCCGGCGTTGGTCAGGTTGAAGCCGCCGCTGTCCTTGCTGTTGAGCGCCGTCAGGGCCTGGGTGGCGTTGATGCCGACCAGCCAGTCGGCCTCGCTGCGCGCGATCGCCGCCGCGCGCAGGCTGGTGAGCTCGTCGCTCGCGCGCAGGGACTTGAAGGCGTCCCGGATCGAGGCCTGGGTCATCGACTGCAGCCACAGGCGATGGACCGGCTGATTGAGGCCGAGATAGGCGGCGAGGTAGTGGAAGATCAGCTCGCCCTCGCGGCCAGCGTCGCAGGCGTTGACGACCTCGTCCGCCCGCCGCGCCAGCTTCTTGATCAGGCGGACGCGCTCGGCGGCGTCCTTGGACGGCCGCAGGCCGAAGCGCGGCGGCAGCATCGGCAGGGATTCGAAGGACCAGCGCTTGACGCCCTTGACTTTCTTGTGGTCCTCGGTCTCCGTCGCCGGGTCGTAGATCTCGATCAGGTGGCCGATGGCCGAGGTGATCAGATGGTCGTCGTTCTCAAAATAATTGCCGTTGTCCGCCCGCGGTACGCCCAGGGCGCGGGCGATGTCCTGGGCCACCGAGGGCTTCTCGGCGATGACCAGCGTCGATGGCATGCGGCCTATATTATCTTAACGGCAGGAGCGCTCGAGTTTTTTCGCGCACCACTTGTCGGCGACGGCCAGCACCTCGGCGCGGTGCCGCAGGCCGCGGTAGGAGGCGCGCAGCGCGGCGTAGGCCTCGGCGTCGCCGCTCTTGAAGTACACCACCAGCAGGTCCTTGAGCACCTCGCTGTTGAACACGCTCGGCAGCTCCGCCAGGGCGCGCTCGAGCGCATCGCGGGCCGGCGGCAGGTCGTTGGCGTTGAGATGTCCGAGGGCGAGCATGTGAATGGCGCGGGCGCGCAGCAGCGGGCGCATTTTACTAAAGCTCGCCTCCACCTCCGCGAAGGTCGCGGCCGCGCGATCCCGGTCGTCGCCGGCGCTCAGCAGCTTCAGCTGCGCCACCTGCCCCTCCGGCGTCGCCAGCAGCTCGTCGAGCAAAGCGCGGTCGGCGGTCCCTAGGCTGACGTTCCGCTGGGCGTCGATCAGCAGCAGGGTCTCGGTCGCGCCCAGCAGCTGCTGCTCAATGAAGGCGACCGCGTTGGTGTCGCGGTAGCCGGCGTCGCGCGCCGCGATCAGCGCGCGCAGCCGGGCGCGGGCCTCTTCGTCCAGGCGCGGGCGCAGCGCGCCCGCCGGCAGCGCCGGATCGAACACATAGTGGGTGCCGTGGAAGTACTGCCCGATGCTGTCGAAGCGAAAGCGCTGGGTCAGCGCCACCGGCCGCCGCTCGGCCCGCAGCTTGGCGACGACCGCGCGGCTGCTGAGATAGCGCCGGCGGCTGCGGACGTAGTCGAGCACCCGCCGCAGCTCGAGGTCGTCGCGGTCCGCCAGCAAGTCGGCGTAGCGGTAGATCATCCCGGCGTCGCCCAGCGGCGTCAGCAGCAGGCTGTCGGCCGGCAGGCTCGCGATCACGTGGCGCGCATGCGGCCCGGCGAGGTCCTCGCCGCGGCGGGAGGCAAGCGGCCAGTGCAGCAGCATGAGCAGTACCAAGACGGCGACGGCCGCCGCCGGCTGCCAGCGCGCCCAGCGCTTGGCGCGGCGGCCCAGGTCATGCAGAGCCAGGCCCAGCGGCAGGACCGCGAACAGGTAGGCGGGCAGCATGTAGACCGCGAAGACCTCCCGCGAATAGGGCGAGGACGGATCGTAGGGCCGGTACCAGGCCAGCAGGGCGGTGGTCGCCAGCATGCCCCACAAACAGCCCAGCAGCAGCCGCGGCTCGCGGATCCACATCAAGTACAGGCCATATAGTACCGCCAGGCCCAGCAGCCAGGCGTACTGCGGCAGGAAGCTCGCGGCCGCGGTCGCGGCCGCGGCCAGCTTGGCGGACGGCGCCAGCGCCAGGGTGTTGTCGCGATAGGGATCGAGCTGCAGATACTGGAACCAGGTGCTGCGGTCGTACGAGGGCGCGAAGATGAAGGCGTCCTCGCTCACCAGCACCAGCAGCAGATAGGGCAGCAGGCCGGCGACGAGGGCGGTCAGGCACAGCACGGCGACGCGCGGCCGCAGCAGCTGCGCGAACAAAGACCGGCTGCTGCGCAGCAGCCACGGCAGCAGCGCCGGGAAGCTGAGCGCGAACAGCGGCCAGTGGTTGGCCAGGCCGAGGCCGGCCACGCCGGCCAGCAGGATCAGCACCTGGGGCGAGCGCAGCCGCATCCACTGCTGGACCAGCAGCAGGCTGAGCGCCAGCAGCAGGACGTTGAGCGCGTAGACCTCCGGGATGATGGCCTGGCCCCAGAAGGACGGCGCCAGGCCCAGGGCGCCGGCGGCCAGCAGGCTCGCCGGCAGGCTCAGGTCCATGCGCCGCAGCACCACATACACCGCCGCGCATGAGCCGGCCGCCGCCAAGGAGCTCGCCAGCGTCGCGGCGCGGAAGGGCTCGAAGGGCAGCAGCCCCAAGGGGGCGCAGCTGAGCACCCAGGCGGGATAGCCCGGCGGATGCGGCAGGCCGAGGGTCGCGCAGGAGCTCGCGAAGGTCGAGGCGTCGGCGAAGGTCAGGCCGGCCGGGGCGCTCAGCAGATAGACCAGGAAAAGGACCCCGCCCAGCGCCCAGGCGGCGTGGCGCTCCAGCAGCTGCAGCGCCTGCCGCGCTAACTTGCGGTCAAGCGCCGCCAAAGAATCGAGAGCGAGCCGTCAGTTGCCGGCGCGGCACTTGAGGTACTCTTGGTGGGCCGCATCCGCGATCCGGTCCACGCTCCGCTCTAAAACCTCGGCCTGCGCCCGTTGGCTATCAATATCGATCGCAACTGGCGTCTCAACCCGCCGCTGCACCTTGCGAAAGCGCGTCACCTGGCGGCCGTCGAGATCCCTATCGGTGTACGGCTCATTCTCCTCGACGTACTGGATGTGGAGAGCATAGCCTCGCGTCACATTGCCGCGCAACTCGTTGACACGCCTCTGCATCGATGTCAGTTCCTGCTGCAGCGGGCCACTACGACAATCTCTCTCGGTGACGACACCGCCGCCGCCGCCGCAGCCCTGCAGAAGGACAGGCAACGGAAGCAGCAACCAGCAGCATATCTTCTTGATCATAGCCGTATGATATTTTACACAGGAACGGCTGCGCCTAGTCGCCGATGCGCATTTCCAGAAGCAACTCGTCGGCAGCACCAGCCAAGTTTCCAGTGTCGCCATAGGCGCCGGTGCTCAGGCGGCATGTCGCTCCAGCAGTAGCAGCGCCTGCCGCGCTAACTCTTGCGGTCAAGCGTCGCCAAGGGATCGAGCGCGATCCGTCAGCTGTTGGCGGCGAGGCACTTGAGGTACTCTTGCTCGGCCGCGTCCTCGATCCGGCCGGCGCTGCGTGCCAGGGCCTCGGCCTGCGCCCGCTGGGCCTCGACGTCGATCGACACCGGCGTCTCGACCCGCCGCTCCACTCTGCGGTACCGCGTCACCTCGCGGCCCTGGTCGTCCTTGTCGGTGTACGGCTCCTGCTCGGAGACGTACTGTACATGGAGAGCGTAGCCCCGCCTGGCGTTGCCGCGCAGCTCGACGATGCGCTCCCACAGCGACGACACCTCCTGCTGCAGCGGGCCATTGCGGCATTTCATCTCGGTGAGGAAGCCACCGCATCCCTGCAGCAGTAGCGGCAGCAGCAAAAGGGGCAGGAAGCGCATCCGCTTGGTCATGGCAAATGTTATTTTATGCGGAAATGCCTGCGGTGGCGGCTGATCCTCAATGCTACCATCTTGCATGCGATGGCTTGCATGAGCATGCAACCCCTGTTTTTATGTTTCTCGCCCCTTGCGAAGGTAAAATACAAACCATGGGGTCTGTCGAAAACCCGTTTGTTCCGGGCACTGCCACCGAGCCCCCGCATTTGGCGGGGCGGGAAGAGCAGCGGGACATAATCAGCGAGACCCTGCGTATAATCACCAAACCCCTGGTCGACGGCAGGCTGGAGCGTTCTCCGCTCACGCCCATCAAGATCGTCGGCCCGCGGGGGGCGGGCAAGACATCCCTGCTGGGCCTGGCTGAAGCAGAGGCGCGGCGACAGGGCATCCATGTGGTTGACAGTGCCGAACTGCTTCGCTTGGATCCGAGCAGCGAAATCATCAGCGGCTTGCTGGAGGGCATGGACCTCCGCGAGCGGTCCCTGCTGTGGCTGAGCGGTTTCTACCAGCTTGGCCTGTCCATTTTTTCCGCGAAGCGGAAGCATTACGAGCAGCAGACGATCAAGAGAGTGCTGCGAGCCCGGCTGAGCCGGCATCCCGTACTGTTGTCGCTAGATGAGGCGATGCACTATAATGCCAAGTCCTTTGGCAGACTACTGCAGGCGTGTCAGCAGATGATCAAGCAGAAGCGGCCTTTGGCGGTGATGATAGCCGGTACGCCCGCTCTCGATGGAAAGCTGAATCAGGCCAATGCTTCCTTCATCAATCGCTGCCAATCGATGTACATCCACCAACTCAGCGACGAGGCGGTGCGCGACGCCCTGCGCAAGCCACTGCTGGACAATGGCGTGAAGGTGGCGGACGAGGCGCTCGATTTGATGGCGAGCTGGACTGACAACTATCCTTACTTCGTCCAGCTGGCGGGCAGGGAAGTGTGGAAAGCCATGCGGAAAGCCAAGCGCAATGAAGTCGACCTGGCCCTGGCGCAGGGCGCCGAGGCTGCCATGCAGAAGGAGCGCCGCATTTACTACCACAGCGTTTACGAGAAGATCGCAGACGCAGACGCGTTGGGCTACGCCAACCAGGTCGTGGCCATCGTGGAAGGCGCGGATTCGCCGTTCACATCTGAAAAAGTAATGGAGAAGCTCGCAGCCGCCAATAATGGCATGAGTTCCCAAGAGGCGCGCAAGATTTTCAATCTGTTGCTGGACAACAGCTTGATATGGTTTGCGGATGACGCCAAGGTGCAACCTGCCATCCCATCCTTCTTCCAATATTTCAAGGCCCGGCAAGAGGAAAACAAGGATTGAAGAAGCAGGGCTGAACTGCGCAAGCCATAAATTTCGTTGGGCACTGCATGCCTGTTTTGATTAAACCGCTATCTTTGCCGCGGCAGACTATCTGCCACTAAGACTTCCCTTGAGAACGGCGCGGGCAATCCGCGCGCCGACTTTAGTCGCCGATGCGCAGTTCCAGATGCAGCTCGTCGATACTGCTGTCGGCGCTGCGCCAGCCCAGGTTCCAGTCGCCGTAGGCGCCGCTGTCCAGGCGCAGTCCCAGCCGCCGGCTGTGATCGCGTCGTTCCATGCTCCAGCCACCGTACGGCACCAGCACCCCGCCGTTGACCGGCAGGCCCCAGGCCATCTCAGCTTGCAGGCGACGGCCGCGGTCGTCGCCTGCGGCGAAGGTGGTCGGCTGCGCCACCTGCGCGAACAAATCCGCTCCCCCTTCAATGCCGTAATGCGGGCGCAAAGCGAAGGAGGGGCCCAAGCCACCGCGGCCGGCATCGACGCGGACGTCCAGCTCGGCCCCGGCATGGTCGCCGCCGCCGCTGACTGCGCGGCGGTAGGTGGTGCGCAGCTGCAGCGGACCGTCGCCGGCGTAGTCGAAGGCCAGCGCCAGCAGCCAGCTTGAGTCGCCGGCGGCGTCGCCCCATTCATCGGCCCAGGCGATCTCCACCTCCGGCTGGATCGGGATGTCGACGACCAGGTCGCGGCCCGGCGCATAGGCCACCGCCAGGCGCGCCGTGCCCGCTTCGGTATTCAGCTCAAGGCGATTCTCCTCGAACTCCAGCTCGCCGGCGCTCGCGCCGGCCCGCAGGCGCAGGTCCCAGCGCTCGATGTCGTTGTACCAGCCCAGGCCCCAGCCGGTGTAGTCGGCCTTGAGGCTGGGCTTGCGGTCCACGCCATCCTGGATCTCGAGCAGCAAGTCGCCCGTGCCCTGGCTGCCGTAGGCCGCCAGCCAGCCCGGGCCGAGCTGCGCCGCGGCATAAGGCTGGTACAGATTCAAATCCAGTTGATAGCTGCCGGTGGAACCCCGATTGCTGTAACGACCCGACAGCTCGTGCCGGCCAAAGCCCAGCCCCAGCAGCATGCCCTCGCGAAAACGATAGTCGACGCCGAAGCTGCCGCTGAACAGATCGCTGTCCACCCGCGGACCGTTCTCGACCGCCGCGCCCACGTCATATGCCGCCGCCCGGCCCCACATCATCAAGCCTGGCGGCAGGCCGCCGTCGGCGGACGCCAGCGGCAGCGCGAAACTCTGGCCGGCGAGGAACTCGCGCAAGTCGATCGCGCCGCTCTCGAGCTCCGCTTCCTTCGCCGCCAGCATGCCGAGCAGCTGCTCGCTGGCCGCCGCTCCTGATGGCGCGCCGGGACGCGCCATGACCGCGCCCAGCGTCTCGATGCCCAGCGCCCGCACCGCCAAGGCAGTGCCCGCCTGCATGGCCGCCTCCGCCAGCAGCCCGCCGCCGCTGACGAGCACGTAGCCCACCAGCTCCTGCGCCGCCGGTACGCCCGCCGCGCCCGAGCAGGATGCGTTGGCGGATACCGTCAGCGAAACCGTGACCGCGGCGCCGACATCAAGCGCCGTCCCACCCGCGATCATCACCCGCACATGGCGGTCGGCCGCGCCGGAGCCGGTCATGTTCACGCCCGCCAGCGACCGCGCCGCCGCGCCGTCGGGACCGGTGGCGCTGTAGCGCCGCAGCGACAGATATGACGGCGCGTCGGATGCCAGCGCCACATCGGTACTCGCGCAGGCCCGCGAATTGCGCTGCACGCGCAATCCAGTCGGCAGCGCGCCGGAACCCTCGAGCTCCAGCCTGTCCAGCTGCGCTGGCGTGCCGAAATTGTCCTGCGCCGCTGTCCGCCACGGCCAGGCGTCCAGCACCGCCAATTCATAAGCCAAGGTCAAGGGCACCGGCGCGTTGCCATGCGCGCAGCCTGAGGCCGCCTTGGCCACCACGGTCGCCGTGAACAAGCCCGGCGGCAGCGTGACGCCCGCCTTGAACTGCACCCCCACCCGCCGGTCGTCGGCATGGCTCGCCTGCATGCGCACGTCGGCCAGAGACACTGCCGCCGCGCCGTCCGCGGTACCGCCATTGTACTTGCGCAGTTCCATGAACGCCGTCGGGCCCACCGCCACATCCACCTGCGGACAGGCCGAGGTGCCGCGATGGAAGCGCACGCCGGTGTCCGTCGGCGAGGTCGACACGCGCAGGCTCGCCGGCTGGAACAGCATCGTCGCCGTCGCGACATCGCCGGCCAGGGCGCGCCACGCCTCCGCCGTGCCCATCGTCAAGGTGAACGCCAGGGTCTGGACGGCCGCGCCCGCGTTGCATGTCGCATCAGGGCGAATTTGGATTGACACGGGCAGCTCGCTGCCGGACGCCAGCTGCACGCCCGGCTCGAAATACAGGGCGGCCGAGTTGAAGTTGATATTTATTGCTGCTAAATCGCCCCGCCAGGTGCGGCTGGTACGGCCAGGATTCACAAGATATATATCGAGCGCTTCATGGCCGCTTAGAATCTCATGATGGATGAAACTACAGGACGCTGAAGTACGATGCAGGTACACCCCGACGGGCACCGGATCAGAGGACTCCGACACCGCCCGCGGGCTGAACGGCCCGTCCGGTACCGCGTCATCGCCGCTGCCTAATTGCCAGGCCTCGGGCGAGCTGAAGGGCGAGAGCACCGTCCACTGCAACGCCAAGGTCTGTGCCGACGGCAAGCCCTGCTGAAAACCGCAGCGGGCACCGGGCTGGACCGCGATCGTCACCGCCTTGGTCCCCGGCGTCACCGACGCGCCACTCTTGGAGAACACCTGCACGTTGCGGTCGCCCGCCACGCCGCGCTGCATGAACACGCCCGGCAGGCTCGCGGCCGGCGTACCGACCAGCCGCCGCGTCGCCGTCGAGTAGGTGCGCAGCTCCAAGAAAGAGCTTGCGTCGCCCGCCAACGACACCGACGTGTACCGGCAGACTTCCGAGCTGCGGTGAAGCGTCAGGCCCAGGCCCACCCCCGCCGCGCCGAGAGCGTCGGAGCGAATGTCGTAAGGCTCGATGGCGTTTTCCCCGCCCTGCGCCGTCCAGTCGGCCTGGTCGGTGATGTTGAGCGTGTGCACGAGCGTCACCGTCGTGTCCAGGCCCCCGCTGCATCCGGCCGACGCTAAATGGCGCGCTACCGCCATGGTCGCCATGTGCTGGCCCACCGCAACCGTCACCCCTTCCTTGAACAGCAGCCGCACCTGGCGATCCTCCGCATGATCCTTCTCCATCCGCACCGTGAAGCGCATGCCGGCGGCACCGTCCGGCGTCCCGCTGGCCGTGTACTTGCGCAGCTCCAGCCAGGAGGGCGGATTGACCAATTGAACATCATTGTAGCGGCAGGTCGAGCCGCTGCGGTGGAAGGCGATGCCGGTGTCGACGCCGGCCGCTGCGCCGCGCACGTGATAGTACCTGCTCTCCGGCGTGTCGTCAGCCTGGCCCTGGTCCTCCCACTTCGCCACCGTAACGGCGTAGGCCATGTCCGCATGATTGCATATCTTTATTTCCGGGCGTCGCACTCCTTCCGTGGTGGCAACACTTACGACAGCAAAATGCAGTACACTATTGCTGAAGGGGTAACTGCTTGAATTTGTGCTGCCTAGATAACTGCCGTCCGTGCTGTAGTCAAGAAAAAGGTGAGTAATGAAATCGTTGTTGCGTTGATAAATCCTGGAACTAAAACCACCGCCGGTGGTGCAGCTGGTGATGTGGAACTTGATGCCAGTGCTCTTGCCGCTGTCATACGGCAGGTTGACGATGCGATCGGCCGTCGCGCTATGCTGGTTGCCTAGTTGCTGCGCCTCGGCGGCGAAGGGCAAAGCCAGCATGCAAGTTAGCGCCGCCAGGATTGAGCGGCAATGCCCTAGAGGACCGCTACCCCCCCCCCTTTCATCAAAAAATCCTGCGGCCATTCCAAGCCATTTTACAATACAGGAAACCGCCGGAGCCGGAGCCCGCCGGCCAACCCTAGTCGCCGATGCGCAATTCCAGATGCAGCTCGTCCGCGGCGCGGCCCGCGCGGCGCCAGCCCAAGTTCCAATCGCCGTAGACGCCGGTACCCAAGCGCAGGCCCAGCTGCCGGCTGCGATCCCGCCGCTCCATGCTCCAGTCGCCATAGGGCGTAAGTACCCCGCCGCTGACTGGCAAGCCCCAGGCCATCTCGGCCTGCAGGCGCCGGCCGCGGTCGGCGCCCGCGGCGAAGGTGGTCGGCCGCGCCGCTTGTGCGAACAAATCCTCTCCCGCTTCGATGCCGTAATGCGGGCGCAGAGCGAAAGAGGGGCCTAAGCCGCCGCGGTTCGGATCGACGCGGAGGTCCAGCTCCACTCCGGCGAGGTCGCCGCCGCCGCTGACCGCATGACGGTAGGCGGCGCGCAGATGCATCGGACCGGTGCCGGCGTAGTCGAACACCAGCGCCACCAGCCAGCTCGGATCGCCGGCGGCGTCGCCCCATTCATCGGCCCAGGCCACTTCGAACTCCGGCTGCATCGGGATGTCGACGACCAGGTTGCGGCCCGGCGCATAGGCCACCGCCAGGCGCGCGGTGCCCGCTGCGGCGTTCATCTCAAAGCGATCCTCCTCGAATTCGAGCTCGCCGGAGCTGGCCCCGGCGCGCAGGCGCAGGTCCCAGCGCTCGATGTCGTTGTACCAGCCCAGGCCCCAGCCAACATAATCGGCCTTGAGATGGGGCTGGTAAGTAAGATTGCCCTGGGCCTCCAGCAGCAGATTGCCCGTGCCCTGGCTGCCGTAAGCCACCAGCCAGCCCGGGCCGATCCGCGCCGCGGCGTAGGGCTGGTACAAATTCAAATCCAGCTGGTAGCTGCCGGCTGCGCCGCCGTTGCGGTACTGGCCCTTTTGCCCGTGGCGGCCGTAGCCCAGACCCAGCAGCATGCCCTCGGTGAAGCGATAGTCGACGCCGAAGCTGCCGCTGAACAAATCGCTTTCCACCTGCGCGCCGTTCTCGCTCTCCGAGCCCACTTCATACGCCGCCGCCCGGCCCCACAGCATCAGGCCCGACGGCAGGCCGCTGGCCGATGACGACAGCGGCAGGGAGAACCGCTGGCCGGCGAGGAACGTCCGCAAGTCGATCTCGCCGCTCTCGAGCTCTTTCTCCTTCGCCGCCAGCATGCCGAGCAGCTGCGCTGACGTGGATGTGTCCGACGCCGCGCCCGGCCGCGCCATGACCGCGCCCAATGTCTCGATGCCCAGCGCCCGCACCGCCAGGGCCGTGCCCGCCTGCATGGCTGCCTCCGTGTCGAGGCCGCCGCCGCTGACGAGCACGTAGCCCACCAGCTCCTGCGCAGCCGGTACCCCCACCGCGCCGGAGCAGGATGAGTTGGCGGAGATCGTCAGCGATACCGCGACGGCGGCGCCGATCGTGAGCGACGTCCCGCCCGCGATCGCTATCCGCACGTGACGGTCATTCGTTCCGGAGCCGGACATGTTCACCCCGCTCAGCGACCGCGCCGCAGCGCCCTCGGGGCCGGTGGCGCTGTAGCGCCGCAGCGACAGATACGCCGGCGCGTCGGATGCCAGCGCCACGTCGGTGCTCGCGCAGGCGCGGGAATTGCGCTGCAAACGCAGCCCCGTCGATCGCGCTCCGGATCTCTGGAGCTCCAGCGTGTCAATCAGCGCCGGCGCGCCGAAATTGTCCTGCGCAGCCGCGCGCCATGGCCAGGCGTCCTGCACCGCCAATTCATAGGCCAAGGTCAGCGGCTGCGGCGCATTGGCATGCGTGCAGTCCGAAGCCGCCTTGGCCACCAAGGTCGCGGTCAACAAACCGGGCGGCAACGTAACGCCCGCCTTGAACTGCAGACCCACCAGCCGGTCGTCCGCATGGCCAGCCTGCATGCGCACGTTGGCCAGGGAAGGCGCCGCCGCGCCGTCCGCCGCGCTGCCGTTGTACTTGCGGACCTCCACGAACGCCGTCGGCCGCACCGCCACATCCACCTGCGGACAGGCCGAGGTGCCGCGATGGAAGCGCACACCGGTGTCCGTCGGCGAGGTCGACGCGCGCAAACTCGCCGGCTGGAACAGCGCCGTCGCCGCCGCGACCTCGCCTGCCAGGACGCGCCACGCCTCCGCCGCGCCCATCGTCAACGTGAACGCAATGGTCTGGGTCGCCGGGCCTTGGCTGCAGGTCGGATAGGCCCGGAGCTGGATCGACACCGGCAGCTTGGCGCCGGACTCCAGCTGCGTGCCCGGCTCGAAATACAGGCCAGCCGAGCGATTGCCGCTGGCCTTCAAACCTATCACGTCACCTTCTTGCCGGATGCGGCTGTTTTGGGCTACAAAATGGAAATCAAGCGCTTCCTGGCCGCTGAGCAGCTCATAGTACATATTGACGCACGAGGCTGAGTTGCGCTGCAGGTAAATCCCGACGGGTACTGGATCGGTTGCTTCCGACACCGCCCGCGGGCTGAACGGTCCGTCCGACGTCGCATCATCGATGCTGCCTGCTTGCCAGGGCTCGGGCGAGCCGTAGGGCGCGAGCACGTTCCACGCAATCGCTATGCTCTGCGCCGCCGGCAAGCCCTGCTGGAAACCGCAGCGGGCGCCGGGCTGGACCACGATCGTCACATCCTTCCTCCCCGGCTGCGGCGCAGCCGCGCCGCTCTTGGAGTACACCCGTACGTTGAGATCGCCCGCCGCGCCCCGCTGCATGAACACGCCCGGCAGGCTCGCCGCCGCCGCGCCCGCCTGGCGGCCCGTCGCCGTCGCATAGGCGCGCAGCTCCAGGAACGAGCCGGCGTCGCCCGCCAGCGACACCGACGTGTACCGGCAGATCTCCGAGCTGCGGTGAATGGTCAGGTTCAAGGCCGCGCCGAGAGCGTCGGTGCGCAAAGCGCGAGCATCGCGAACCTCTTCCGGGCCTTGCGCTGCCCATTCAGCCTGGTCGGTGATGTTGAGCGTGTACGTCAGCGTCACCGTCGTGTCCAGGCCGCCGCTGCAGCCGGCCGACGCTAGATGCCGCGCCACCGCCATGGTCGCCACGTGCTGGCCCGTCGCAACCGTCACCCCTTCCTTGAACAGCAGCCGCACCTGGCGATCCTCCGCATGATCCTTCTCCATCCGCACCGTGAAGCGCGTGCCCGCCGCGCCGTCCGGAGTCCCGCTGGCCGTGTACTTGCGCAGCTCCAGCCAAGAAGGCGGATTGACCAATTGAACGTCATTGTAGCGGCAGGTCGAGCCGCTGCGGTGGAAGGCGATGTCGGTGTCGACGCCGGCCGCCGCGCTCCGTACGTTAAAGTAGCTGCTCGCCGGCGTTTCGTCATCCTGCCCCTGGTCCTCCCAGATTGCCACCGTTACGGGGTAGGCCAGCTGGTCATGGTTGCAGATCTTGAACTCCGGCCGCCGCACTCCTTCCGTGGTGGCAACGCTTAAGACAGCAAAATGCGCTATACGGCCAAAGAATAAGTTACTGATCGCATCTGATCGGTGGGAAAAACTGCCGTTGGTGTTGTAAAAAATAAATTCAGGATAAACAAAGTCGTCGTTGCGCAAATAAAGACCGTTTCGAAAACGACCACCAGTGGTGCAGCTGGTTACATGAAATCTGATGCCAGTGCTCTTGCCGCTGTCGTACGGCAGGTTGACGATGCCATCGGCCGTCGCGCTGTGCTGATTGCCTAGTTGCTGCGCCTCGGCGGCGAAGGCGCAAGCCAGCATGCAAGCCAGCGCCGCCAGGGCTGGGCGCCAACGCCCTAGAGGGCCGCTACCCCCCCCCTTTCATCCAAGAATCCTGCGGCCATCTCAAGCCATTTTACAATACAGGAAACCGCCGAAGCCGGAGCCCGCCGGCCAATCCTAGTCGCCGATGCGCAATTCCAGATGCAGCTCGTCGGTGGCGCTAACTGTGCGGCGCCAGCCCAAATCCCAATCGCCATACGCGCCGGTACCCAAGCGCAAGCCCAGGCCACCCGCATGGCCCTGATCCGCATCCAAGCTCCATTCGCTGTACGGCGTGGCGACCCCGCCGTTGACTGGCAGGCCCCAGACGAACTCAGCGTCCAGACGTACGCCGCGGTACCCGGCAGCTGACGGCAAGGACAGGACGGATGCATCAGGCAGCAACTCATCCCCCCGCGGCAGGCCGTAGCTGGGCCGCAGCGCCAGGGACGGACCCAGGCCGCCGCGAGCGGGCGCGATCCGCGCGTCGATCTCAGCGCCGGACAGGGCATCGCCGGCCATCGCCCGGCGATAGCCCGCCCGGATATGCATCGGACCCTCGCCAGCATACTCGAATGCGGCCGCGAACAGCCAGGTGGCCTCGGTGGCCGCGTCGCCCCACTTATCCACCCAGGCGACCTCAATCACCGGATGCAGCTCAGCGCCTTTGATCAGCTCGGCCCTAACCGCATAGCCGACCGCCAGCTGCGCGGCGCCAGCCGCCACATCCAGGTACAACTCGCCATCCTCCGCGTCCAGCTCGCCGCCGCTCGCGCCGGCGCGCAGGCGCAGGCCCTGCCGCAGCTCATGCCGCCAGCCGAAGCCCCAGCCGCTGTAATCGACCTCGTACTCGCCAGCCGGCAGGCCGTCGCCGTTGCTCACCCGCATCTCGCCCTTGCCCATGCTGGCGTACGCCGCCAGCCAGCCCGGCGGTCCGAAGCGCCCGACCACATACGGCTGCAGCACGTTGACATCCAAGACGTAGTCGCCCGCGACCTCGCGATGGCCGGCGTAGCCGCCTTCGAAACCGTGGTGGCCGTAGCCAAAGCCCAGCAGCATGTCGTCGCGAAAGCGGTAATCGAGGCCGAAGCTCGCGCTGAGCTGGTCGCTGTCATGCTTGACGCCGCCGTCAGTGACCGCATCCAGGGCATAGAGGCCGAAACGTCCCCACAACGCCAGGTTGCCCGCCTTCAAGGGCCCGTCGCTGGCGCGCTGGTTCAGACCCAGCACGAAGTCCTGGCCGGCCAGGTCGCGCAGGTCGAAGCCTTCCTGCGAATCCCGCGCCTGGATGGCGGCCAAGCCGCGCAGGTCAGTGGCGGCGGAAGCATCGGCCACCGCGTCCATGCGCAGCATGATGGCATCCAGCGTCTCGGTGCCGATGCGCCGCAGCGCGGTGGCGTTGCTCGCCTGGGCCGCCTCTTGGGTCGCCAGGCCGGTGCCGGTCACGACCACCCGGCCCGTCACCTGCTGCTCCGCCGGCTGCGAGCCAGTGCAGGTCGAGTTCGCCTTCACCGTCAGGGTCGCGAACACCGTCGCGCCCACCGTCAGGGAAGCGCCGCTGGCGATCATCACCCGCACATGGCGGTCCGTCGCTTCCACGCCGGTCATCGACACGCCCTGCAGCGAGCGCTCCGCACTGCCCTCGGGTTGGTCGCCGCGGTACTGCCGCAGCCGCAACATCGCCGGCGCGTTAGCCGCCAGCTCCACGTCAATGCTCGTACAGCTGTTGGTCTTGCGGTGTACGATCAGGCCCGTCGGCGCAGGTCCCGCCGCCTGCAGCGCCAGCAGATCCAGCGAGGACGCCGTGTTCATGTTGTCCTGGGTCAGCGTCTGCCACTGCGCATGGGCACCGGCGGCAATAGCGCCAACGGCCAGCGCCAGGGCGGCGCGGACCAACTTGGACAAGGACGCACGCAGGCCGGCCATGCGGAGATTTTAAAGCATGCCTGGCAGGGAGCCTGTCCGCAGGCGGGCATGCTCGGCATTGTTGTTGCCTGAGCGCAACGTTGATTGAGGACCAGGCCAAGATGGGCTGGCAGCGCTCCAAGCCAAGCATGGAGCCCCTGTTTTTGCTTTTTCCGCCTCTTGCAAGGGTAAAATACAAATCATGGGGTCTGTCGAAAACCCGTTTGTTCCGGGCACAGCGCTCGAACCCCCGCATTTGGCGGGACGGGAAGAGCAGCGGGACATAATCAGCGAGACCCTGCGTTTGATCGCCAAGCCTCTGGTCGGCGGCGGCCTGGAGCGTTCTCCGCTCACGCCCATCAAGATTGTCGGCCCGCGCGGGGCGGGCAAAACGACGCTGCTAGGTGTGGCTGGCGTCGAAGCGCGGCAACAAGGCATCCACGTGGTTAACATCGCCAGGCTGCGCAACTTGAACCCGGACAGCGACATCATCAACGGCTTGCTTGATGGCATGGACATCCGCGAGCACGCATTGCTGTGGCTGAACGCTTTCTACCAGTTTAGCCTGTCCATCTTTACCGCGCGGCGGAAGCATTACGAGAAGCGGACGATTGCGCGAGTGTTGCAGCAGCTGCTGCGCAGGAAACCCGTGCTGCTGCTGCTGGACGAGGCGATGCACTACGATGTTACGTCCCTCGGGGACTTGCTGCAGGCGTGCCAGCAGATGCTCATGCTAAAGCGGCCTTTGGCGGTGATGATAGCCGGTACTCCAGCGCTCGACGGGAGATTGCACCAGGCCGACGCCTCCTTCATCAATCGCTGCCAATCGATATACATCCATCAGCTCAGCGACGAGGCGGTGCGCGAAGCACTGAGCAAGCCGCTGCTGGACAATGGCGTGAAGGTGGCGGACGAGGCGCTTGATTTGATGGCGGGCTGGACTGACAACTATCCTTACTTCATCCAGCTGGCGGGCAGGGAAGTGTGGAAGGCCATGCGGAAAGCCAAGCGCAATGAAGTCGACCTGGCCCTGGCGCAGGGCGCCGAGGCCGCCATGCAGAAGGAGCGCCAAATTTACTATCACAGCGTTTACGAGAAGATCGCAGACGCAGACGCATTGGACTACGCCAGCCAGGTAGTGGCTATCGTGGAAGATGAGGATCCGCCATTGCCGCCCGAAGAGGTTGCCGCGGAGCTGGCGGCCACCAATGATGGCATGAGTTCCGAAGAGGCGCGCAAGATTTTCAATCTGCTGCTAGACAACAGCTTGGTATGGTTTACGAACGACGCTAAGGTACGGGCTGCCATCCCCTCCTTCTTCCAATACTTCAAAGCCCGGCGCAAGCGCAAGAAAAATTGAAGGAGCAGAATCGATGTTGCGCAGGCCGAGAAGCTCGGCCAAGTCATCGTAAGCCTGTTTAGCTCAAACCGCTATCTTGCAGCGGCAGATTGTCTGCCACTAAATACTACTTAACCTCTTGAGAACGACGCAGGCAACCCGCTCGCTGCCGCTTGCTAGTCGCCGATGCGCAGTTCCAGATGCAGCTCGTCAGCGGCGCTGTCGGCGCTGCGCCAGCCCAAGTTCCAATCGCCATAGGCGCCGGTGCCCAGGCGCAGGCCCAGTTGTTGGCGCTGCGTGCTCGCGTCGTTCATGCTCCAGTCGCCATAGGGCGTCAGCACCCCGCCGCTGACCGGCAGGCCCCAAGCCATCTCGGCGCGCAGGCGCCGGCCGCGGTCGGCGCCGGCGGTAAAGGAAGTCGGCCGCGCCGCTTGCGCGAACAAGTCAGTGCCCGTTTCCAAGCCATAGCCCGGGCGCAAGGCGAAGGACGGACCCAGGCCGCCGCGGGCCGGATCGACCTGGAAGTCGAACTCCAGGCCGGACAGGTCGCCGTCGCCCGCAATCGCCCGGCGGTAGGCCGCCCGCGCATGCATGGGCCCGGCGCCGGAGTACTCGAAGGCCGCGCCCAGCAGCCAGCTCGCGTCGGTCGCGACATCGCCCCAGTTGTCCTCCCAGGCCACCTCGAGCTCGGCACGAAAGGGCAGATGGTTGATCAAATCCCGCTGCGGCGCGTAGGCCACCGCCAGGCGCGCCGCGCCCGCTTCGGTATCCAGCGTCAAAGTCTCATCCTCGACGTCGAGCTCGCCCGTGCTGGCGCCCGCGCGCAGCAGCAGGTCCCAGCGCTCGACCGCGCTGCTCCAGCCCAGGCCCCAGCCTTGGTAGTCGGCCTCGCTCGGCGCCAGCGCGATGCCGTCGTGGCTGTGCATCACCAGGTCGCCCGAGCCCTGGCTCGCGAAGGCGGCCAGCAGCCCCGGACCGATCGAGCCGACGACGTACGGCTGGTACAAATCCAGATCCAGCTGGTAAATGCCGCTGGCCGAGCTGGCAGCGTAGCTGCCGTCGATCTCGTGGTGGCCATAGCCCAGGCCGAGCATCATGCCCGCGCGCAGGCGGTAGTCGAGGCCGAAGCTCGCGCTGAACAATTCATTGTCCGAGCGCGCGCCGCCTTCGATCTCATTGCCGACATCGTAGGCAGCGAAACGTCCCCACAGGGCCAGGCCCGCCGGCAAGCCGGTCGGACTGTTCGACAAAGCCAGCGCGAACTCCTCGCCCGCCAGGTCCCGCAGCTCGAACTCGCCGCGCTCGAGCTCGGCCTCGTGCGCGTGCATCAAGCCGAGCAGCTCGCTGGACCATGATCCGGCCACGGCGTCCGGCCGCGCCATGACCGCGTCCAGGGTTTCCAAGCCGATTGCCCGTACCGCCGCCGAAGCGCCCGCCTGGATCGCCTGCTCCGTGCCCACGCCTTGGGTGTCAAACACCACCACGCCCGACAGCATCTGCGGCGCCGGAATGTCGCTGCCGGCCCCGCATGATGCGTTGGCCGCCACCGCGACGCCCATCGTCAGCCGCGCATCCGGCAGGGGCGTCCCCGACGGCACGATCATCAGCCGCACATGCCGGTCGCCGGCCGCGCCCGAGCCCGCCATCGGCACCGCCGCCTGGGTCCGCGCGCGCGCGCCGACCGGGCCGCTCGGGCCATGCTGCTGCAGCATCGCCCAATCAGGCGCGTCGTCTGGCAGCGACACATCCATGGAGCTGCAGCCGCTCAGCTTGCGGTGCACCCGCAGGCCGGAGTCGGCCGCGCTCCTTTGCGCCGCAAAGCCGTCGAGCAGTACCACCCGTCCCATGCTGTCGAGATCGTGCACCTGCCACGGCTGCCGCTCGCCCACCACCAGCTCATAATTCACCGTCAGCGGGATTGGCTCTTCCGCATGATCGCAGCTGCCGGCGGGCTTGGCGATCACCGCCACCGTCAGGACGCCGGCCGGCACCGACGCGCCCGCCTTGAACTGCAGGCCCACCGGATTGCCCGTCGCGCCCGCATGCATGGTCAGGCCCCCGAACGAAACCGCCGCCGCGCCGTCGGCCGCCGTCCCGTTGTACTTCTGCAGTTCCACATGGGTGCGGCTGCCGCTCGCCAGCTCCACGTCCACGTTCGTGCAGATGCTCGTCGCCACGCCGCGGTTGAAGCGGATGCCGGTGTCGGTCGCCGACGCGGCGGCCGCCAGCTGCGTGGGCCTGAACAGCGTGGTCACCGTCGCGACATTGTTCGCCAAGGTTCCCCAGGGCGCCGCCGGGCCAATGGTCATGGTGTACGACAGCGTGGTCAGCGCGGGGCTGCCGCATCTAAACCTGCCCAGCGCCACATGCAGGGTGATGGTGGTGTTCGGCTCCGGCTGCGCGCCGGCCTCGAACTGCAGGCCGAAGCCTCCATCGTTGTCACCGAAATTGAAGGAGCGATTCCGGCTAAACGAATCGTCGGGTTGAATATTGTCTTGGTAGCCTGTGTGAAGTGGATAGTATCCGACTTCGAACAGATCGCGGTGATTGAGCAGGTTGTAGGAATAATCGTTGCAAGTCGCCGTGCGCCGGCCGATGAAGATGCCGGTATGTATTTCCCTATATGTGCGGGACGTGTGGATGCTGGCCGGGCTGAAGACCGAGATGGTCGGCGCCGAGCTCGCGAAGCCGGTCTTGATGATCCAGGGCTCCGTGTTGGCAGCTGCCGCGCCGATCGTGGCGGTGAAGCTCAGCGTCAGCGGCCCGGGGATGCCGACGTAATTCGCGCAGCGCGCGGCCGGCTTGAGTTCCACCGCCGCGGTCACCGTCCCCGCTGGCACTGGCGTATTCCGGCGATAGATCAAGCCGAGATATCGATCGCCCGGAGAGCCGCGCTGCATGCGCACGTCGGTCACGCTGGTCGCCGGCGCGCCAACCGCTTCGTTGCCCGTTGTGGCGTAGCGCTGCATAGCCAAGAACGAGCCGCCGGCCACCAGGCTCGCGTCCGTCCACCGGCATGAAGAGGAGCTGCGGTGGATGCGCGGGCCCATCGCCAATGCGAACGGCCCGCCCAAAGCATCCGCACTGTGGCTTGTGACGCTGTCGCTGTTCAGGGATTCCTGACGTTCCCAGCTGGCTCCCAAACTGATGTTGAGGGTGTAGCCTAGCGTGTACGCCGCCGCGCTCGCGGCGGTGCATCCCGCGCCGCTGGTCGCCGTGCGCGCCATCACGATCGAGAACACATAGCTGCCCGGCTCCATGCTGGCGTCGTCCTTGAAGCGCACGCGCACATGCCGGTCGTCGGCATGGTCCTTCTCCATCCGCGCCGTCAAACGCTGCCCGGCGTCGCCGTCGGCGGTGCCGTCGGCGCGATGCCGGCGCAGCTCCAGCCAAGCCGGCGCGCCGGCCGCCAGCCGCACGTCGGTGAAGCGACACGTGTTGGCGCTGCGATGAATGGCGATGCCGGTGTCTTGGCCAGGCGCAATGTCTCGGACGTGGCGGCTGGCGGGCCGGTCGCTGTGCATGCCCTGGTCGTACCACGTCGCCACCGTGACGGTGTAGGCCGATGGCGCCTGGTTGCAAACTTTGACCGTAACGGTCAGAGGACCGTCCGGCAGGCTGTCC
The DNA here is from genome assembly GCA_965222035.1 of Candidatus Amphirhobacter sp. Taxonomy (GTDB): domain Bacteria; phylum Pseudomonadota; class Gammaproteobacteria; order Tethybacterales; family Tethybacteraceae; genus Amphirhobacter. The sequence goes on along the minus strand of OZ244940.1, from coordinate 1,328,835 downwards.
CGGCCGTCAACTAGCTCCAGGTAGTGGACGCGGCCGACGGCATTTCGGCTGTCGCCGCGGCCTTCTCGAACGCCGATTTGGCCTTGTACGACGAAATAACTTACCAGGTCAAAATCGTCGGTGCGGGTTTGCAGAACAATGTTGGATGGAGCGCCGCATGTAGTCACATGGAAAGCGATGCCGGTCAGGCCAGCCTCATAGGGATAAGTGAGAACCTTGTCGGCCGTTGTCTTGTGGAGGTTTCCTAGGACAACCTGCACCTGAGCATGCGCCTGCGGCGCCATCATCACGCCCGTCAGCAACAAGGCGGCCGCAACCGCCAGGCCGCTTAGAAGGGCGCTACCCCCCCCCCTTTCATGGCGAATCAAACGCCCTTCCATAGGCGTATTTTATCCCACTTTGCCCAGGAACAAGGCGGCGCGGCAGGCGCCTTGAAGGGTTCTTTTAGTCGCCGATGCGCAGCTGCAGCCGCAGGCTGCTGCTGTCCTCGCGCTGCCAGCCCAGTTGCCAGGATCCGGCCGCGGCGGTACCCAGGCGCAGGCCTGCGCCGAGCTGGTCGCGATCGCTGTCAATACTCAAGTTGCTGTAAGGCGTCAACACCCCGCCGCTGACCGGCAGGCCCCAGGCCATCTCAGCGCGCAGGCGCCGGTCGCCATCATCATCGCCGCCGTCAAAGGCGAACGGCCGCGCAACCTGATCGAACACCGCCGCGCCGGTAGCCAGGCCGTAGCCCGGGCGCAAAGCGAAGGAGGGGCCCAGGCCGCCGCGGCCGGGCAGGAAGCGGAAGTCAAGTTCCAGGCCCGCCAGGTCGCCGTCGCCCGCCACCGCATGCTGGTAAGCGACGCGCGCCTGCAGCGGGCCGTCGCCCGCGTATTCCAGGCCCAGGCCCAACAGCCAGTGCTGCCCCACCTGGGCGTCGCCCCAGTCCTTGCTCCATGCGGCCTCCAGCTCCGGCCGCACCGGGATCGCTTCGAAGCTCGGCGCATAGGCCACGCCCAGCCGCACCACGCCGGCCTTGGAATCCAACGCCATCTCGTCATCCAAAGCTGCTTCGAGGTCGCCGCCGCTGGCGCTCGCGCGCATGCGCAGGTCGTCCAGGTCGTTGCGCCAGCCCAGGCCCCATCCTATATAGTCGGCATCATGCATGGTGTCTTCCGCGCCGTCCTCAGCCGCGGCCAGCATGATCTCGCCGCTGCCCTGGCTGCCGTAGGCCGCCAGCCAGCCAGCCGGGCCCAGCGGCATCACCGCATACGGCTGGTACAGATCCAGCTCCAGCTGATAGCTGCCGGCAACCCTCTCTTCCTTATAAGTACCCTCCAGCTCGTGGCGGCCGAGGCCCAGCCCCAGCACGAAGCCGTTGCTCCAGCGGTAGTCGCCCCCAAAGTGCGCGCTGAACAATTCGCTTTCCAGCTCTGTCGCAGCCGACACCGTCGAGGCGGTCTTGAAGGCGGCCGCGCGGCCCCATATCGCGGCGCCCGCGCCTGATGCGGTGCCCGGCCGCGCCGCCAGCTCGAAGCTCTGGCCCGCAAGGAACTCGCGCAGGTCGATGTCGCCGCTCTCCAGCCCGGCTTCCTTGGCCGCCAGCATGCCGAGCAGCTGCTCGGTGGCCGCCGCGCCCGAGCCCGCCGCGCCGCGCGCCAGCACCGCATCCAGGGTCTCCAGCCCCATCATGCGCATCGCCATGGCGTTGCCCGCCTGGATCGATTCCTGCGTAATCTCCTCCTGGCCCCGGCCGAGGACCAGGATGCTGCCGACCAGGTCCGCTAGATCCTGGACGCCCTCGGTACCGGCGCAGGAGGCGTTGGGCGCGATCGACAGCGATACCATCACTGTCGCGCCGGTCGTCAAGGTGGTCCCGCCCGCGATCATCACCTGCGCATGCCGGGCGGCCGCGCCCGTGCTCGCCATGTTCACCGCCGTCAGCGACCGCGCCGGCGCGCCGTCAACGACACCCGCCGCGCTGTGGCGCTGCAGCGACAGATAGGCCGGCGAGCCGGCCGCCAGCGCCACGTCGACGCTCGAGCACGCCGGCGAGTTGCGGTGCACCCGCAGGCCGGTCGGGACTACGCCCGTCGTCGCCAAGGCCGAGAGATAGACGCTCGCCGGCGCGGTGAAGCTGTCCTGGCCCTGGATCCGCCACGGCCATTTCTCCAGCGCCGCCAATGTGTACGCCATGGTCAGCGGCGCCGGCGCGTTCAGCGCCGTGCAGCTCGAAGCCGCCCGCGCCACTAGCGTCAGCGTCAGCGGACCCGGCGTCACCGTCGCGCGCGCCCGGAACTGCACCCCCACCCGCCGGTCGTTGGCGTGGCTGGCCTGCATGCGCACGTTGCGGAAGAACGTCGCCGCCGCGCCGTCCGCCGCGCTGCTGGTGTATTGGCGCAGCTCCAGGTGCGTCGTGGTGTTCAGCGTCACATCGACGTCCGGGCAGACCGAAGTGCCGCGGTGGAAGCGCAAGCCGGTGTCGATCGCCGCGTTCGAGGCGCGAATCCGCGTCGGCCGGAACAAGGTGTCGTCCCGCTCCGCCACGTCGCCCGCCAACGCGCCCCAGGCCTGCGGCGGCACTATCACCACCGTGCCGACCAACTGATAGGAAGCCGGCGCGCCCGACTGGCTCGCGCAGGTGCTGTTGGTCGCCAGGGTCATCGTCACCTGCACGGTCGTCAGGGCCGTAAAGCTCGTGCCGCCGTCGATCGCCACTCGCACGTGGCGGTCGGCCGCGCCCGATCCCGGCATGGCCACGCCCGTCAGCGACCGCGCCGGCGCGCCGTCCGCGGTGCCGTTGGCCTGGTATTTGCCCAGCTTCAGGTACGCCGGCGCGCCCGCCGCCAGCGCCACGTCGAACTCCGAGCACACGAAAATGTTGCGGTGCAAGCGCAAGCCGGTCTGCAGCGGCTCGGTCGCGCTGCCCACCGACAGCGCCGCGATCCGCGCCTGCGTACCGAGAGAGTCCCGGTTCTGGCTGCGCAGCGGCCAGTTCTCCCGTACCTCCAGCGTGTAGGACAGGGTCAGCGGCAACTGCTTGGCCGGATTGGTGCAGGAAGAGTTCGCCTCCGCGATCAACGTCAGCGTCAGCGGGCCCGCCGGGACGTTCGCGCCCGCCCGGAACTGCACTCCAATCCGCCGGTCGTTGGCATGGTTGGCCTGCATGCGCACGTTGCGGAAGAACGCCGCCGCCGAACCCGTCGCCGAACTGCCGGTGTATTGCCGCAGCTCCAGATGCGCGGTGTTGCGCAGCGTCACATCTATGTCCGGACAGACCGAAGTGCTGCGGTGGAAGCGCAGGCCGGTGTCAGTCGCCGCGCCCGCTTGGATCTGGGACGGCTTGAACAGGATCCGGTCGCGGTTGGCCACGTCGCCGGTCAAGATGCTCCAGGGCTCGGCCTCGACCACGACCACCGTGCCCACCACCTGCGTCGCCGGCGGATGGCCCTGGCCCGTGCAGGAGGAGTTCGGCGTGACCGTAAGCGTGATCTGCAAGGTGGTGTCAATCGCTATATTAGTACCGCCGTCGAACGTGACCCCTACATAGCGGTTGCTCGCACCCGATCCAGACATGTTCACGCCGCTCTGCGTCCGCGCCTCGGAACCGTCCGCCGTGCCGTTGCTCCGGTATTTGAGCAGCTTCATGTAGGCCGGCGATCCCGATGCCAGCGCCACGTCGGTGCTCTGGCACGCCAGCGAATCGCGCTGCACTCTCAAGCCGGTCGGCACCGGACCGGTGGTCTCCAGCGCGATCGAAGCCACCCGCGCTTGCGTGCTCAGGTTGTCTTCCCTTTGCGTCCGCCACGGCCAGTTCTCGCGCACTTCCAATTCGTACGCCACCGTCAGATCGCGCGGCTTCGCCGCATCGGTGCAGGAGGCGTTCGCCCGCGCGATCAATGTCAGCGTCAGCCGGCCCGCCGTCAGCGTCGCGCCCGCCCGGAACTGCACGCCCACCCGCCGGTCATTGGCATGGTTGTTCTGCATGCGGATGTTGGTGAAGAACGTCGCCGCCGATCCCGTCGCCGCGCTGCTCGTGTATTGCCGCAGCTCCAGATGCGTGGTGTTGCGCAGGGTCACATCGACGTCCGGGCAGGCCGAGGTGCCGCGATGCAGCCGCAGGCCGGTGTCGCTCGCTGTGTTGGAAGACCTGATCGTCGACGGCTGGAACAGCAGGGTCTGCGCCAACGTGTCCACGTCGCCCGCCAGCTCGCTCCAGGCCGCCGGCGGCACCACCGCCACCGTGCCGACCAGCACATGCGAAGCCGGCGCGCCCGACTGGCTGGCGCAAGAGCTGTTGGTCGCTAAGGTCATCGTCACCCGCAGCGTCGTCAAGGTCGTGAAGCTCGTGCCGGCGTCGATCGCCACCCGCACATGCCGGTCGGCCGCGCCCGATCCCGGCATGGCCACGCCCGTCAGCGACCGCGCCGCCGCGCCGTCCGCGTTGCCGTTGGCCTGGTATTTGCCCAATTTCACGTAATTCGGCGTGCCGTTCGCCAGCGCCACATCGAAGCTCGAGCACACCAGGATGTTGCGGTGCAGCCGCAGGCCGGTGGGCACCACGCCGGTCGCGCCGCTCAGCGACAAGGCCGGCAGCCGCGCCTGCGTGCCGAGATTGTCCTGGCCCTGGTTGCGCAGCAGCCAGTCTTCCCGCACTTCCAGCGTGTACGCCAGGGTAAGCGGCAATTGCTTCGCCGGATTGGTGCAAGACGAATTCGCCTCCGCGATCAACGTTAGCGCCAGCGGACCCGCCGGGACATTCGCGCCTGCCCGGAACTGCACTCCTACCAGACGATCGTTGGCATGATTGTTCTGCATGCGCATGTTGCGGAAGAATGTCGCCGCCGAACCCGTCGCCGAACTGCCGGTGTATTGCCGCAGCTCCAGATGCGCGGTGTTGCGCAGGGTCACATCGATGTCCGGACAGACCGTAGTACTGCGGTGGAAGCGCAGGCCGGTATCGGTCGCCGAGCCAGACGACCTGACCGCCGACGGCCGGAACAGGATGCGGTCGCGATTGGCGACGTCGCCGGTCAACATGCTCCAGGGCGCGGCCTCGACCACGACCAGCGTGCCCACCACCTGCGTCGCCGGCGGATGGCCCCGGCCGGTGCACGAGGAGTTCGGCCTGATGGTCATCGTCACCGCCAAGGTGGTGTCCACCGCTATGGAGGTACCGCCGTCGACCGCGACCTCTATGTAGCGGTCGTTGGCGCCCGAGCCGGACATGTTCACGGCCGTCTGCGACCGGGTCGCCGAGCCGTCCACGGTGCCGTTGCTCCGGTACTTGAGCAGCTTCAGGTAACTCGGCGCGTTGGACGCCAGCGCCACGTTGGTGCTCTGGCACGCCAGCGAATCGCGATGCAGCCGCAGGCCGGTCGGTACCGGGCCGGTCGTCTCCAGCGCCACCGAAGCCACCTGCGCTTGCGTGCCGAGATTGTCGCGGCCTTGCGTCCGCCACGGCCAGTTCTCGCGAATCTCCAGCTCATACGCCACCGTCAGGTCGCGCGGCTTCGCCGCATTGGTGCATGACGTGTTCGCGCGCGCGATCAGCGTCAGCGTCAGCCGGCCCGCCGTCAGCGTCGCCCCCGCCCGGAACTGCACGCCCACCCGCCGGTCATTGGAGTCGCCTTGCTGCATGCGAATGTCGGTGAAGAATGTCGCCGCCGATCCGTCCGCCGTGCTGCCGTTGTATTTCCGCAGCTCCAGATGCGTGGTGTTGCGCAAGGTCACGTCGACGTCCGGACAGGCCGAGGTCCCGCGATGCAGCCGCAGGCCGGTGTCGCTAGCTGTGTTGGAAGACCTGATCGTCGACGGCTGGAACAGCAGGGTCCGCGCCAAAGAGGACACATCGCCGGCCAATGCGCTCCAGGCCGCCGGCGGGACTATCTCCACCGCGCCGACCAGCTCATGCGAGGCTGGCGCGCCCGACTGGCTGGCGCAAGAGCTGTTGGTCGCCAAGGTCATCGTCACCCGCAGCGTCGTCAAGGTCGTGAAGCTCGTGCCGGCGTCGATCGCGATCCGCACATGCCGGTCATTCGCGCCCGAGCCCGGCATGGCCACGCCCGTCAAGGACCGCGCCGCCGCGCCGTCCGCCGTGCCGTTGGCCTGGTATTTGCCCAGCTTCACGTAATTCGGAGTGCCGTTCGCCAACGCCACGTCGAAACTGTCGCACACGAAGATGTTGCGGTGCAGCCGCAGTCCAGTCTGCACCACGCCGGACCCGCCGCTCAGCGACAGAGCTGCGATCCGCGCCTGCGTCCCGAGATTGTCCTGGCCCTGGTTGCGCAGCGGCCAGTCTTCCTGCACCGACAGCGTGTATGCCAGCGTCAGCGGACGCGGCTTCGCCGCATCGGCGCAGGAGGAGTTCGCGCTCACGATCAATGTCAGCTCGAACGCGCCCGCTGTCAGCGTCGCGCCCGCCCGGAACTGCACGCCCACCCGCCGGTCATTGGCATGGTTGTTCTGCATGCGGATGTTGCGGAAGAACGTCGCCGCCGAACCAGTCGCCGAATTGCTGGTGTATTGACGCAGTTCCAGATGCGTGGTGTTGCGCAGCGTTACATCCACGTTCGGACAGGCCGAGGTGCCGCGGTGGAGGCGCAGCCCGGTGTCAACCGCCGAGTTGGACGACCTGACCTGCGTCGGCTTGAACAGGATGCGGGGGCGCGTGAGCACGTCGCCGGCCAGCGCGCTCCAGGCCGCCGGCGGTACCACTACTACTGTGCCAATCAGCTGGTGCGAGACCGGCGCGCCCGACTGGCTGGCGCAGGAGCTGTTGGTCGACATCGTCATCGTAATCGGCAAGGTGGTCTGCTGCGTGAAGCTCGTGCCGCCGTCGATCGCGATCCGCACGTGGCGGTCGGCCGCGCCCGAGCCCGGCATGGCCACGCCCGTCAGCGACCGCGCCGCTGCGCCATCCGCCGTGCCGTTGGTCTGGTACTTGCGCAGCTTCACGTAGCTCGGCGTGCCGGACGCCAGCGCCACGTCGAAGCTCGAGCACACGAAGATGTTGCGGTGCAGCCGCAAGCCGGTGGGTATCGCGCCGGTCACGCCCTCTAGCGACAGCGCCGGCATCCGCGCCTGCGTACCGAGGTTGTCCTGACCCTGGTTGCGCTGCGGCCAGTTCTCCAGTACCGACAGCGTGTAGGCCAGCGTCAGGTCGCGCGGCTTCGCCGAGTCCGTGCAGGACGCATTCGCCCGCGCGATCAGCGTCAGCGTGAACGGCCCTGCCGTCACTGTCGCGCCCGCCCGGAACTGCACGCCCACCCGCCGGTCATTGGCATGGTTGTTCTCCATGCGAATGTTGTTGAAGAAGGTCGCCGCCGAGCCCGTCGCTGCGCTGCTGGTGTATTGCCGCAGCTCCAGATGCGTGGTGTTGCGCAAGGTCACATCGACGTTCGGACAGGCTGAAGTGCCGCGATGCAGCCGCAGCCCGGTGTCGGTCGCTGAGTTGGAAGCTTCGATCTGCGTCGGCTTGAACAGGATGCGGTCGCGCGCGGCCACGTCGCCGGCCAACGCGCTCCAAGCCGCCGGCGGCACCACCACCACCGTGCCCACCAGCTGATGCGAAGCCGGCGCGCCCGACTGGCTGGCGCAAGAGCTGTTGGTCGACATCGTCAGCGTGATCGGCAAGGTCGTCTGCTGCGTGAAGCTCGTGCCGCCGTCGATCGCGATCCGCACATGCCGGTCGGTCGAGCCCGAGCCGGACATGTCTACGCCCGTCAGCGAGCGCGCCGCCGCGCCGTCCGCATTGCCGTTGGCCTGGTATTTCCGCAGCTTCACGTAGCTCGGCGTGCCGTTCGCCAACGCCACATCGAAGTTATCGCACACGAAGATGTTGCGGTGCAGCTGCAAGCCGGTCGGCACCGTACCGGTCACGCCCTCTAGCGACAGCGCCGGCAGCCGCGCCTGCGTACCGAGATTGTCCTGGCCTTGGTTGCGCAGCGGCCAGTCCTCCTGCACCGACAGCGTGTACGCCAGCGTCAGCGGCAGCTGCTTGGCCGGGTTGGTGCAAGAAGAGTTGGCCTCCGCGATCAAGGTCAGCGTCAGCGGGCCCGGCGTCAGCGTCGCGCCCGCCCGGAACTGCACGCCCACCCGCCGGTCATTGGCATGGTTGTTCTGCATGCGCATGTTGCGGAAGAATGCCGCCGCCGATCCCGTCGCCGAACTGCTGGTGTATTGCCGCAGCTCCAGGTGCGTGGTGTTGCGCAAGGTCACGTCGATGTCCGGGCAAACCGTAGTGCTGCGGTGAAAGCGCAGCCCGGTGTCGGTCGCTGAGTTGGACGACCTGACCGCCGACGGCCGGAACAGGATGCGGTCGCGATTGGCAACATCGCCAGGCAGCGTGCTCCAGGTTGCGGCCGCTACCATCGCCACCGTGCCGACCAGCTGCGTCGCCGGCGGGTGCCCGAAACCCGAGCAGGCCGAGGCGTTGCGCGTGACCGTCAGCGTCACCATCAAGGTTATGTCCACCGCCAGGTTGGTGCCGCCATCGAAGGTCACCCGCACATGCCGGTCGGCCGCGCCCGAGCCGGACATGTTCACGCCTGTCAGCGAGCGCGCCGCTGAGCCGTCCGCCGTGCCATTGGCCTGGTACTTGCGCAGCTTCATGTATGCCGGCGAACCCGACGCCAGCGCCACATCGGTGCTCTGGCACGCCAGCGAATCGCGATGCACCCGCAGGCCGGTCGGCACCTCGCCAGTCGTGTTCAACGCCGCCACAGCCAACTTCGCTTCCGTACTGAGATTGTCCTGGCCCCGCGTCCGCCACGGCCAGTTCTCGCGTATTTCCAGCTCATACGCCACCGTCAGATCACGCGGCTTCGCCGCATTGGCGCAGGATGCGTTCGCCCGCGCGATCAATGTCAGCGTCAGCCGACCCGCCGTCAACGTCGCGCCCGCCCGGAACTGCACGCCCACCCGCCGGTCATTGGCATGGTTGTTCTCCATGCGAATGTTGTTGAAGAAGGTCGCCGCCAATCCCGTCGCCGCGCTGCTGGTGTATTGCCGCAGCTCCAGATGCATGGTGTTGCGCAAGGTCACATCGACGTTCGGGCAGGCCGCGGTGCCGCGATGCAGCCGCAATCCGGTATCAATCGCCGCGTTGGAGGCGCGGACCCGCGACGGCTGGAACAGCAGGGTCTGCGCCAACGTGTCCACGTCGCCGGCCAGCTCGCTCCAGGACGCCGGCGGCACCACCACCACCGTGCCCACCAGCAGATGCGAAGCCGGCGCGCCCGACTGGCTCGCGCAGGAACTGTTGGTCGACATCGTCAGCGTCACCGGCAAGGTTGTTTGTTGCGTGAAGCTCGTGCCGCCGTCGATCGCGATCCTCACATGCCGGTCATTCGCGCCCGAGCCCGGCATGGCCACGCCCGTCAGCGATCGCGCCGCCGCGCCGTCCGCCGTGCCGTTGGTCTGGTATTTGCGCAGCTTCACGTAACTCGGGGTGCCGTTCGCCAGCGCCACGTCGAAGCTGTCGCATACGAAGATGTTGCGATGCAGGCGCAGGCCAGTGGGCACCACGCCGGACACGCCGCTCAGCGACAAGGCCGGCAGCCGCGCCTGCGTCCCGAGATTGTCTTGGCCCTGGTTGCGCAGCGGCCAGCCGTTCTCCACCGAAAGCGTGTACGCCAGCGTCAAGGGACGCGGCTTCGCCGCATCGGCGCAGGAGGAGTTCGCGCTCGCGACCAATGTCAGCGCGTATGGACCCGCTGTCAGCGTCGCGCCCGCCCGGAACTGCACGCCCACCCGCCGGTCATTGGCATGGTTGTTCTGCATGCGAATGTTGCGGAAGAACGTCGCCGCCGAGCCCGTCGCTGAACTGCTGGTGTATTGCCGCAGCTCCAGGTGCGTGGTGTTGCGCAGCGTAACGTCCACGTTCGGACAGGCCGAAGTACCACGATGGAGACGCAGCCCGGTGTCGGTCGCCGTGTTGGACGACCTGATCGCCGATGGCTGGAACAGGATGCGGGGGCGCGTAAGCACGTCGCCGGCCAGCGCGCTCCAGGCCGCCGGCGGCACAATCACCACTCTGCCGACCAACTCATGCGAGACCGGCGCGCCCGACTGGCTGGCGCAGGAGCTGTTGGTCGACATGGTCATCGTGATGGGCAAGGTCGTCTGCTGCGTGAAGCTCGTGCCGCCGTCGATCGCGATCCGCACGTGGCGGTCGGCCGCGCCTGAGCCTGGCATGGCCACGGCGCTCAGCGACCGCGCCGCCGCGCCATCCGCCGTGCCGTTGGTCTGGTATTTCCGCAGTTTCACGTAGCTCGGAGTGCCGGACGCCAGCGCCACGTCGAAGCTCGAGCACACAAAAATGTTGCGATGCAGACGCAAGCCGGTGGGAATTGCGCCGGTCACGCCCTCGAGCGACAGCGCTGGCATCCGCGCCTGCGTGCCGAGGTTGTCCTGGCCCTGGTTGCGCAGCGGCCAGTTCTCCAGCACCGACAGCGTGTAGGCCAGCGTCAGATCACGCGGCTTCGCCGGATCCGTGCAGGACGAGTTCGCCCTCGCGATCAACGTCAGCGTTAACGGGCCCGCCGGGACCGTCTCTCCGGGATTGAACTTCACGCCCACCCGTCGGTCTTGGGCATGGTTGTTCTGCATGCGGATGTTGTTGAAGAACGTCGATGTCGCCCCCGTCGACCCGGTGCTGCTGTATTGCAGCAGCTCCAGGTGCGTGGTGGTGTGCAGCGTCACATCCACGTTCGGACAAGCCGAGGTGCCGCGATGCAGACGCAGGCCGGTGTCAATTCCCGAGCCGGAAGCTCTGATCTCCGTCGGCTTGAACAGGATGCGATCGCGATTCGCCACGTCGCCATTCAACGCGCTCCAGGCCGCCGGCGGCACCACCACCACTGTGCCGACCAGCTGGTGCGAAGCCGGCGCGCCCGACTGGCTGGCGCAAGAGCTGTTGGTCGACATCGTCAGCGTGATCGGCAAGGTCGTTTGTTGCGTGAAGCTCGTGCCGCCGTCGATCGCGATCCGCACATGCCGGTCATTCGCGCCCGAGCCGGACATGTCTACGCCCGTCAACGACCGCGCCGCCGCGCCGTCGGCCGTGCCGTTGGTCTGGTACTTGCGCAGCTTCACGTAACTCGGCGTACCAGACGCCAGCGCCACGTCGAAGTTATCGCACACGAAGATGTTGCGGTGCAGACGCAGGCCGGTCGGTACCGCGCCGGACACGCCCTCGAGCGACAGCGCCGGCAGCCGCGCCTGCGTGCCGAGATTGTCCTGATCTTGGTTACGCAGCGGCCATTGCTCCTGCACCGACAGCGTGTACGCCTGCGTCAACGGCAGCGGCTTCGCCAGGTTCGTACAGGATGCGTTCGCTTCCGCGATCAATGTCAGCGTCAGCGGGCCCGGCGTCAGCGTCGCGCCCGCCCGGAACTGCACCCCCACCCGCCGGTCATTGGCATGGTTGTTCTGCATGCGGATGTTGGTGAAGAAGGTCGCCGCCGATCCCGTCGCCGCGCTGCTGGTGTATTGCCGCAGCTCCAGGTGCGTAGTGTTGCGCAGCGTCACGTCCACATCCGGGCAGACCGAGGTGCCGCGATGGAAGCGCAGCCCGATGTCGGTCGCCGAGCTGGCTGCCCTGATCGCCGATGGCCGGAACAGGATGCGGTCGCGATTGTTCACGTCGCCGGCCAGCGCGACCCAAGCCTCGGCTGCCACCAGCGCCACCGTACCGACCAGCTGCGTCGCCGGCGGATGGCCCTGGCCCGTGCAGGAGGAGTTCGGCGTGACCGTAAGCGTGATTTGCAAGTTGGTGCCCGCTGCCAGGTCGGTGCCGCCATCGAAGGTCACCCGCACATGCCGGTCGGCCGCGCCCGAGCCGGACATGTTCACGCCGCTCAGCGACCGCGCCGCTGAGCCGTCCGCGGTGCCGTTGGTCTGGTACTTCCGCAGCTTCATGTATGCCGGCGAACCCGACGCCAGCGCCACATCGGTGCTCTGGCACGCCAGCGAATCGCGATGCACCCGCAGGCCGGTCGGCACCGGATCGGTCGAGTTCAACGCCAGCACGGCCAGCCGCGCCTGCGTGCTGAGGTTGTCTTGGCCTTGCGTCCGCCACGGCCAGTTCTCGCGAATCTCCAGCTCATACGCCACCGTCAGGTCGCGCGGCTTCGCCGCATCGGCGCAGGATGCGTTCGCCCGTGCGATCAGCGTCAGCGTCAGCCGGCCCGCCGTCAGCGTCGCGCCCGCCCGGAACTGCACGCCCACCCGCCGGTCGTTGGCATGGTTGTTCTGCATGCGGATGTTGTTGAAGAAGGTCGCCGCCGAGCCCGTCGCCGCGCTGCTGGTGTATTGCCGCAGCTCCAGATGCGTGGTGTTGCGCAAGGTCACATCGACGTTCGGACAGGCTGAAGTGCCGCGATGCAGCCGCAGCCCGGTGTCGGTCGCCGAGTTGGCCGCCCTGATCGCCGACGGCTGGAACAACAAGGTCTGCGCCAGCGTATCCACGTCGCCAGTCAGCTCGCTCCAGGACGCCGGCGGCACCACCACCACCGTACCGACCAGCTGGTGCGAAGCCGGCGCGCCCGACTGACTCGCGCAGGAACTGTTGGTCGACATCGTCAGCGTGATTGGCAAGGTCGTCAACCCCGTGAAACTCGTCCCGCCGTCGATCGCGATTCGCACATGGCGGTCGGCCGCTCCCGAGCCCGGCATGGCCACGCCCGTCAAGGATCGCGCCGCCGCGCCGTCCGCCGTGCCGTTGGTCTGGTATTTGCGCAGCTTCACGTAGCTCGGAGTGCCGGACGCCAGCGCCACGTCGAAACTCGAGCACACGAAGATGTTGCGATGCAAGCGCAGGCCGGTGGGCACCGCGCCGGATACGCCGCTCAGCGACAAGGCAGGCAGCCGCGCCTGCGTGCCGAGATTGTCCTGGCCTTGGTTGCGCAGCGGCCAGTCTTCCTGTACCGAGAGCGTGTACGCCTGCGTCAACGGCACCGGCTTCGCCGGGTTCGTGCAGGATGCGTTCGCTTCCGCGATCAATGTCAGCGTCAGCGGGCCCGGCGTCAGCGTCGCGCCCGCCCGGAACTGCACGCCCACCCGCCGGTCATTGGCATGGTTGTTCTGCATGCGGATGTTGCGGAAGAACGTGTTCGCCGAGCCGGTCGCTGAACTGCTAGTGTATTGCCGCAATTCCAGATGCGTGGTGTTGCGCAGCGTCACGTCCACATCCGGGCAGACCGAAGTGCCGCGATGGAAGCGCAGCCCGGTGTCGGTCGCCGTGTTGGAGGACCTGACCTGCGACGGCTTGAACAGGATGCGGTCGCGGTTGGCCACGTCGCCGGCCAACGCGCCCCAAGCCTCGGCTGCCACCAGCGCCACCGTACCGACCAGCTGCGTCGCCGGCGGATGGCCCTGGCCCGTGCAGGAGGAGTTTCGCGTGACCGTCAACGTCACCCGCAAAAAGGTTCCTGCCGCTATGTTGGTGCCGCCGTCAATCGCGATCCGCACGTGGCGGTCGGCCGCGCCCGAGCCGGACATGTTCACGCCGCTCAGCGATCGCGCCGCTGAACCGTCCGCCGTGCCGTTGGCCTGGTACTTGCGCAGCTTCAGGTAACTCGGCGAATCCGAAGCCAGCGCCACATCAGTGCTCTGGCATGCTATCGAATCGCGATGCAGCCGCAGTCCGGTCAGCACCGGATTGGTCGAGTTCAATGCCAGCACGGCCAGCCGCGCCTGCGTGCTGAGGTTGTCTTGGCCTTGCGTGCGCCACGGCCAGTTCTCGCGAATCTCAAGCTCATACGCCACCGTCAGGTCACGCGGCTTCGCCGGGTCCGTGCAGGACGCGTTCGCCCGCGCGATCAGCGTCAACGTCAGCCGACCCGCCGTCAGCGTCGCGCCCGCCCGGAACTGCACGCCCACCCGCCGGTCATTGGCATGGTTGTTCTGCATGCGGATGTTGTTGAAGAAGGTCGCCGCCGAGCCCGTCGCCGCGCTGCTGGTGTATTGCCGCAGCTCCAGGTGCGTGGTGGTGTTCAGCGTCACGTCCACGTTCGGGCAGGCCGCGGTCCCGCGATGCAGCCGCAGGCCGGTGTCGGTCGCCGAGTTGGCCGCCCTGATCGCCGACGGCTGGAACAACAAGGTCTGCGCCAGCGTGTCCACGTCGCCGGCCAGCTCGCTCCAGGACGCCGGCGGCACCACCACCACCGTACCGACCAGCTGGTGCGAAGCCGGCGCGCCCGATTGGCTCGCGCAGGAACTGTTGGTCGACATCGTCAGCGTCACTGGCAAGGTCGTCCGCTGCGTGAAGCTCGTGCCGCCGTCGATCGCGATCCGCACATGCCGGTCGGCCGCGCCCGAGCCCGGCATGGCCACGCCCGTCAGCGACCGCGCCGCCGCGCCGTCCGCCGTGCCGTTGGTCTGGTACTTGCGCAGCTTCACATAGCTCGGCGTGCCGCTCGCCAGCGCCACGTCGAAGCTCGAGCATACGAAGATGTTGCGGTGCAAGCGCAGGCCGGTCGGCACCGCGCCGGACACGCCGCTCAGCGACAAGGCCGGCAGCTGGGCCTGCGTGCCAAGGTTGTCCTGGCCTTGGTTGCGCAGCGGCCAGTCTTCCTGTACCGACAGCGTGTACGACAGCGTCAGCGGACGCGGCTTCGCGATATGCGAGCAGAGTGAGCTCGCCCCCACCTCCAGCGTCAACTCCAGCGGGCCCGCCGAGACCGTCGCCCCCGCCCGGAACTGCACCCCCACCCGCCGGTCGCTGGCATGGTTGTTCTCCATGTGAACGAAGGGGAAGAACGTCGCCGCCGATCCCGTCGCCGCGCTGCTGGTGTATTGCCGCAGCTCCAAGTGCGTGGTGTTGTTCAGAATCACCGCGACTTCCCGGCAAGCTGTGTTGCCGCGATGCAGCCGCAGCCCGGTGTCGATCGCCGAGCTGGCCGCCCTGATCGCCGACGGCCGGAACAAGATGCGGTCGCGATTGGCGACATCGCCGTTCAACGCACTCCAGGCCGCCGGCGGCACCACTTCCACTGTGCCGACCAGTTGATGCGAAGCCGGCGCGCCCGACTGGCTGCTGCAGGAACTGTTGGTCGACAAGGTCATCGTGATGGGCAAGGTCGTCTGCTGCGTGAAGCTCGTCCCGCCGTCGATCGCGATCCGCACGTGGCGGTCGGCCGCGCCCGAGCCCAGCATGGCCACGCCCGTCAAGGAGCGCGCCGCTGCGCCATCCGCGGTGTCGTTGGTCTGGTACTTGCGCAGCTTCACATAGCTCGGCGTGCCGCTTGCCAGCGCCACGTCGAAGCTCGAGCACACCAGGATGTTGCGATGCAGCCGCAAGCCGGTCAGCACCGCGCCGGTCCCATCCTCTATCGACAGCGCCGCAATCCGCGCCCGCGTACCGAGATTGTCCTGGCTCTGGTTGCGCTGCGGCCAGTTCTCCAGCACCGACAGCGTGTAGGCCAGCGTCAGCGGACCCGGCCGGGCCCGGTTCGTACACGCCGAGGTCGGGCGCGCGATCAAGGTCAGCGTAAACGGACCTGCCGTCAGCGTCGCCCCCGCCCGGAACTGCACGCCCACCAGCCGGTCGTTGGCGTCGCCGGCCTTCATGCGAATGTTGTTGAAGAACGTTGCCGCCGCGCCGTCAGCAGCGCTGCCGTTGTATTTCCGCAGCTCCAGATGCGTGGTGTTGCGCAAGGTTATGTCGACATCCGGACAGGCTGCAGTGCCGCGATGCAGCCGCAGTCCGGTGTCGGTGGCTGAGTTGGCTGCCCTGATTTGAGTGGGCTTGAACAGGATGCGGTCGCGGCTCGTCACTTCGCCGGCCAGCGCGCTCCACGTCTGCGCCGGCACCACATCCACCTCGGCGACCAGCTCCTGCGCAGACGGCGCGCCGGATTGGCTGTCGCAGGAGCTGTTGGTCGCTACCGTCAAGGTCACGCGCAAGATGGCGCTGGCGCTGAACCTCGTCCCGCCGTCGAACGTCACCCGCACATGGCGATCCAGCACGCCCGTGCCGGACATGTTCACGCCCGCCAGCGACCGCACCGCCGCGCCGTCCGCCGTCCCGTCGGCGCGGTAACTACCCAGCTTCACGTAGCTCGGCGTGCCCGTCGCCAGCGCCACGTCAAAACTCGAGCACACCAGGATGTTGCGATGCAGCCGCAGGCCGGTCGGGACCGCGCCCGAAGTCAGCACGGCGGCGCCGTCGATCTGCGCGCGCGTCGCGAAATTGTCCTGCGCCTGGTTGCGCCACGGCCAGTTCTCCAGCGCTGACAGCGTGTACGACAGCGTCAACGGCCGCGGCTTCGCCGCATCGGTGCAGGACGCGCTCGCCTCCGCCACCAGCGTCAGCTCCACCGGGCCCGCCGGGACCTGCGCCCCCGCCCGGAACTGCACCCCGATCCGCCGGTCGTTGGCGTTGCCGGCTTGCATGCGCACGTTGGTGAAGAATGTCGCCGCGTCGCCGGTCGATCGGGTGCCTTGATACCGCCGCAGCTCCAGATGCATGGTGTTGCGCAACGTGACGTTCACGTCCGGACAGGCGTTGGTGCCGCGATGCAGCCGCAGCCCGGTGTCGATCGCCGTGTTGGACGACCTGGTCCGTGATGGCGGGAACAGCAGCCGGCCGGCCGCGGATATGTCGCCGGCCAGTACGCTCCAGTCCTCCGGCGGCACCGCCACCGCCGTGCCGACCAGCTGCTGCGCCGGCGGATGGCCCACGCCCGCGCAGGAGGAATTGGGCGAGACCGTCAGCGTCACCATCACCGTGGTGTTCGCTGCCAGGCCGCTGCCGCTGTCGATCGCCACCCGCACGTGCCGGCCGGCCGCGCCCGTGCCGGACATGTTCACTCCGCTCAGCGACCGCGCCGCGGCGCCGTCCGCCGTGCCGTCGGCCTGGTGCTTGCGCAGCTTCAGGTAACTCGGCGCGCCCGAATGCAGCGCCACGTCGATGCTCTGGCACGCCCGCGCGTCGCGATGCAGCCGCAGGCCAGTCGGCGTCGGATTCGTTCCGCCCAAGGACAGATGGGGGAACCGCGCCTGGGTCCCGAAGTTATGCTGTGCCTGGCTGCGCCACGGCCAGTACTCCAGCACCGCCAGCGTGTAGGCCAGCGTCAGCGGCACCGGATAGACCGCGGCGCAGGTCGGCGTCGCGCTCACCACCACTGTCGCCGTCAGCATGCCGGCCGCTATCGAGACGCCCGACCGGAACTGCAAACCGACGCGCCGGTCGCTGTTGTGGTTGTTCTCCATGCGCAAGGTGGCGAAGGCTATCGACGCCGCGCCGTCCTTGACGCCGGCGGCGGTGTACTTCTGCATCTCCATGTGGGTGGTCGTCCGCAGCGTGATGTCGATATCCGGACAGGTCGAGGTACCGCGATGCACGCGCAATCCGGTATCCGTCGGCGTCGTCGACGTCCGCAGCGTCGACGGCTGGAACAAGATGGTGTGATTGAGCGTCGCCACATTGCCGTTCAGCTCGAGCCAGGCCGCTCCCCGCCGGACGATCACCGTCCCGACCAGCTGCGTCGCCGGCGGATGGCCCACGCCCGTACAGGACGTAGCGTTCGGCGTGAGCGTCATCGTGATCTTGATGTCCGTGTTCACCTGCACGTTGGCGCCGCCGTCGAAGGACACCCGCACATGCCGGTCGTCCGCGCCTGAGCCGGACATGTTCACGCCCGTCAGCGACCGCGCCACCGCGCCGTCGGACGCGCCGTTGGCGCGGTACTTGCCAATCTTCATGTACGACGGCGCATTGCTCGCCAGCGCCACATCGACGTTCTGGCACGCCAGCGTATCGCGATGCAGCCGCAGGCCGACCTGCACCGGATTAGTGGTCCCGGTCAACGCCCCCTGGGAAACTTGGCCCGGCGAGTTCATGTTGTCCTGCGGCTGCGTCCGCCACGGCCAGTGCTCGAGCACCGCGAGGGTGTAGGTCAGCGTCAGGCCCGCCGGCGCGGCCACATGCGTGCAGGACGCGTTCGCGCTCATCTCCACCGTCGCCGTCAGCATGCCCGGCGTCACCTGGGTGCCCGCCTTGAACTGCAGGCCCACCAGGCGGTCGTTGGGAGAGATGGACTGCATGCGCACGTTGCGCAGGGCTGAGCTCGCCGAGCCAGTCGCGATCCCTGATGCGTCGTAGCCCTGCAGCTCCAGATGCTGGGCAGTCCGCAGCACGACATCGACGTCCGGACAGGCCGCGGTGCCGCGGTGGATGCGCAGGCCGGTGTCCGACGCCGACGCAGCGGCCCGCAGCGCTGACGGCTGGAACAGCTTCGTCCGCGCCAGCGCGGCCACGTCGCCGCTCAGGATTCCCCATGCCTCCGGCGGGACCATCACCAGGTTGCCGACCAGCGTCTCATCATCCGGAAGGGTCGACGCCACGCAGAGGCCGGGCGCCACCGTCAGCGTGACCTTCAGCGTCGTCAGGCCCGTGAAGCTGGTGGTGCCGTCGATCATCACCTCCACATGCCGGTCGACCGAGCCCGAGCCGAACATATACACGTCATCCAGCGACCGCGCCGCCGCGCCGTCCGCCGTGCCGTTGGCGCGGTACTTGCCCAGCTTCAGATAGCTCGGCGACGCCGACGCCAGATCCACGTCGGTGCCCTGGCAGTCTTGCGAATCGCGATGGATCCGCAGCCCGGTCGGCACGGGATTGGTGCCGGTCAGGGCCAGCTGCGCCATGCTCACCGTCGTGCCGAAATTGTCCCGGGCCTGCGTCCGCCACGGCCAGGTGTCGCCGACGTACAGCGTGTAGGTCAGCACCAAATCATCGGGCTTGCCCGGGTTGGTGCAGCTCGCGTTCGGAGTCGCGGTCAGCGTCAGGGTCGATGACCCCGTCCCTGACGGGATGATCGTATTGGCCGGGAACAGCACGCCCACCAGCCGGTCATTGGTGTCGTTGCTCTTCATGCGCACGTTGGTGAAGGAATCGGACGCGGAGCCGACCGCGGAGCCGCTGGAGTTGTACAACTGCAGCTGCAGCTGATCGACCGAGCTCAGAGCGATGTCCACGTCCGGGCAGGCGTCGGTACCGCGGTGGAAGCGCAGCCCGGTGTCGGTCGCCGTGAGGTAAACCCTGTTGAACAGCACGGTATCGCGCCGCGCCACGTCGCCAGCCAGGGTCTTCCACTCCTCCTTCGCCGTGAACACCGCCACCGTGCCGACCAGCGCGCGCGCCGACGGCGCGCCCGATTCGCTCGCGCAGGAGGCGTTGGTCGCGACCGTCATCGTAACCCTCACCGTCGTCAGGCCCGTGAAGCTGGTGCCGCCGTCGATCGCCACCCGCACATGCCGGGCGAGCGCGCCCGCGCCGGACACGTCCACGCCCGTCAGCGACCGCGCCGCCGCGCCGTCCGTCGCGCCGTTGCCCAGGTACTTGCGCAGCTTCAGGTAACTCGGCGCGTCCGCCGCCAGCGCCACGTCGAAGTTCGAGCACACCAGGATGTCGCGATGCAGCCGCAGCCCGGTCGCCACCGGGCCGGACACCGCCAGGTTCTCCACCTCCAGGCTCACCACCATGCCTAGATTGTCCTGCGGCTTGAGCCGCCACGGCCAATGCTCCGCCACCGCCAACGTGTAAGACATCGTCAACGGCCGCGGCTTGCGCGGATTGACGCAGGAGGACACCGGCTGCGCCACCAGCGTCAGCGTCAGGCTAGTCGCCGGGACCTGGACGCCGGCCTTGAACTGCACGCCCACCAGCCGGTCGCTGGCATGGCCGGCCGCCATGCGCACGTTGGTGAAGGACGATCCCGCCGCGCCCGACACGGCGCCGGCGGGGGTGTACCGCTGCAGCTGCAGATAATCGGTGTTCCGCAGCACCACATCCACCAGCGGACACGAATCGGTGCCGCGGTGGAAGCGCAGCCCGGTGTCCGTCGGCGTGGCGGCCGCCCGCAGCTGCGACGGCCGGAACAGGATCCGCGGGCGCGAGGCCACGTCGCCGGCGATGCTCTCCCAGCCGTCCGGATTGACAGGCAGCACCTTGCCGACCAGCTGCTGCGCCTCCGGATGGAGGTTGCCGGTGCAGGACGAGTTCGGGCTGACCGTCAGCGTGACCAGCACGGTCGCGCCCGGCGTGATCTGCGTGCCGCCGTCGATCATCACCTGCACATGGCGGTCATTCGCCCCTGATCCCGACATGTTCACGCCGGCCAGCGTCGCCGCCGCGTCGCCGTCCGTCGCGCCCGCGGCGGTGTAGCGCCGCAGCGACAGGTACGACGGCGCGTCCGCCGCCAGCGCCACGTCGGTGCTCTGGCAGGCATGGGAGTCGCGATGGATCCGCAGGCCGGTCGCCACCAAGCCGGCCCCGTCCAGGTCCGCCCGCGAGAGTTCCAGCTGAGTGCCGAAGTTGTCCCGGCTCTGCGTCTCCCACGACCAGCGCTCCTGCACTGTCAGCGTGTAGGTTAAGGTCAACGGCCACGGCTCGTCCGCAGCCTCGCAGCCAGATGATGCGCTCGCCTCTAGCGTGACCGTCAGCGTGCCATTCGGCACCGTAGCTCGCTCCCGGAACTGCAGTCCCACTAGACGATCATCCGCATGGCCAACCTGCATGCGCACGCCGTTTATTGTGGTGACCCCCGCTCCAGTCGCGGTGTTGCCGTTGTACAGTTGCATTTCCAAATGCGGATTGGGTTGCATCAGTATGTCCACTAAGGGGCATGCGGAGGTGCCGCGGTGGAAACGCACCCCGGTGTCCGTCGGTGTGGCCGACGCCCTGATCACCGACGGCTGGAGCAGTCCCGTCTGCCGTGTGACATCGCCGGCCAGGACACCCCACGTCGCCGGCGTGGCTACGGTCAAGGCGAAAGCCAGGGTCTGTCTGGGCGCGATGTTGTTGTTAGTGCATTGAAAGGGATTGGATCGCATGAGCACAGACAGCCGCAGGACACTACCCGCAGCGGGCAGATCCTTGCCATCTGGTATAACCCAGGCAATGGCATGGCCGGTTTTGTTTTTGATTGCATGATCGCCTTGGTTTTCTGTAAGTGCGTCGGCGCCCGCGGAGGCGTAGATATCGAATTTGTCAGTGTGGTTGAGCAGCTGAATATTTGTAACCACGCAAAGGGAAGAAGAGCGATTTAAGAAAATGCCGGTGGGCGTTAAACCGAACCTTCTCATGCGCACAGGGCTGAATGGTCCGTCCGGCGTCAGGCTCTCGGATTCCAGCTTCCATGTGGCTTGGTACTGGGTTGGCGCAAGCGCAACATGATGCCGCATGAAATCCAGCGTTTGCTTGCGCACCGTCGCCGGGAAACCGCAGCTCCGGCTGGTCTCGAATGCAACCGAGACGGTTATCTCGAGCGCCTCGGACACAGCGACGCTCGCCTTGTGAAACAAGCGCACGTAGCTGTCGCGCGGGCTGTCGCGATCCATGACCAGGTTGGTAAGCCTGGCGGCTCCTGCGCCCAGCGGCCGCCCGGTGTTGAGGACCACGTTGGTAACCGTAGTTCCTCCAGAGGGTGGCGTTGTCCGCCTTTGATACAAAACATTTTGCGCCTCAAAGGCGCGCAGTTCCAGGTAGTCCTCGGTACCGCCGACCAGAGACAGGTCGACCTTCGAGCAAAGGTTCGGCCGGCGATGCAGCCGCAAGCCCGTGTCCAGCGCCAGTCCGCCCAGCTCATCGGTGCGGTAGATCGCGCCGTTATAATATGCCTGCAGCCCCTGCGCCATCCACGAGATGTTGTCGAAGATGCTAATCGTGTACTCCAGCGACAAGGTCGCGGCGGCGACGCCCAAGCAGCCCGGGCTCGTCAGGTGGCGCTCGGCCGCCAGGGACAGGGTGTGCGCTCCAGTCGGCATGGTCGAGCCGGCCTTGAACGACAGGCGCAGGCTGCGGTCGTCGGCATGGCCTCGCTCCATGCGCACCGTGAAGCGAGTGCCGGGGTCGCCGTCCTTGGCGTCCCCGTTGTACTTGATCATCTCCAGCCACGTCGGCGGATTCACCAGCCGCACGTCGTTGAAGCGGCAGCTGGGGTGGCTGCGATGGAACGAGATGCCAGTCGAGCTGTCCGTCGTGCTCGGCAAATGGAAATAACTGGTCTGGGACACGCCATCGCGTCCCTGGTCTACCCAATTGGCCTGCTGCGCCGGCGCGACAGCCGCGGCGAGCAGGATGATTAAAGCGAAGCAGGCAGTGGCTACGCGAGGTTGCAAGGCTCTACCCCCCCCCTTTTTTTTTCTGATCCTGAGCCAGGTCCTGGCCAGGATAGCGGCCATGTCGCTTATTTTACGCTAATTTCGCTTGTTATTACCAAGATTCTACGCTTAAAAGGGTGGCAAGGCCTGCTTGACCAAATCCCATCTTTCCCTCTTTAGCCGCGGCTGGACCGGCTAAGCACTGGATGCTGGCCTCAAATCGGTGGCTGTGGCGTTGCTGGAAACAAGGCTGGCAAGGGCGGCGGATCCAGGTGGCTCTCTCTCACTAGCTCTGAATTCTTATTTTCACAAACCGCCATTTCAAGCCCCTTTAAAAAATGAAATTCAGTAAAAACAATTGCTTCTTATTTTCAATAATTTGACTATTAACGCTCTTTTCAGCATAAAAACATATCTTAAAAGTGATATGGTTGTGGCAACCGCTAGCATATAATTACAGATTATGAATCTGCCAGTTCTGGCCAAGAGGGAGATCACAGCTGCCGTCATCGAAGCATGGCTCGAGCAGCACGAGAGCTCCGACCTCGAATTCAAGGCGGCGCGAGATGATTTCAGCAGCGACAGTCTGTGCAAGTACTGCTGCGGCATCGCCAACGCCGGCGGCGGCTATCTAGTCCTAGGCGTAACCGACAAGCTTCCGCGACAGGTGGTGGGTACGTCCGCCAGCAACAAGCCTGCGGATGACGAGAAAATGGTCCATGACCGGGTTGGCCCGGGACTGCGCGTAGATGTAGTCGTGCAGCGTGTGCGGGGACAAAAGGTCGTCGTTGTCATAATTCCGTCGCGCCTTCGGGGAGCGCCCTACAAGTTCGAAGGCATCTATTACACCAGGATTGGCGATCAGCTTAAGGAGATGTCCACCGACGAACTCAAACAGATTTTTGCCGAGGATCAAGGCTCTTGGCTGGAGGTTCCTGCCGTGCGGGACGTACTTCCAGAACGGGTAGCCAATCTATTGGATTTAGCCTCCTTTTATCGCATGCGCGAGGAGCGGGCTGCGCCTGTCGACAAAGCTCTGGAGGACCTGAAGCGGGCCAAGCTAGTTGCCGCCGCGCCCAAGCACGGCAGGTATCACATCACCAGGATGGGTGTTTTGCTGCTGGCCCACAGCATCGAGGAATGCGCGCCGGAACTAGCCCACAAGCGAGTCAGGCTCACCAAGTACAAAGGGTCCGGCAAAGCCGGTGCGATACTTTGCGATGAGGAATGGGACAAAGGCTGGGCAGTGGGTTTCGATGAGATGATGCGGTTCGCTTTCAACCAAATGGACAATCAGCAAGTGATCAGGGGAGTGTTTCGCAAGCATGATGATTTCACCCCCGAGGTGGCTTTGCGTGAACTGCTTGCCAACGCCATCATTCATCAAGATTTCACGCGCAACGGACGCGCATCGATCGAGATTTTCAGCAACAGGATCTCAATCACCAACCCCGGGGCCCCTCCGTTGAAGAAATCGGAAATGATTCGTAAGTTCAAGACCCCAAATCCAAGCTTGATGCGGATTATGCGCCTGCTTAACTTGTCTGAAGAGCGCGGCACTGGCATCGACAAGGCCATACTTGCGATTGAGGCAGCGGGGACAGCGCCTATTGAATATGTTGTCGACAGCGATCTCACGGAAGCAATCATGCGGGAGCCGCTGCCTTATGAAGAGTTGGCTGGTTCGCAAAAGGAATTGGCATGCCTGCAGCATTGCGAGGTCTGTTTCATCAATAATGATTACATGAGCAATGAATCACTGCGCGATAGATTCAAAGTGGATGACAGCAAGACGCTGGAGGTCACGAGATTGATCAAACGGATGATTGCAAAAGGAAGCATCAAGCGCTTTGAAGGCAATGGCAATTCCAAGAAATACACCCGCTACGTTCCGGTCAGGCACGGCACCAGCACTGCAAACGAATGGGCGGAGAGCCAGCAGCATCACTCCGCTAGCAAACCCAACTCCTCAACGATTGCCTCGCCGTCCACCCGCAGGCGGCAGGCGTCCACCGGCGCATCCGGCCGCAGGCGGCGGGTGCCGCAGCAGCAGCCACCAGCAGCGAAGACCTCGATGACGCCGCGGTCGTAGAAAACACGCAGTTCGCGCAAGCTCGAGGCTGCGCCGCGATAGCTCACGACGCCACTGGCGTCGCCGGACAGGCTGATCTCCACGCCATCGGCGTCAGCCCGTACCGTGAACGCTTCCGCTCCACCAGCGCTGGCAATCAACTCGCACTTCCCTTGCAGCTCGGTTACGCGTATTTCAAACGGAGCATCGGCCAACTGCGTGCAGCCATCCGCATCCAGCTTCAGCTCACAGCGGCGCAGCTTTTCATCGATCTCGCGCGCCGGGCGCATGCCCACCTTGCCATCGGCCAAGAACAGCTCGCGCGGCAGCGACTGCTCGCCGCGATAATTGCCGCCCTCGACCGGCGGCGCAGTCCAGTTGTACAGCCACGCGAAGGCCAGGCGGCGGCCGTCGCCCGCGCAGGTTTGCATGGCGTAGTAATCGCCGCCAAAGTCCAGCTCCTGCGGCTCCCCTGACTTCGGCGTGAAGACGTCGCCTTCGAAATCGCCCACCAGCGCCCAGGTCGGATTGCGGCGGCCGGTCGCCGGATCGGTGTAGTTGTGCAAACTGAAAAGCAGCACCCACTTGCCATCGAGCTCGAAGAAATCCGGGCACTCGACCGCGTCGGCGCTGCCCTCGCGGCAAGAGGCCGGCGCGCGCCACAGCGGGCCGAGGTAGCGCCAGGCGGCCAGGTCGGGCGAGCCATACAGCAGCGCCGCCGGATCGCCGTCGAGGGCGCTGCCGACCACCATGCGGTACTCGCCCGCCGGCTCGTGCCACCACAGTTTCGGATCGCGGAAGTCCTGGCTCGCGCCCGGCGGTCGCTCCGCCAGTACCGTCGCGCCCGCCGTCGCCTCCAGCAAGTCGGAGGACTCAACGATGCGCTGGACCTCGCGGACGCCGCGCTTCTCGTCGAAACACGGCAGCCGCTCGGTGTGGCAGAAATGCATGCGGCCGTCGGGACCCGCGCAGGCTGAGCCGGAAAAAGCCCCGCCGCTCGCGCCCAGCCGCGGCAAGTCGTGCTGCGGATGCAGAAAGACCGGCAGATGGGTCCACGTCAATAAATCGTCGCTGACCGCATGGCCCCAGTGCATCGGGCCCCACGCGGTCGAGCCCGGATGGAACTGATAGAACAAATGCCAGCGGCCGTCGATGCGGCTCAAGCCGTTCGGATCGTTCATCCACTGCCGCGGCGGCGAGAAATGCAGCTGCGGACGGTCCGGCTCGGCGCGCAGCCGCGCGGCCAGCTCGGCGCCCGCCAGGCGCTCCAGACCGTCCGGACCGAACACCCACACCGCCACACCGTCCTGCAAGGCCCGCTCTGGTACGAAGCTGCATACATAGCCGAACTCAATCAGGCCCGGCGTCCACTCGATGGTAACGGTACCTGCGGCGGTCGCGGCGAAGCGGTGGTGCTCGCAATGCTCAGATAACTGCCCGACCGCATACAGCGTCACGCCGGCCGCGTCGAGAATACGCAAGGAAGCGCCGGAACCGGTTGCGCGCGCCCACAGCTGCAGCTGCTCGCCCGCGGCGAGGTCGGCCGCGGCGGAAACGGTGCGCGCCACCCTCAGCCCTTGACGCCGGTGCTCGCCACCGAGGCGATGAAGGAGCGCTGCAGCGCCAGGTAGAACGCCAGTACCGGGACCGTGACGATGGTCAGATAGGCCATGATCTCGCCCCAGGCGACGTTGAGCTGGAAGAAGTACAGCAGCCCCACCATGATCGGGCGGTACTCCTCGACCTGCGCCACCATGATCGGCCACAGGAACTGGTTGTTGTACATGGTCAGGAACTTCAAGATGGCCGCGGTCGCGAAGATCGGGCCCGCCAGCGGCACCACCACCCGCAGGTAGACCTGGAACCAGCTGGCGCCGTCGACGCGGGCGGCCTCGACCAGCTCGCGCGGCAGATCGCGGAAGTACTGCGTGAATAAGAACACCGTCAGCGCATCGGCGATGAAGGGAACGATCTGAACATGGTAGGAGTTGAGCCAGCCGAAGGTGATCCCGTCGGGGCCGAGCCAGGGCAATTCGTTGACGATCAGCAGCAAGGGAATCGCGATCGCCTCGAACGGCAGGATGTAGGTCGCCAGGATCAAGGACAGCGTCGCCGCCCGCCCGGGCCAGCGCAAGAAGACGAAGCTGAAGGCCGCCAGCGAGCACAGGAACAGCGACAGCAGCATGGTCGTCGCCGTGATGAAGACCGAGTTGAAGATGAAGCGCAATACCGGCGCGCGCTCGAAGGCCTCGGCGTAGTTCGCCAATGAGATGTCGCCGACCGGCAAAAAGGCCCGCATCGAGCTGCTGTCGCGCAGCAGGTCGAGGTCCGGCTTCAGCGAGGACATCACCATGAAGATGAGGGGGAAGACGAACACCAGCGCGATCCAGGTCAGCAGGGTGTACCGCATCAGCAGCGAGGCCGCCGTCAGCCGCCGGGAGTCCATGCTCAGTCGCGCTCCCGCGCCAGCCAGCGCTGCAGCAGCGAGATCGACAGCACGAACACAAACAGGAACACCGACAGCGCCGAGCCCGCGGCGATGTCCTGCTTGCCGTAGCCGCGCTCGACCATCTGGAACACCAGCGACTGCGAGGCGTCCAGCGGGCCGCCGTTGGTCATGACCGCAACCTGCGGATACAAGGTGAAGGCCTGCATGGTGATGATCACCATCACCAGGATGGCGGTGTTGCGCAGTCCCGGCCAGGTGACGAAGCGGAAGGTCTGCCAGCGCGAGGCGCCCTCGATGCGGGCGGCCTCATACAGCGTCGGCGAGATGTTCTGCAGGCCCGCCAGCCAGATGATCATGTGAAAGCCCACCGACTGCCAGATCGACATGGCGATGATCGCCCCGAGCACCGTGTCGGTACGCCCGAGCCAGTCGACCGGCTCGAACAGCCCGAAGCTGAGATAGCCGAGCAGGGTGTTGAGCAAACCGTTCTCGCCGTCGTAGATGAAGCGCCACAGCATCGCCACCACCACCATCGAGATCACCGTCGGCATGAAATAAATCGTCCGGTAGATGTTGATGCCGCGCAAGGGCTGGTTGATTAGCAAGGCCAGCAGCAGCGCCAGCGTCGCCTGCAGCGGCGCCACCACCGCCACGAAGGTCACCGTGATCGTCAAGGCCTTCATGAAGATCACGTCTCGCGCCAGCACATACCAGCGGCGGCCGTCGTCGAGGTCGAAGTGAAACCACTCGCGCATGCGGTCGAGCTCGGGATAGTCCGGATTGTTGCGCGTGTACCGCCGCAGCCGCGGGAACTTCGGCTCGCCGTCGTCGTCCAGCAGCACCGCGCCGGACTCGTCGCGCTCGGGCTCGAGCGTCAGCGTACCCAGCGAGAGCATGTTCTCGAAATTGCGCAGCCCGACGAACTCCGCCGGATTGGGCGAGAACAAACGCTGGTTGGTGAGCGCGAAGACGAAGCCCAGCGCGAAAGGCAGCACCAGGAACAGCACCAGCAGCGCAGTCGCCGGCGCCGCCATGGCGATGCCGACGCGGGCCTCGCGCCGCGCTCCCGGCCTAGCCATGGCCGTTACCTAACGAAACAAAAGCCCCGCCCGCGCTGCGGCGCGGACGGGGCTGCTGCGAGGCAGTGCGCGCTCTAGCGATAGCCGTTGTTCTGCCGGACATCCGCGTCGATCGCGTCGGCCGCGGCGTCAAGCGCGTCGGCGACGTCAGCGCCGTTGGAGATGTCCGCCATCGCCTTCTCGAACTCCTTGGAGGCTACCACATAGCCCGGCGTCACCGCCCGCAGCGTCGCTTGGGCCTCGGAAAGCTCGAAGAAGACCTCGAGCGGTCCGCCCGGACGGTACTTCTCGCTCATGGCAGCGGACTCGGCCGTCGGCGGGATCAGGCCGATGCCGTCGGAGAACTGCGCCATGTAACGGTCCTGGATCGCGAACTCGATGAAAGCCCGCGCGCCGTCCTTGTTGTTGGAGTTGGCCGAGACCGCAAACTGCCAGGAGGCCGCTCCGATCTTGGGCCCGTTGCCGAAGTCGACCGCCGGCAAGAACAGCATGTCGTCGCCGAGCTTCTCCAGCGCGGTCACCGCCGCCCAGTTGCCGTTGAGCTGCAGGGCGTACTTGCCGTCGAGGAAGCCGGTCTCCCGGTCAGCCCCGTCCTGGCTGGTGCCCGGCGCGAAGCCATTGGCGAACAGCGACTGCCACCACTCGCCGAACTCGATGGCGGCCTCGTTGTTGAGCGTGCCGTCAGCCTGGTTGGTCGCGGTGTTGAACAGATCCCCGCCGGCGGACTGCAGCATCGGCCCGAAGGCGTAGGGGTACCACTCGCCGGTCCAGGCCATGCCCGGGTCGAAAGCGTAGTCGTACTTGCCGGAGGCCTTGATCTTGGTCAGGATGCCGTTGAACTCGTCGCGGGTCCAGGGCCGCTGCAGCGTCGGGCGGCGGATGCCGAGCTCTTTGAGCATGCTGCGGCGCGCGAAGATCGCGCAGGCCGCGTCCCACAGGCCGACCGCGTACACCTCGCCGTTCCAGCGTCCGATGGCGCCGGGCAGGATGCGGTTGAGCGTCGCCGGGGGCAGGTCGAGCGGCGCCAGGTAGCCGGACCAGGCCCAGTTAGGCATGATCGGGCCGTCGACGTCGATGATGTCGGGCAGGTTGCCCGCCAGCGCGGCCGCTGAGACCGAATCGTTGTAGGACTCCTGCGGGAACTCCTCGATCACGACCCGGTAGTCGGACTGCGAGGCGTTGAAATCGTCGATGATCGAAGTCAGGATGCCCTTCTCGGTCTCGTTGCCAGCGCCGTGGTACCACAGCGACAGGTCGGTCGCGGCCGAGGCCGCCGAGCCGATGACGGCCGCCACCGCGGCGGCCAGGAATGTTTTGCGCATGATGCTCTCCTCTCCCAGGGGAAATCAGACGCGGTAATTTTACCGCAAACGCATCCCTGTGGTTAGAATCCCGCCTTATGGCGGCAAGCAGGCTGGCTGGCGCGGCGGACGGCGGGGCCTAGCCTTGGCCCGGGTCGAGCTCGCCGAGGTCCGCAAGAAATACGGCGGCACCGAAGTCATCCACGGCATCGACCTGCAGGTCGATGAGGGCGAGTTCTGCGTCTTCGTCGGGCCGTCGGGCTGCGGCAAGTCCACCCTGCTGCGCATGGTCGCCGGGCTGGAGGAGACCACCGCCGGGCGCATCCGCATCGGCGCTGACGACGTGACCGAGGCCGAGCCCGCCGACCGCGGCATCGCCATGGTGTTCCAGTCCTACGCGCTGTACCCCCACATGACCGTCGCCGAGAACATGGGCTTCGGCCTGCGCATGGCCAAGGTCCCCCGCGAGGAGATCGACCGCAAGGTGCGCGAGGCCGCCGGCATCCTGCAGCTCGAGGAATATCTCGAGCGCAAGCCCAAGGCCCTGTCCGGCGGCCAGCGCCAGCGCGTCGCCATCGGCCGCGCCATCGTCCGCGGGCCCAAGGTGTTCCTCTTCGACGAGCCGCTGAGCAACCTCGACGCCGAGCTGCGCGTGGGCATGCGCGTCGAGATCGCCCGCCTGCACAAAGAGATCGGCGCGACCATGATCTACGTCACCCACGACCAGGTCGAGGCCATGACGCTCGCCGATCGCATCGTCGTTTTGCGCGAGGGCGTCGTCGAACAGCAGGGCAAGCCGCTCGACCTGTACCGCGATCCGGACAACCGCTTCGTCGCCGGCTTCATCGGCTCGCCCGCCATGAACTTCTTCGCCGCCACCGCAGCCGGCGGCGAGGTGACCGTCCCCGGGCTCGGCGACGCCCGCTTCCGGCCGCCGCAGGCCAAGCCAGCGGACGGCAAGCTCGAGGTCGGGCTGCGCCCGCAGCAGCTGCGCGCGCTCGCCGACAAGGAGGGAGCGCTGACGCTGGAGATCAGCGAGCACCTCGGCGGCGTGACCTACGACTACCTGAGCGCCCCGACCGGCGAGCGCGTGGTGGTCGAGGCCCCCGGCGACGAGGACCTCGCCAGCGGCGGCAAGGTGCGCCTGGAGTTCGACCCCCAGGACGCCCTGCTGTTCGACGCCGGCAACGGCCTGCGCCTGCGCTAGCGCCGCCCTCCTAAAATAGCGCCGCTTCCTTGCCCGGCGCTCCCGCTTCCATGCCCGTATCCCTCGCCTTGCGGCCGCCGCCGGTGGCCGGCGTCTGGCTGCTGTTCGCGCTGCAGCCGGTGCTGCTCGGCAACCTGCTGGTGCGGCTGCCGGACATCAAGGAGAACGCCGGGCTCGACAAGGCCGAGCTGGGCCTGGCGCTGGTGGGCCTGCCGCTGGCGTCGATGGCGACGATGTTCATCATCGCCGTCGTCCTGCGCGGCCACGTCAGCACCCGGCACCTGCTGCTCGCGGGCTACACGCTGTACGGCTGCTGCGTCGTGCCCGTCGGGCTCGCGACCAGCCTGCCGCAGCTGTTCATGCTCGGCGTCGGCATCGGCATCAGCTTCGGCCTGACCGAGATCGGGCTCAACGTCCACGCCTCGGACACCGAAAAGATCGTCGGCCGCCGCATCATGAGCCGCACCCACGGCTTTTGGACCCTCGGCGAGCTCAGCGGCGGCGCGCTCGGCGTGGCGCTCGGAGCGCTCGAGGTCAGCGTCTTCGCCGGCCTGCTCGGCTGCGCGCTGGTCTCGATCCCTGTCGCGCTGCTGATCGTCCGCGGCCTGCCCGCCGTCAGCGACACGCAGCACGCCGAGGAGTTCCATCCGCGGCGGCGCATCCGCATCGGCCGCGTGCTGCTGTGCCTGGGCGTCTTTTTGATCTGCATGGCGATGGTGGAGGGCATCGGCTCGGACTGGTCGACGCTGTTCCTGCAGGAGCATGCCGGCTGGAGCACCGCCGCCGCCGGCTCGATCTACCTGACCTTCATCGGCAGCCTGTGCGTCGCGCGCTTCGCCGGCGACGTCATGACCGAGCGCTGGGGTCCGGTGCGGCTGATGCGCTTTCTCGTCGGGCTGTGCATCGTCGGGCTGGTCCTGATCGCCGGGCGCTTCCACCTCGCGCTGATCTACGCCGGCTTCGTCTGCCTCGGCTTCGGCGTCTCCATCGGCTTCCCCCTGACCATGACCGCCGCCGGGCTGGTGCCCACCAACCCGCCGAAAAGCAACATCGCCTTCGTCAGCGTCATGGCCTCGTTCTCGTTCCTGATCGGGCCGCCGGCCATCGGCTATGTCGGCGAGGCCTTCGGGCTGCACTACAGCTACGCCATGATGATTCCCGTCATGCTGGTGGCGTTCGCATGCACCTTCGCGCTCAATCCGGACCGGCACCCGCCCAGCCAGGAGAGTCGGCAGCCAAGCCCGCAGGGTGAAACAGCGGCGCGCCAAGGAACTTGAGTCGCGGCAAGATTAGAATATGGTCATGGAGCAAAGCATCAGCGCAATCCTCAGCGGGGAAGAGATTTTCTGGGCTGAAGCCAATCCCATGGTCTTTGAGATGTCTCAACGGACCAGATACTGGCGGCTGACGCCGGAAACCCGGGCCGCGGTAGAAGCGGTCTATGAGGCGGTGGACCGCCAGGCAGACGCACGCGTGACCCTCAAGCTGGTCGACAAAGTCCTGAAATACGGCCAAGCCTACCGGAGGGGGTACGACATCGGCCTGGTTTGCCTTGACCACCGGAAAAAGAGCAGGAATGGGCGGACGTACTTTGCCGGGTCTTCAGAAGATCTGCGGCGGGGCCAGAGCATGGCCAACGAAAAGTTCTACTATGAAGGCAAGACCTATTTGATTGACAAATGCGAGATCAAATCGGTTTCCAAAGATCCTGTCAACAATCCTGATTTCGTGATGTACTTCGAGGGCAAGGAAGTGGGGGAGAAAACGCGGGAGCGCCCGCTAACGGCCCCTTGGTACGACCCAGCGGCCCTGAAAAAGCGGAAGTTCTCCATCGAGCGCCCTTTCCATGGCCCGGTGCGGCCCAATCGAAACATCTTCCGCAAACCACCTTACTGTTTCATTCCACGCGGGTCCTGAGCAGTCGCCTGGCTTCCGGGCCTTGCTCAAATCCTCTTTGCGCCGGACTTGTGTTTCGGCAAGATATTCTTATATAAACACAAACTAAGTTAGAATGCGGTTATGGAACAGAGCATCAATGCCATTCTCAGCGGAGAAGCGGTTTACTGGACTGAGGCGAGCCCCATGGTCTTCGAGATGTCACAGCAGACCAAGTTCTGGCGGCTGACCCCGGAGACTCGGGCCGCAATCGAAGCGGTCTATGCGGCAGTACTCCGCCAGGCAGACGCACGCGAAATTCTCAAACTGGTCGACAAAGTCCTGAAGCGCGGCCAAGCCTACCGGAACGGATATGGCTTCGGCGGGATTTGCCTCAACCCCCGGAAAAAGCCCAGAAATGGGCGGGCATGCTTTGTCGGAGCTTCGATAGACCTGCGGCCGAGCCAGAACCTGCTCAAGGAGAAGTTTTACTACGAGGGCAAGACTTACCTGATTGATGAATGTGCGATCAAGCCGGTCTCCAAAGATCCTGTCAACAACCCCGACTTCGTGATGTACTTCGAGGGCACGGAAGTGGGGGAGAAAACTCGAGAGCGCCCGCTCACGGCCCCTTGGTACGATGCGGCGGTCATGAAAAAGCGGAAGTTCTCCATCGAGCGCCCTTTCCACGGCTTGGTGGAACCCAGTCGAAGCGTGTTCGGCAGGCCCCCTTACTGTTTCAACTGATGCAGCCTGTGCTCGGTGGCGCCCTGCTACCTTGCTAGATTGAAAATCCTATTTGCGCCGGGCTTGTCCTTCGCGGCGTTCGATTTCCTCAAGCATTGCATGCGCTGTCCTGTCGTCTCGAAACGCGCTGTGGTAAGCCATAGCTGCTGTGCGGGCTTCGTCATAATCTCCCGCCTCCGTCTCATAGGCTATTTGGGCTCGGAAATATATCGGTCGATAAGGATTGCTCTGGATGGCAAGATCTATGCTGCGCTGTGCCTGACGGAAGTCTCGCGTCTTTCGGGCCAGTTGATAGTGAGCTTCAGCGAGTAGATAGTGATCCAGCTCTTTGCGGGATTTTGTCGGGATAGCGCCTAGCTCATCGATTGCCTTTTGGTACTCGCCTCGATAAATCCGGGTGCTGTTCAAAAATAAGCGTAACTCGCGGCCGGGCTCGGGCTTTGCAGGTGGCGTCGCTCGGCTGAAGTCCCGTAGAGCCTCGACATAGTCGCCGCGGAAATAATGCACTTGTCCGCGCAGGTACAGAGCATCCTCCTTACCCTGCGCTACCAGGTAGTCACGATGCCGCAACAAGTTCTCGAGATTGTCATAGATGCGTGCGAAGTCCTTTCGGCTTAGCTGGCGGCACGACACCGATTCCAGGGCGACAAGGCCGTGCAAATCAGGAAATAGATTGTGGTGAGTGAGACGATGCTTCGAGCTTTCCAAGTGGTTTCGAAGCGCGGTCTTGTACTTGCCGGGTATGACAATGATGTCCGTGTGCTTGGGAAAGCTGATGCGGCCGTCAGGGGCGTTGACAAAAATGCTCGCTTGTCGCTGAGGCCGGAAGCGATGCTCGCTGGTGTGACTGCTCTCAACAAGTCGAGCGCCGTTGGACAAAGACGTACTTGACGCCGCCAAAATGTCATATCCCAAAGCGGGCTCGGGCGGCTGGCCCTCGTCCTCGAGCAGAAAAATCGCGCCACCCTTCCTCGAAACCCCTTGGACGGCAAAACGCAGGGCGACAAGCAGCCGCGTGGTGAAATCGATTGAGTTGGTCATGCCGCCGGCGTGCCGCAGAGCGGCCCACACCTCGGCGTCAGCGGTGTGCGGCGGCAACCGGGTGCGTGCGCCGACCAGAATCCGCCGCTCCCATTCATTGATCTTGCGCTTGGAGGTGGACATCCCAGCTTTGCGCAAGGCGCGGCGCAGGGTGGACTCGGCCCACAACTCTCCCGCACGCACACCCTTGGGCTGGTAGGCCTCGTCCTGGCCCCGGAAAAGGAGGCTCCTGTCGCGGCACTTCTCCTCTAGGCCGTAGATGAACGCCGCGGGGTCGAACGCCGCCTTGGGCATGCGAGCGTATTATGCTGGCTGTCGAGCCGGCGCCGGAACTACGCTGTCATCCAAGGCAGGGACAGCCGGATGCCGCTTAGATTACAGGTCAATCTCGGCCTGCAGTGCGCCCTTGGCGATGAATTCCTTGCGTGGCTGGACGTCCGCGCCCATCAGGTCCGTGAACAAATCAGCGGCCGCGTCCTCGTCCTCGATGCGGATGCGCACCAAGCGCCGGGCCTGCGGATCCATCGTCGTCTCCCACAGCTGCTGCGGGTTCATCTCGCCCAAGCCCTTGTAGCGCTGGACGTAGACCGCCTTGCTCACCTTGTCCTGCAGCCAGGCGACCGCCTCGGCCGGATTGCGCACTTCCAGCGAATCGTTGCCCAGCGACACTTCGCCGGCCTCGCCGAGCTCGGCGCGCGCCGCCGCCGTCTGGCGCAGGCACTTGTAGTCCTCCGAATCCAGGAAGGATTTGGTGAGGCGGCAGACCAGGCGCTCCTGGCCGTAGATGCGGCGGTGGCACAGCAATTCGCCGGTGCCCGCCTCGATGCGCAGGGAGGGGTTGGCCGCCGCCAGCTGCTTGACCGCTTTCTTCGCCGCCGCCGCCGTGTCCACCTTCAGCTGCCCGGGCAGGGCTAGCAGCGTGCGCAGCACCTCCTCGTCGAGCGGGTTAGCGGGATTGACGGCCTGGCGCTGGATCGCCTGCTCGGCCCGCTGCGTCAATTTGTAGTACGCCCCGAACTTGCCGGCCGCCTTCTTGGCGCCCGGCGCCTTGAAGCTGGCGTGCTCAAGCGTGTACTCGGCGAGGAAGTCCTTCAGCTCGCGGTCGTCCTGCAAGTAGCGCTCCTGCTTGCCGATGCGCGCCTTGTACAACGGCGGCAGCGCCAGGAACACGCAGCCCTTCTTGATCAACGGCCGCAGGCGGCGGAAGAACACCGTCAGCAGCAAGGTCGCGATGTGGGCGCCGTCGACGTCGGCGTCCGTCATGATGATGATGCGATGGTAGCGCAGCGCCTTGAGCGGAGCCGGCAGGCCGTTGCCGTCGGCGTCATCCTCGCCATCCTCATCCTCGTCCTCGCCGGGCCGGTCCGCCACCAGAGGCACGCCCAGTGCCTGGTACAGGTCCTGGATCACCTTCGACTGGACGATCTTGTCCAGCCGCGACTTCTCGACGTTGAGGATCTTGCCGCGCAGCGGCAGCACCGCCTGGAAGCTGCGGTCGCGGCCCTGCTTGGCCGAGCCGCCCGCCGAATCGCCCTCGACCAGGTAGATCTCCGACTTGGCCGGATCGCGCTCCTGGCAGTCGGCGAGCTTGCCGGGCAAGCCGCCCGAATCGAACGCGCTCTTGCGGCGCGCGCTCTCGCGCGCCTGCCGCGCAGCCTGCCGCGCCGCCGCCGCCGAGGTGATCTTCTCGCAGATGACCTGCGCATCCCGCGGGCGCTCCTGCAGGAAAATAGCGAGCTCCTCGCCAAACAGCTCCTCGACCACCGGCCGGACCTCCGATGAGACCAGCTTGTCCTTGGTCTGCGAGGAGAACTTCGGATCGGGGACCTTGACCGCCAGCACACACAGCAGGCCCTCGCGGATGTCCTCGCCGCTGATCTCAGGGCCGGCCTTCTTCGACTTGGAGGCCTTGGCCAGCTCCGCCATGTAGCCCTTGACCACCCGGGTCAGCGCCGCGCGCAGGCCGGTCAGGTGCGTGCCGCCGTCGCTCTGGGGGATGTTGTTGGTGTAGCAGCGGATGTTCTCGACGTAGCCGGCGCCCCACTGCAGCGCCACTTCGAGCGCGATGCCGTCGCGCTCCTTGTGGCAGTAGAACATCTTCTCGTGCACCGCCTGGTACTCGCGGTGCGCCTGGGCGCGCTGCCCGACGAACTCGCGCAGGCCGCCCTCGTAGTGGTAGCTCTCGCTGCGGGGCTCGGCGCCGCGCTCGTCGACGAGGTCGATGCGCAGGTTGCTGTTGAGGAAAGCCAGCTCCTGCAGCCGCTTCGCCAGGGTCTCGAAGTGGAACTCGACCCCCTCGAAGATCTCGGTGTCGGGCCAGAAGACGATGCGGGTGCCGGTCTTCTTGGTCTTGGCGCCCTTGGCCAGCTTGCCGACGACGGCGCCGCGCTCGAACGCCATGGTGTGCTCGTGGCCGTCGCGGCGGATCAAGAGGTCGAGCCGCTTGGACAGCGCGTTGACGCAGGAGACGCCGACGCCGTGCAGGCCGCCGGAGACCTTGTAGGAATCGTTGTTGAACTTGCCGCCGGCATGCAGGATGGTCATCACCACCTCCGGCGTCGGGCGCTTCTCGGTCTGGTGCATCTTGACCGGGATGCCGCGGCCGTTGTCCTCGACCGCGCAGCCGCCGTCGGCGAGCAGGGTGATGGTAACCTGGTCGCAGTGGCCCTCGAGCGCCTCATCGACCGAGTTGTCGACGACCTCCTGGACCATGTGGTGCAGGCCGGTGCCGTCGGAAGTGTCCCCGATGTACATGCCCGGGCGCTTGCGCACCGGCTCGAGGCCCTTGAGGACCGTGATCTGCTCGGCGTCGTACGCCGGCGTCTTTTTCTTCTTGCGCGGGGCGGCCATGCGCTACGCGTTGCCCGCGGGCGCGGGACGGAGGGTGGGAAGGAACGGCTGGATCATGGATGGTTGCTGGAGCGGCCGTCCCAGGGAGCGGGACGGCCAGCGCGGGGCGGACGCCCCTAGCGCACTGGCATTACGACGTACTTGAGGGCGGTCTTGCTGCCATGCGGGCAGAACAGCAGCTTCTCCTTGCCGTTCTTGAACGACATGTCGATGCTGTCGAAGCCCTGGAAGGCGGTCAGCATGTCCTGGACATAGGTGCTGTTGAGCTTGCAGTGGATGGCGTCGGCCTTGCCGCTGAGGCCGATGTCGAGCTCGGCGCTGTCCTCCTCGCTGCCGCCCTTGGCGACGATCTCCAGCGAGCTCGCCTGGTCCTTGGCGATGAACTCGATGACGTCGCCGGGCTTGTCGTGGACCGCGCAGACCTGGCGGACGCTGTTGAGCAATCCCTCGCGGTCGATGGTGATGCTGCTGGAATTGGTCTTGCTGTCGGGGATGACGCGGGCGTAGGCCGGGTACTCCTCGGGAATCAGCTGCGCGGTCAAGGTGGCGTCGCCCAGGTCGAAGGCCGCCTGGCGGAAACTCTCGCCCTTGCGCTCGGCGCGCAGCTTGACCTTCTTGCCGGCGCCGGCGTCGAGCAGGCGGATCAACTCGGCGACCGCCTTGCGCGGCAGGATGAAGCTCGCCTCGGAGGCGCCCTTGGCGCTGATCTCCTCGATCACCATGCGGTGCCCGTCAGTCGCGACCAGGGTCAGGCCCTTGTCCTTGAAATCGAAAAAGGCGCCGGCGAGGTTGACGCGATGGGTCATGGTCGAGATTGCCGACAGCATGCGCTTGAGCGTGGTCGCGAGCTCGGCGCTGGCGAGCTCCGCCTCGAAGTCGGCCTTCTTGGCGGCAGCGAGCTTGGGAAACTGCTTGCCGTCGCGCAGGCTGAGGGCGTACTTGGTACGGCCGACGCCGAGGCGGACCGCGTTCTTCTCGACCTTGAAGGAGATGTCGTCCTTAGCCGGGCTGTACTGGACGATGTTGCTCAGCTTGGCGGCCTTGACCGCGATCGCCGCGGCCTCCTTGGCCTCGCCCTTGAGCTTGCAGCTGGTCGCGATCTCGAGCTGCCCGTCCGAGCCGGTCAAGCGCAGCTCGTCGCCGTCGACCTCCAGCAGCAGGCTGCCGAGGATTTCATGCAGCGGGCTGTTGTCAACGACCTTGCCGACCCGACCGAGAGCCTCGCGGAAGGCGTTGCTGCCAACTTTAAACATCGTTTTGCTTGCTCCTAATCAACAGGGTATTCTATTATATTTTACGCTTAGATTAATTAAACAACTACTAGTATGGCCTGTGCCTTTCTGAATAACCAGGGCAAGGTCCGCAACCGCCAGCTGGGATGCTGTGCATAGCCCTGTCGATAGGGTTGGCGTAGCCTGTGAGTTGGGCGCCGCTTCGTCGATACTGACAGCAGCGCTGACAGGTAACTCACAATTCTCGATACCTTCGTGTGCCTTTGCGAGCCCGATAAGTGCGCTCCAGGATAACCACAGACTGGCTCTTTCCCTCCCAAGGCCCGGGATAGTCGAAGCGTGGCCATTGTACCGCTAATGCGAGGCGCTTCTCCGCCGCCCCTTGATTGCCATAAGAGCGCAGTTTAGGCTTGCGATAGCGGAGCAAAGGCGGTGGATTGCCAGGAGGACCGGGGAAAGCCCAGGGATATTGTTGACCGCTCCCAAGCTCCATATCCAGTGAGAGGAGGCCGTTTGTTTTGCCGTCGCAGGATGCCTGAAGGCCCTGAGAGGCGCCGCAAAGCTGGGAGGTGCCTGTGTGGTCTTCGCAGGCTTGAGATGTGTCCCGCGCCAAGGTCCCAT
This sequence comes from Candidatus Amphirhobacter sp., assembly GCA_965222035.1. Taxonomy (GTDB): domain Bacteria; phylum Pseudomonadota; class Gammaproteobacteria; order Tethybacterales; family Tethybacteraceae; genus Amphirhobacter. Next base: position 1,290,273 of record OZ244940.1, on the reverse strand, counting down.
AAGATATATCAACAGTAATGGCTGCCTCCAGCGAGGCCTTGACCCTCCATGAATCCGAAAAAATGTGCTCAGAAACATCTTTCTCCCCCAAACTTTCGACTACTATATGCAGAATCAAACAGAACAGCCATGAGAGCGGATGTCTAACCAGCCTGTCCCACCAGCTACGGGGCGCCCTTGCTCCATTGTTCGTAAGACCCCCTGCGATCCAGGACGGCCTCCAGCCATGGCACCCGGTGATCCAAGGCTTCAGCACGCACCAGGTGGTGGCTGGGGACAGGATCTTCGTAATCATGGGGCAGATTCTAGGAAACCAAGTCAGGGTTTTGTGGTGTGACGCCCGCCCTGCTCCAGCCCTTTTCAATCGGCCGCAAGCACTCGATGCTCGGCGCCGCTTCTGGGTACCGTAGGAAGCTTCCAGTATCAAGGTGGCAGAGACATGAATCATATGCCCCATGTTACCCTAGCCGGTTTGAGTTTTGTGGACCAGACACCCAGCCCTTCCACAGGCCTTCCCGCAGCGGCTGGAAGCGACGCTGTCCCGGGCTAGGCAGACTCGGCCGCGCGGCCGCGCGCTCAGCCAGCCAGTTGCTGGCGCAGCTCGCCGACGGCGGCGGCTAGTTGCGCATCCTCGCCCAAACGCGCGGCGACCTTGCCCGTTGCGTGCAATACGCTAGTGTGATGGCAGCCGAAGGCCCGTCCGATGGCCGGCAGCGATTCCTGGGTCAGCTCCCGGCACAGGAACATCGCGACGTGGCGCGCCACCACCAGCCCGGCGGCCCGGCTTTTCGACAGCAAGGCGTCGACCGCCACCTTGAAATAATCCGCGCAGGCCTCGATGATCCGGCGCAGGCTCAGCCGCCGCGGCGTGGCGCCCAGGTCGCGCACCACCCGCTGGGCCAGTTCGGCGCTGGGCTCGGTCTGGCGGAACTCCGCCTCGAACAGCAGCCGCCGCAGCGCCCCGATCAGCTCGCGGCAGTTGCTGCGCAGCCCGGTCGCCAGCAGGCGCGCCGGCGCCGCCCCCAGGGTCTTGGTCCCCAGCGCCTGCGCCTGGCAGCGCAGGATCGCCATGCGGGTCTCCAGGTCCGGCCGGCCGATGCGTACCGCCAGGCCGGCCTCCAGCCGGGACAGCAACGAGCGCGGCAGCCGCTCGCGCAAGGCGCCGAGCTCGCGGTCGCAGGTGAGCACCGTCGGCAGGCCGTGCTCGTCGCGGTAGCTCAGCAGCGAGGCGAGCTGCGCGACCGTCTGCTTGGATTCCGGCCCCAGCTGCTGGAGGTCGTCGATGATCAGCAGGCTGTAGCCGCGGTACTTGCGGCGGAAGCCGCGGATGCCGTTGCTGGTGAAGGCGCGCTGGACCTCGCGCATGAACTGCTCGGCCGATACGCAGCGTGGCTGCGCGCCCGGCCGCAGCTCGAGATGATGGTTGCCGATCGCATGGGCGAGATGGGTCTTGCCGACGCCGACCGGGCCGTGGATCAGCAGCGGACTGGCCGCTGCCACGCCGTCCTCGCCCGCGGCGAGCTTGCGCCCGGCCGCGACCGCGAGCTCGTTGTTGCTGCCGGAGCAGTAGCGCGTGAAGGTGTAGCGCTGCGACAGGCCGGTGCGCTTGTGGACCGCGTCGGCGCCAGCGGCGCCAGTGGCCGGCGCCGGCGGCTCGCTGACTGCCGGGGCGGGCTCGTCCTCGGCGAAGAACAGGTCGGGCTGGTCGCTGACCTTGTAGACGACCGCGCTGCCGCCGGGGAGCCCGGCCGCCGCGGCCAGCGCCTCGATGCGGCCGCGCAGGCGGTCGGAAAGCCAAATGCGGCTGCCGTCGCTCGGGCACAGCAGCACCAGCGACCCCTCCTGCTGCGACAGGTAATCGTCGACGCGCACCGGCAGCACGTAGCGCTGGAACAAATGGGCGCTGGTCTCGCCCTCCAGGCGGCGCTGCACGTCCAGCCACAGCTGGACCGGGTTGTAGTTTTCGTAAGCGGCGGCCGTCATGCCCGCGGCCGCAGGTCGAGCACTTCGTCCTCGGTAACCATCACATCCATCCTGCAGTCATGCTCCACCCACGGGACGGCGTCGACGAGCTGGCATGAGAACAAGGGGGCGATGAGAATAGTCGAGCGCATGGCAGCCGAAGTTATATCATAGAAACCGCGCCCCGATCCGAGCCGCTCGCCGGACCTGGCGACCGAGATAGACGGGACTAGCATCAGCGGGATATCCGCCGCGGCGATGCTAGCAGAATCAAAGCGCGGCTCGGCCAGACCACGATATCCGGGCTTGAGCCTGAAGGATGAAGGCGACATCTTGTGCCATGCCAGCGGCCGCCCTTCGGCGGCGACGCGGGGCAGCAGCAGCGACCGACGCGCCATGCTAAGAAAAATAAGCAAATGACGCGTGTCCGGCTCGGCCGGCCGCGGCCAGTACGCCGCCAGCGCTCCGTCCCCGCTTGCCGCCACCAGTTCACCCAGCCGCCGCGCGATCGCGGCCGAGCGCTGCGCCCGTTCGCGGCCGTCCAGCCGGGCGAGCCGGATTCGCATCGCGCGCCGGGCTTCGGCCTTGCGCTCGGCGAGGGCGGCGGCGTCCATGCAGGCGGGCAAAAAAGGCGGCGGTGGGGGATTCGATTTAAATTTAACCGCATGGTTGACTCGTCCGCTCCGGGCCCGGTCGCCGTCGGCATGTCCGGCGGCGTCGATTCGTCCGTGGCCGCATTGCTGCTCAAGCGCGCTGGCCACGAGGTGACCGGCGTGTTCATCCGCAGCTGGGAGGACGCCGACGGCAGCTGCCCGGCCGGGGCCGATGCGGCGGCGGCGGCGGCGGCGGCAGACGCGATCGGCATCGAGCTCGAGCTGGTCGACTTCACCGCCGCCTACCGCGAGCGAGTCTTCGCCGCCTTCCTCGCCGAGCTGCGCCGCGGCCTGACGCCGAACCCCGACATCTGGTGCAACGCGGCGATCAAGTTCGACGCCTTCGCCGAGCACGCCCTCGGCCCCCTCGGCGCCAAGCGCTTCGCCACCGGGCACTACGCCCGCGTCGCAGAGGGCGGCGCCGGCCTGCTCAAGGCCGAGGACGAGGACAAGGACCAGAGCTACTTCCTGTACCGCATGCCGCCGGAACGCCTGGGCCAGGTGCTGTTCCCGCTCGGCGGCCTCGCCAAGCGCGAGGTCCGCGCCCTCGCGCGCGACGCCGGCCTGCCGAACGCCGCGCGGCCCGAGAGCATGGGCATCTGCTTCATCGGCAAGCGCCGCCTGCGCGACTTCCTCAGCGACTACGTCGAGCTGCGCCCCGGGCCCATCCTCGATCCTGACGGCCGCGAGCTCGGACAGCATCGCGGCGCGCTGCTGTACACCATCGGGCAGCGCCACGGCCTCGGCCTTGGCGGCGCCGGCGAGCCCTGGTACGTCCTCGCCAAGGACATGGCGGCCAACACCGTCACCGTGACGCGCGGCCGCGAGCACCCCGGCTTCTACGCCCGCGGCGCCCGGCTCGCGGACTGCCACTGGCTCGGCGAGGCGCCGCGCACCAGCTGGGTATACACCTGCCGCTACCGCCATCGCCAGGAGGCCGTGCCATGCACCCTGCGGCGCATGGACGGCGCCGAGGCGGAGCTGGAGTTCGCCAGCCCGCAGTGGGCGCTCGCCCCGGGCCAGGCCGCGGTGGTCTATGACGGGGTCCACTGCCTCGGCGGCGGCGCCATCGCCGCCGCCGCTTAAGGTAGAATTTTTTCTTCCTTAACCCGGCGGGCAGCAACCATGGACGAAGGCGTCGTCTACACCAAGTTCATCACCAAGGACTGGCTCGAGAAGCATCTCGCCCTCAAAGACGAGGAGGCGGCCAAGATCGGCGCCATCCTCGGTGCCGACCACCCCGAGTGGGACGCCGTCCGCAACCGCGGCAGCTTCGCCGAGGTCTACCTGTCTTGCCACGAGCATGACCCCGGCGTCGGCGCCGACTGCCGCCGCGCCCGCGGCAAGGGCGCGCCGCCGCTGTTCAAGCTGCCGCAGGACCCGGACGTCCCGCCGATGGAGGATTCGGCCTCGGCCAAGAAGGCCCTGGGACACTTCGCCGCCTGCGCCCGCGCCGCCGCCGAGCGCGGCAAGCACAAGGCCGCCATCGAGATCGCCGCGCTCGAGATCATGGAATACGGCGCCATCGCCGCCGACGCCTTCGCCCTCGCGCATGAGGTCCAGCACATCAAGGACTACGCCGACTACATCAAGATGGCGCGCACCGCCGAGCAGACCGGCATGGCGCTCGCGCTCGCCCACGACGGCCTCGAGCAGGCCGAGGCCCTCGGCGAGGCCAAGGCCCACGTCGCCCAGACCTACGCCGTCGCCCGCCTGCGCACCATCGCCGACCACGCCGTCGAGGCCGAGGAGAACCCCGTCAACGCCCTCAAGGAGGTCGCCGCCGCCCTCGCCGAGGCCTCGCGCAGCGCCGCCGCCCACATGCAGATCTCCGGCGCGCCGCTCGGTACCGACACCGCCATCGTCATGCTGCGGGAATCGGTCGAGATCATCGAGGAGCACCTCGAGGGCGCCGAGGACGAGGCCCTGATGGCCATGGCCCAGGAGGCCAAGAAGACCGCCGACACATGCAAGGAGCACCTCATCGGCCGCCACGAGGCCTGCGAGGCGCGGATCAAGGCCGCCGCCGTGCGCGAGATCGCCATCAAGGCCTCGAGCCTGGCGGACGAGGCCTCCAAGCTGGTGGTCAAGAACCTCGCCGACGCCAAGAAGATGGAGAAGGGCTTCCTCGAGGCCAATGAGATCGCCAAGAAGGGCTGCACCCTCGCGATCGAATGCGCCAAGTACATCAGCGCGCAGCCCAAGGTCGACGCCAACGACAAGGAGGCCGCCGCGCTGTTCGCCTCCATCGAGAACGCCTTCAAGGGCGCCCGCGACGAGGCCAGCAAGGACGTCGAGGCCCGCGCCGCCGCCGCCGCCGAGGCCCAGCGCCTCGCCAAGGAGAGCCAGGCCGAGGCCGCCGCCGCCGCCGAGGCCGCCAAGAAGGAGGCCAAGGCCGAGCCCAAGAAGGAGGAGGCCGCGCCCGCCGCCGCCGCCGCCGCTGGCGGCGACCCGCACGAGCAGGCCCGCGAGCGCCTGCTGGAGGAGCTGAACAAGTTCGCCAAGAAGCGCTGGGACACCTCGCTCGCGACCAACACCCTCAAGCGGCTGGTCGACCGCCGCAAGGAAGTCATCGGCATGCTGTGGGAAGCCGTGGACACCAAAGACAAGAGCGCCTTGCTGCGCGCCGAGAAGTTCGTGGACCAGTTCCGCAACACCATGGACGCCCGCCGCCGGCTGGACGCCGTCGTCCGCCTGATGGGCCGCGGCGCGCATATGGACCCGCGCACCGCCAAGTGGTTCACCGATTCGATCCTGCAGATCTCCACGCTCGCGAAGGAATTCCGCGACACGCATCCCCCCTCCTGATCCGAGGGCTCCCCGGTGGCGCCGGGGCTCGCTTTATTAGTTAATGCAAGACGCGGCCCGCCGGCCGCGCTGGTTCCCTAGCTAGCCGCCGAGGCCGCTTGCCGGGCCCGCCGCCGCTTCTTCGCGCCGCCGCCGGTGCAGCTGATGCTAGCCGCGCCGTCCGCGGCGAGGTCGGCGACCACGTCGCCGCCGGGCCGTAGCTCGCCGCGCAGGTGCGCGTCGGCCACGCCGTCGATGATAACGCTCTCAATCAGCCGCTGCAGCGGCCGGGCGCCGAAGGACGCGGAGAAGCCGTCGCGCAGCAGCCTCTTCTTCAAGGCGGGGCGCACCGCCAGCCGCACGCCGTGCTCGGCCAGCAGGCTCGCGGCCAGGCGCCGCAGCTCGAGCTCGAGGATCTTGCGGGTGACCGCCGCATCCAGCGGCAGGAAGCGAATCACGTCACTGAGGCGGTTGCGGAACTCAGGCGCGAACAGCCGCTCGACGGCGCTGAGCTCCTCGCCCGCCGGCGCGCCGGCGGCGAAGCCCAGCGGCGGCTTGTCCCAGGCCTCGGCCCCGGCGTTGGTGGTCATGATCAGCACCGCATGGCGGAAGTCGGTCGCGATGCCCATGGTGTCGGTCAAGCGCCCGTAGTCCATGACCTGCAGCAGCATGTTGAAGACGTCGGCATGCGCCTTTTCGATCTCGTCGAGCAGCAGCACGCAGTGCGGCTGGCGGTCGACCCGCTCGGTCAGCAGCCCGCGCTGCTCGTAGCCGACATAGCCCGGCGGCGCGCCGATCAGGCGCGCGACCGAGTGACCTTCCATGTACTCGGACATGTCGAAGCGCACCAGGTCGTAGCCGAGGGCGTCGGCCAAGGCCCGCGCGGTCTCGGTCTTGCCCACCCCCGTCGGGCCGGCGAAGACGAATGAGCCAATCGGCTTGGCGAGCCCGCCCACGCCCAGGTTGGAGCGGCGGACCGCCTTGGTCAGGGCCGCCAGGGCGTCGGCCTGCCCGAAGACCCGGCGGTTGAGCTCGGACCCGAGGCGGTTGAGGCTGCGGCTGCTGCCGCGTTCGATCGCCGCCGCCGACTTGCCCGACATGCGCGCGACCGTCCGGCTCAGCGCCGCCGCGTCGATGGGCGCGTCGGATCCGGCGAGCGCGGCCGCCGCGCCGGCCTCGTCCAGCAGGTCGATGGCCTTGTCCGGCAGGCGCCGCTGCGGCAAAAAGCGCTGCGCCAAGCGCACCGCGGCGGGGACCGCGTCCGGCGCGATCGCCAGGCCGTGATGGTTCTCGAGCCGCTCCGTGAAGGTCGTGAGGATCGTCTCGGCCTCGGCGACGCTCGGCTCGGGGACCTCGATGCGCTGGAAGCGCCGCAGCAGGCTCGCGTCCTTCGCCAGGTGCCGCGCGAACTCCGCATGGGTGGTCGCGCCGATGCAGCGCATCTTGCCGCTCGCCAGGTACGGCTTGAGGATGCTCGCGGCGTCGAGCGCGCCGCCGGCCACCGCACCCGCGCCCGCGAGAGCGTGGAACTCATCGAGAAAGACCAGCGCCCGCTTGTGCTGCGCGACGTGCTCGACCAGGCGCTTGAGACGCTGCTCGAAATCGCCGCGGTACTTGGTGCCCGCCACCAGGCCGCCGATGCTGATCTCCAGGATCTCCATGTCCTGCAGCGCCGGCGGTACATCGCCGCCGGCGATGCGATGCGCCAGCGCATGGACGACGGCGGTCTTGCCCACGCCGGGCGCGCCGAGCAGCAGCGGATTGGACTTGTACCGCCGGCACAGCACCCGCAGCACGCTGTCCAGCAGCGCGTCGCGCCCGCAGGGCCGCTCGAGCTTGCCCTCCCGGGCCGCGCTGGTCAATTCAGCCGTCAGGCCGAGATCGCGCAGGCGGGCGCTGGACTCCAGGCCCTCGTCCTCGCCCTCTTCATGCGGCAGGCCGCCGCCGCGGCGCTCGGCCGCGCGGTCCTCGAGCCGCGGCCCGCGCAGCGCGCTGCGGCGCCGCTGCAGCACATGCTGCTGCTCCTGCGCGGTGTCCATCCAGCTCGCGACCCGCCGCGGCGTCAGGCCGTTCTTCTCCATGTAGCGGGCGGCGAAGGATTCGGGCTCATGATGGATGGCGTATAAAACATGGATGCCGGTGACCTGCCGGGCGCCGCCGTTCTTGCCCTGGTCGAGGGCGCGGCGGATCGCGCGCGCGAACGCCGGCGTCGGCCGCGGCTCGCCGCCGCTGTTCCGCTGCGGGACCCGCTGCTCGAGAAAGCGCTCCAGGTCCTGGCGCAGGCCGCGGCGATCGACGGCCAGGCCGCGCAGCATCGGCCGCACGTCGCGGCCGTCCAGCAAACAGAGCACCAGGTGCTCGATGGTAACGTGCTCCAGGCCCCGGTCGCGGGCGTCGCGAAAGGTGAACTGGATGTTCTCTTCCAGCTCCGGCGCGATTAGAGACACGCCGGTTATTTTAATCCTTAGTTGGGCTCGGAGGACTCTTGGTCCTGCGTCGCCGGCAGGCGGCTGTACCGGTACTCGTCGGCCTCTTCTGCTTTCAGCCGCTTGACGCCCAAGTACAGGTCGCGCTGTTCGGGATCGCCGGTTTCGCTAACCATTTCGACCAAGGCATACTGGCCGCCGCAGGTGATCAAGAAGCGATAGGTGTAGTTGAGGCTGCCGACGATGGACTGCAAGTAGGGCCAGTCCGGCAGCTCCAGCTGCCCGCCCCCGCAGCGCTGCTGGTTGAGGTCGTTCCGGCCCGTCAACTTGCCCAGCGGCTCCAGCCAATCCTGCTTGCGCTGGTCCTTGCCAGCTCGCAGCCAGCTGCCGGATTCGCCGATGTCCACGAGAACGGATTCCTTCACCAGCCGGTCGATGCTCGTGTACAGCGGATCCGCCTCGTACTCGAGCTTCAAAATGATGAAGTCGTCTTCTTCTTGCAGCACCTCAAGCGCGGCTCGGGCCGCGCCGGACGCCAGCAAGCCCAGCAGCAGCGCCAGCACGGTCCGCCAGCCGGCCTTGCTAGTCATGCTGCGCGCTGATGATGCCGAGGACGTAAGCCTTGCTGCCCAGCTGCTTGACGTGGGAGTAGGCGAGGGAAACCTGGTACAGCTGACTGTCGCCGCAGCTGACGAGGAAATGATAGACGCGGCTGTCCGGCTCGCCGAGGCGGATGATGTCCGGCCAGTTGGGCAAGCCCACATCATCCTCGCAGCCGAACCAGTCCAGCTCGGAGATGGAGAAGATCGATTCGAGCGACCGCATGTACTCCGTTTGTTCCTGCCCGCTGCTGTCGAGCATCGACAGGTCGTCCTGCAGCTCCTGCGCCACCTTGGCCTCGCTGAACAGATTCAGCGCGCGCTCGAGGATCCTGGCCTGCAGGCCGGTGTCGAAAAAGTGCCAGGAATCGTTCTCGGAGCGCTCGTAGACCTTGGCCGCCGCCGGGGCCGCCAGGGTTCCCGCCAGCACCAGCGCCGCGGCGGCTTGGCACAGCAGGACGGGGATGCGCAGATTCATAGGGGATAGTGATTCTACTTATAATTGCCTTGGCAATGCAACCCGGAGCGCGTCTCAGGAAAATCGCCGAGCCCGGTACGGCGGCGGCGGTCGCCGGCGTCGTCTCCGGCTATGCCGCCATGCTCGCGGCGCAGGCCGGCCTGCCGGCCGTCTACGTTTCCGGCGGCGCCACCGCCGCGGCCAAGGGCCTGCCCGATCTTGGCGCCATCACCGCCGCCGACATCGCCGCGGTGGTCGCCGAAGCCGCCGCCGCCGCGCCGCTGCCGATCCTGGCCGACGCGGACACCGGTTTTGGCAACGTTCTGGCTCTGCGGCGTACGGTCCGGACCATTGAGGCCGCCGGCGCCGCCGGCTTGCACCTCGAGGACCAGGAGACCGAGGGCCGTCGCTGCGGACACCGTCCCGGCAAGCGGCTGTGCCCGCCAGCGCAGATGGCCGACCGCCTGCGCGCCGCCTGCGACGCCCGCCGCGACGACGCCTTCGTGATCATGGCGCGCACCGACGCCATCGGGCCTGAAGGCCTGGAAGCCGCGCTCGAGCGCGCCGCCGCCTATGCTGAGGCCGGCGCCGACATGGTGTTCATCGAGGGCGCGACCGGTCCGGAGCAGTACCGCTCCGCTTGCGCCGCGCTGCCGGTGCCGGTGCTCGCGAACATGACCGAGTTTGGCGTCACGCCGCTGCAGACCCGCGCGCAGCTCGCGGACCTGGGCGTCGCGCTGGCGCTGTATCCGCTGTCGGCGTTCCGCATGATGATGCGCGCCGCCGCCGAGCTCTACCGCCAGCTCGCGGAGGAGGGCTCGCAGCAGGGCTGCATCGAGGCTATGCAGACCCGCGCCGAGCTGTACGCCAACCTCGACTACGAGGAGCAGGAGCGGAAACTCGACGGCGGCAAATAGAATCCGCTAGCTTTCAACGACATGGGACAAGCTGCCAGGGACAAGGCCGGGCTGCGCGGCGTGGCCGCGGGCCAGACCGCGATTTGCACAATCGGCGCAGATTGCGACAGTTTGCATTACCGTGGCTATGACGTCGCCGAGCTCGTCGCCTCGCGTTGCTTTGAGGACGTCGCGCACCTGCTGCTGCGCGGCGAGCTGCCGTCCGCCGCCGAGCTGCGCGTCTACCAAGAGCGGCTGGCCGCGCGCCGCGCGCTCGACCCGCGGCTCGAGCGCGCCCTGCTGGAGCTGCCGCCAACCGCGCCGGCGATGGCGGTGTGCCGCCTGAGCGTCGACTGGATCGGCTGCGCCGCTGCCGCCGATGAGGGCGATGACGCGGCCGAGCGCAGCGAGGCCCTGCTGGCTTTGCTGCCGGTCGCGGCCTGCCGCTGGTCGCGGCACGCCTGCGGCCTGGACTGGCCCGGCGTCAGCGCCGCGCCCAGCCTGGCCGCCGCCCTGCTCGCGATGCTGCATGGCGAGCCGCCCGCCGATGACGACGCCCGCGCCTTGGACGCCACGCTCATCCTGTACGCCGAGCATGAGTTCAACGCCTCGACCTTCACCGCCCGGGTGGTGGCCTCGACCCGGGCCTCGGCCTGCGACGCCGTCGCGGCTGCGGCCGCGGCGCTCAAAGGCCCGCTGCATGGCGGCGCCAACGAAGAGGCGAGCAAGCTGCTCGACCGCTACGACTCGCCCGCCGCCGCCGAGGCCGGCGTGCGCGAGCTGCTGGCCGAGCGGCAGCTGATCATGGGCTTCGGCCATGCCGTCTACAAGAACGGCGATCCGCGCAGTACTATTATTAAGGAGGTCGCGCGCGAACTGAGCGCGCGCCGCGGCCGGGAGCAGCTGTTCGCGATCGCCGAGGCCGTCGAGCGCTTGATGCTCGAGGAGAAGGGCATGCATCCGAACCTCGACTTCTACGCCGCCGTCGCCTATGCTAGCTTGGGGATTCCGACTGCGATGTTCACGCCGCTGTTCGTGTGCGCGCGCCTGGCCGGCTGGGGCGCGCACATCGCCGAGCAGCGGGTGAGCGGCGTGCTGCTGCGCCCTGCCGCCGAGTATGTCGGCCCGGAGCCGCGTCCGGTACCGGAGATGGCATGAGCGCGCCGCCGGACGGCATCGAAGAGCGCAAGGTCTTCAACGGCACGGCCTATATAGCCGTGACGCTGGCCGCCGCAGCATCCTGGATGCTGGTCAGCAACTGGCACTTGCATCTGCGCTCGCTGCTCGGCTTCGGCGCCGCCTCCTGGATGCTGGGCCTGGCGGGCATCTTCGCAGGCCTGGCGCTCGGCGCCCTGCTGATGAACCGCTTGCTGCCGCGCATCACGTCCCCGCATGGGGTCTTCGCTGTCGTCCAGGCGACGGTGGCGCTGCAAGCGGTATACGGCTTCGATCTGTTTGAGCTGCTGCGCGGCCTGCTGCAAGACGGCGCGCTCGCCAGCACCGCCGCCAGCCAGTGGGCGCTGGCCTGGGTCTATATCTTGCCCGGCCCCTTGCTGCTCGGCGCCGCGCACGCCTTGTTCCTGCCCATCGTCGTCCGCGGGCGCGGCGATCCCGCCGGCGCCTTGGCGCGGCACTGGCAATGCCTGCTGCTCGGCCTGCTCGGCGGCGCGGCCGGCCAGGCCTTCCTCGAGTACCGGTATGGAGCATTCGGCATCTGGCAGACCGCCGGCGGACTGAGCGCTGCCGCCGGTTTGCTGTGCTGGGCGCTGCGCCACCGCTTCCCCGACATCAAGCCGGCCACGCCGCTGGCGGTGACGGACGAGCCGCCCGCGCCGGTATCCTTATGGCTGCTGCCCGCTTCCCTGGGCCTGGCCTTCGCGCTGTGGGCTGTCGTGCTGCATCACATGCTGCTGCTGGCCTTCGGCCCCACCGAGCGTTTCTCGCTCAGCTTCATCATCGCCGTCCTGCTGGCGCTGTTCGTCGGCAGTCTGGGGCGGGGTCGATCCGGCTCCGGCATCGTGGGCAGCGCGCCGCTGGCCCTGGCCGCCGCGATCATCGCTCTCACCGCGTACGCGCCTGAGCCGCTGCTGACGCATCTGCCGCAGCTGCGCAACAACTTGACCATCGCGCCGCTGGACTACCTGCTGTTCGCGCTCGTCTGCGGCGGCCTGGCCCTGCTGCTCGCGGTGCCCGGCGCGCTGCTGCTGCGCCCGCTGCCCGCAGCGGCGCGGCAGCTGTGGAGTCGCCACCAGGAAGGAGCCTTTGGCGTGGCGATGGCGTTCGCCTTGCTGGGCCTGGCCGCCGGCCTGTGGCTGGCTCGTTTCATTGTGCTCCCGCATCTCGGCTTGCAACTGTCTTTGGCCGTGGCGTTGGCCTTGCCGCTGGTACTGGCGCTGGCGTACGCGCCGCGCCGCTTGCTAATGCTGCCGCTAGTGGCCGCGGCGCTGGCCGCGGTCATGCTCAAGCCGCCGACCGATCCGATGTTGCTGCTCAGCGCGCCGTTCACCATTTCGCCGCCGCCGCCTGAGGAAAGCCGCGTCAGTTACCTGCGCCATGGCGCGGCCAAGACCACCGCCGCCGTGGGCGTCCCGCTGGGCCTGGAGCTCAGCGAATACGGCCTCACGCAGGAAGTCGCGGCGGCCGGCCTCGAAACCGGCGGCGTCGGTACCAGCTTGCAGGCGGAGACGGTGGCCGGCATGCTGCCGCTGCTGTATCAGCCGCAGGCCGCGTCCGCCGCCGTCCTCGGCGTGGGCACGGGCCGCATGGCCGAGATGCTACTGCTCGGCGCCGCCATGCAGCAGGTCGATGTGGTGGAAAGCGACCGCGTCGCCGTGATGCAGGCGCGCGGCCTGCCCCTGTCCCGCGCTGCGTTCACAGACGAGCGCCTGCAGCTGCATCAGCGCGACCCCCGCGCTTTCATGCTCGCGCAGGCCGAGCGCAGCTACGACGCGATCGTCATCGACGCGACCACGCCCAGCCTGGGCGACCACGCCGCCATGCATTCCCAGGAGTTGTACCAGCTGCTCGCGAGCCGCCTGGCGGAGCAGGGCGTCTTGATTCAATACCTCGTGATCGACCGGCTCGGACCCGAGGTGCTGGTCGCGCTCGCCAAGTCCGCCAGCGCCGCCTTCCCCGACTTTCATTTATTCCAGCCGCAGGACAACGTCCTGCTGCTGGTGGCCGCCAACGATCCGGCCGCGATCTCCTTGCTGCGCGCGAGCAGCTTCGCCCGCCTGCGCGCACCCAGCGGCGTCGCGCAGCTGGGCATCCCCAACATCTTCGCGCTGGAGAGCATGCTGCTTTTAGAGCGCGGCGCCATCGCGCCCTTGCTGGACACCTATCAGGATGTGCCGCCGAGCTCGGACTTCTTCCCCGCCGTGGGCTGGAAGTTCGACCTCGATCTGTACATGGGCCTGGACAGCCGCTGGCTGCGGCGGGTCGCGGACGACTTCGCCTTCGTGTTCCGCCAGCCGGAGTTCGCCAACGTCCGCTTGCATGAGCCGCGCGACGCGCAGCTCGCTCTCAATCGCAACAGCCGCCGCCTGAGCCTGGCCGCCGCTGCGATGCAGGTGTTCGAGCCCGGCCTCGAGCTGCGCGAGGCCTTCGCGCGCGTCGCCGGCGTCCGCGGCCTGGACACCGAGCAGGTGGAGGAGATGTTCGATCCCGATTGCGCGGCCGGCCTGAGCAGCTTCCTGCGGGTCTCGCGCATGGCGGACATGGTGAACGCCATTGAGCCGCACTTGCTGCCGAGCGAGCTGCCGCGTCTGCGCGCCAAGATGCAGGCCGAGCTGCCCTGCTACGATGACCTGCAACAAGGCGATGAGGTGGCGGCGCAGCTGGCCGTGTTCTATGACGCATGGCTCGCCGGCGATTCGGAGCGCTCCGCCGCCGCGGGCAAGGCGCTGCTGCTCCAGGCCGGCAGCATCGTCAGCGACACCGACGCCAGCTTGCTGATCAGGCAGATGCTGAATGAGTACAGGCTGGAAAACCATGAGATGAGCTTGTACCTGGGGCAATGGATGGGAGCGCAGGCCTCGACGGCGGCGAAGTTCGCCACGCGCACCGCCTACGCGCACAGCTTGCTCACGGCTTTCACGGAAATCGAGCAGAATCAAGCCGGACCCTGATGGCTGACGTCCGGATCGCGGGCGAGCAGCTCATCCCGGCGCTGGGCGAGTATGTATGCGCGCCGCCGGAGATGGCGCCGGCCGCGCTGGACGCCGCGCAACTGTGCTTGCTCGACAGCATCGGCTGCGCCTGCGCCGCCATGCGCGAGCCGGCCTGCGCCGCCTTGCTGGGTCCGGCGGCGCCAGGTACCGCCCCGAATCGCGGGGCCGTGCCGCTAGGCGGCGGCCCGCCATTGGATCCGCTCAAGGCGGCGTTCGACAACGGCGCCTTGATCCGCTGGCTTGATTACAACGACACTTGGCTGGCCGCTGAATGGGGCCATCCCTCGGACAACTTCGCGGGCTTGCTGGCGCTGGGCGACTGGCTGTGCCGCGCGCCCGGCGCCCTGCCCGGCTTGGAGCCGCCGAATGTCGGCAAGCTGCTGGAGCTGGCAATCCAGGCTTATGAGATCCAGGGCGTCCTGGCATTGACCAACGCTTTCAACCGCGTCGGCATCGACCACGTGGTTTTGGTCAAGCTCGCGACCGCCGGCTGTACCGCGCGATTGGCCGGCGCCGACCGCGCCGCAGTCGAGGCGGCGCTGGCCCATGCCTGGATCGACGGCCACAGTTTGCGCACTTACCGGCACGCGCCCAATGTCTCGGCCCGCAAGTCATGGGCGGCCGGCGACGCCGCCAGCCGCGGCCTGCGGCTCGGCCTGATGGCGGCCCAGGGACAGCTGGACGGACTGCCGGCGCCGTTGGCGACCGCGACATGGGGCCTGCAGGACGCTTCCTTGCGCGGCCACGAGCTGGAGCTGCCGCAGCAGCTGGGCAGCTACGTCATCGAGAACATTCTCTATAAGGTGTCGTTCCCGGCGGAGTTCCATGCGCAGACCGCCGCGGAGGCCGCGCTGCGGCTGCACCCGCAGGCGCGGCTGGATGAGCTGGCCGGCATCGACGCGCGCACCCAAGAGGCGGCGATGCGCATCATCGTCAAGGATGGTCCGCTGCGCAACTACGCCGACCGCGACCACAGCTTGCAGTACATCATCGCGGTCGCGCTGCTCGAAGGCAAGCTCGCGGCCGAGCATTACAGCGACGCCTATGCCGCCAGCCGGCCCGAGCTCGAGCGCCTGCGCGGGCTGATGCAGGTCGAGGAGGACCCGCAGTACACCAAGGACTATCTCGATCCCAAGCAGCGCGCGATCCCCAACGCCCTGCGCCTGCGCTACGCCGACGGCTCAGCGACCGATTGGGCTGAGGTCCGCTTTCCGCTCGGCCATGTGCGCCGCCGCGCGGAGGCCGCGCCGCTGCTGCGGCAGAAGTTCAGCCAGGCAGCAGCAAAGGCCTTGGGCGAGGACGCCGCCGCGCGGCTGCTGGAATTGTTTGACGACGCGCCGCACCTGCGCGCCTTGCCGGTCAGCGAGCTGGTCGACCTGGTGCGCGACCCGCGAAGGGAGCAGGCGAGCTAGCTCGGCGCTAGGCGCGCCGGAGGTTCTTGTATTCCTCCACCAAATCCCCCTTGCGAAAACCCGGCGTGGTCGTCGTGTGCTTGATGGCCAGCGCCTGGTAATCCAGGCCTTCCTTCAGCAAGCGCAGCGCCGGCTCGGCATGGGCCTTGATCAGCATCCATTGCTTGGTGAGCTCGCACTTGCGGGCATCAGTTTCCCGGCGGGAATAATCCTGCCATCCCTGGCAGGGCACGGCGAAGTCAAACTCGTTGTCAAAGACTTTCCGCGCTTCGATGGTGTTGTTGTACTGCCAGAGCGAGAAGTCGGGATGGCTGATCGCGGGCGGCTGGAACAAACGCATGTCGGCCGCGCCGGACAGCCTGGTCCAGACTTGGAAGTCAGTGTTGATGTTGGCCTGCTTGCCATCTGAGCGCGCGAAGGCCTCGCGGCCGAGCGGCTTGGACGCCAGCAGCCGCCAGTGTTCCGCCAGCTGCTTGTGGATGAAGTACTTGCGGAAGATCACCGGCACGACAAAGGCGATGGTGTCGGCCATGGTGGCCGCATGGTTGAAGAAGGCCACCGCCAGCTTGCCGCGGGTCCCGAAGGGCGGGTTGCCCACCACCACGGCGCGCCGGTTGGGATAGCGGCGGCTCTTGCGCCACGCGAGAAAATCCTGCTTCCGGAATTCCCGCCGCCGCGGCTCCAGGTCGATGCCGATTTTCGGTACGCCCGCCGGCAGCAGATCGTAGAACGCCCCGTCGCCGGCGGAGGGCTCGATGTAAACCGCCGGGTCCACGCCCGCGGGCAAATGCTGCTGGAGCAAGTCCCAGCATGCCAGCGCGGTCGCCCGCGGCGTGAAGTATTGGTCGAGGCGAGCTCTCATGCAGCCGCCATGGCGTCGCCGTCCATCGTCCGTGTTGCGCCCATGAGACATGAATTTATCAAAACGAGCGCCGCCGCATGCCGGGCTTCATTATTTAAAATCCTAAGTCTCTTTTCCCTGCAACAACCCGGTGCCCGATTTCCGCCTCCAGCGCCTGCCCGGCATGCTGACGCAGCTGCTGCATTCGCCGGCGGCCAGCGGCGTGCTGCTGTTCGCCGCCGCCGTCCTGGCGATCATCGTCGCGAACTCCGGCCTCGCGCCCTACTATCACCATGCCCTCGAAAGCGTCATCGGCCTGCGCATCGGCGGTTTCGTCATCGAGGACCCGGTGGAGAAGTGGATCAACGACGGCCTGATGGCGATCTTCTTCCTGCTGGTCGGGCTGGAGATCAAGCGCGAGCTGCTGACCGGCGAGCTGTCGAGCTTCTCGCGCAGCATGATGCCGACCTTCGCCGCAATCGGCGGCATGGCCGCGCCGGCGCTGATTTTCGCTGGCTTCAACTACCACGACGCGCAGCTGATGCGCGGCTGGGCGGTGCCGGTCGCGACCGACATCGCCTTCTCGCTGGGCGTGCTCGCGATGCTCGGGCAGCGAGTGCCGCTGTCGCTCAAGGTCTTCCTCACCGCCGTCGCCGTCATCGACGATTTGCTCGCGATCTTGATCATCGCCCTGTTCTACACCGCCGAGCTCAAGCTGGGCTACCTGCTGATGTGCGGCACCCTGCTCGGGCTCATGCTCGCATGCAACTTCCTGCTGCAGACGCGCGCCCGCGCGCCATATCTGATTCTCGGCGCGCTGCTGTGGTACTTCATGCACAAGTCCGGCATCCACGCCACCCTCGCCGGCGTCGTCACCGCCCTGTGCGTTCCGCATCTCGGCAGCATGCAGGCCGGGCAGTCCTCGCCCCTGAACCGGCTCGAGCATGACCTGCACAAGGGCGTCTCCTTCGGCATCCTGCCGCTGTTCGCCTTCGCCAACTCCGGCGTCAGCTTCGCCGGCCTGAGCATCGCCGAGCTGTTCACCGAAACGCTGTCGGCCGGCATCATGTTCGGACTGCTGCTCGGCAAGCCGATCGGCATCTGCCTGTTCCTGTGGCTGGCGGTCAAGCTCGGCATCGGTACCTTGCCGCGCTCCACCAACTGGCCGATGATGGTGGGCCTGGCGCTGCTGTGCGGCATCGGCTTCACCGTCAGCCTGTTCATCGGCGCGCTCGGCTTCGCCGCGCTCGACGACGCCTTGCTCAACCAAGTCAAGGCCGGCGTATTGGCCGGCTCGGTCTGCGCTGGCGTCCTCGGCTATCTCTTGCTGCGGCACCTGCTAGGCACGTCGGCCGCGCCGCGCGATGCCGTTGCCTAGCCTGCGCCTCGCCGTCCTGCTGCTCGCCGTCGTTGAGGCGGCGGCCGCCGCCAACCTGGTCGTCGTCGCGCCCGCCGCCGAGCTGCCGGGACTCCAGCAACGCGCCCAGGCCTGGGAGGCGGACACCGGCCATTGGCTGACGTGGCTGCCGGACGAGTCCGACCACGCCGCCGCCGCCGATGTGCTCATCGTCTCCTTGGCCGAAGCGGAGCAGCTCGCGCGCGGAGGGCAGCTAAGGCAAGTGGACCGCACCGCCATGCCACTGCTGCTGGCGGAAGCCGCATGCGACAGTGAAACCTGCATGGGCGTGCCGCTGCGCGCCGGCTTGCTGGCGATCAACATCGATGCGCGGCTGCTCGCGCAGGCTGAGCTGGAGTTGCCGGACGCCGTCGATTGGGACGGGCTGTTCGCCCTGGCGCGGCGCCTTGCGAATCCCATCGGCAACGTCCATGGTTTGTGCCTGACCGGCCAGCGCCACGCCATGTTAATAAGGGCGCTGCTGCACGACGCCGGCGCTTCGTGGCTGGCTGAGCGGGGCGCGCCGTTCGCCGCGCCGGCGTGGCGCGAGCAGGGCGTACGCTACGCGCGGGAACTGGCGCAGGCCGCGCCGCCGAACGTCGCGAGCCTGTCGCCCATCGAGGTCGATGCGCTGCTGAGCGCCGGGCGCTGCGCCATGTGGATCGCGCCGCCTGCGCCGGTCGCGCCGCATGTCGCGCCGCTGCCGTTGCCCGGCGGCGCCGCCTATGCGAACAACCACATGCAAGTTGCGGTGCTGCTGGCGGCGACCGAGCAGCCGGCGGTGGCATTGGAGTTCGCGCAGTGGCTGGCGACGAGCATGCAGCCCGCCGCGGGCAGCTGGGAAGCCGCGGCCTTGGCGCAGCCGGGCAAGCGCGACTGGCACAGGCGCGGCGGCGAGATCGTACCGTGGGCGCGCGTCGATGACGCAGCCGAAGATGCGCTGCGCCAGCACATCGACGGCTTGCTGTCGCTCGAGGATGCGCTCGATGCAGCGAGCGCCGCGCTTAAGGCAGCGCCTTAGTGCGGCTGATGCAGTTGTCGATCAAGCGCGTTGATCCGAGAAGGACGGCGCCGAGGATCACAAAGCCCGCGTCGCGCTCGGGCGGGCCCAAAGCGAGTCCGCGGCACTCTAAGTAATCGACTTCGAAGCCTAGGCGCGTCAGTCGCTGGCGCGCTAGTGAACACGCGCGCTTGGGTGGCATGCCGCCGAGCATGTCAGCGCGGGCTTGGCGCAAGGCTTGATTGAAAGCCGGCGCAAGGGCGCGCTGCGGCGTGTTGAGATAAGCGTTGCGCGAGCTCAGCGCCAGGCCGTCGGCTTCACGCACGATTGGCGCCGCCAGTACCTTGCAGCCGAAATTCAGCTGCCGGATCATTTGCTTCACCAACACCAGCTGCTGGTAATCCTTCTCGCCGAACACCACCGCAGCCGGGCGGATTTGCGCCAGCAGCTTGGTGACCACGGTCAGCACGCCCTGGAAAAAACCAGGCCGGCTCGCGCCGCAAAGCTCGTCGCCGAGCGGCGGCGGCTGGACCAAAACTTCCTGCGGCTCCGGATAGAGCGACCCGCTGCTCGGCGCGTAGCAGCTGTCAGCCCAGCCGGCGAGCATGCGCAGGTCCTGGCGCAGCTGGCGGGGATAGCGGCCGTAGTCCTCGCGCGGCCCGAACTGCAGCGGGTTGACGAAGATGCTCACGCACACTCGCATGTCGCGCTGCCGCCGCGCATGCGCATGCGCCTTGGCCACCAGCCGCATGTGGCCGGCATGCAGCGCGCCCATGGTCGGGACCAGCACCACCGGCCGCTTGGCATGCAGCCGTGCCAAGGCGGCGGCGGTACGCGCCAGCCGCGGCGCGCTCACGCGGGGATGTGCTCGTCGCTAGGAAAGGCGCCGCTGCGCACTTCCTCGACATAGGCCGCGAGCGCCGCTTGGATGGAGTCGCGGCCGCGCAGGAAATTCTTCGCGAAGCGCGGCGGCTGCGGATAAATGCCGAGGACATCGTGCAGCACCAGGATCTGCCCGTCGCAGCCGCGGCCGGCGCCGATGCCGATGGTCGCGGCCTTGACCCGCTCGGTGATCGCCCGCGCCAACGCTTCGGGAATCATCTCGAGCACTAGCAGCGAGGCGCCGGCCTCGCTCACGGCCTCGGCGTCGTGCATGATGCGCTCCTGGGCCTTGGCGCCCTTGCCCTGGACGCGCAAGCCGGTCGCATGGGAGGATTGGGGCATCAAGCCGACATGGCCGCAGACCGGAATGCCGCGCTCGACCAGCTTCGCGATCGTGCGCGCCATGGCCGCGCCGCCTTCGACCTTGACCATGTGCGCGCCGGCAGCCAGCATCTTCGCCGCGCTCTTGAAGGCCGCCGCTGGACTCGCTTCGAAACTGCCGAACGGCAAGTCGGCCATGATATGGGTGGCCGGCGCGCCGGCGGCCACGCAGCGTACATGATAGGCGACGTCCTCGACGCTGACGCCGTGGGTCCCGCGCCCGCCCTGGATCACCATGCCCAGCGAATCGCCCACCAAGATGGTGTCGCAGCCGGCGGCCTCCACCGCCTGCGCGTAGCTGGCGTCGTAAGCCGTCAGCGCCGCGAGCTTGGAGCCCTGGCGCTTGGCCGCGCGGAACGAGGCGGGCGTGCGCACGCTACCGCAGCGAGACAAACTCTTCCGCCGTGGTCGGATGAATGCCGACCATCGCGTCGAAGTCCTCCTTGGTCGCGCCCTTCGCCAAGGCTACGGCGATGCCCTGCATCAACTCGCCGGCGTCCGGACCCACCATGTGGGCGCCGAGCACCCGGCCCTTGTTCGCGGCGAACACCAGCTTGACCATGGCCTTCTCCTTGCGGGCGGACAAGGCGTAGCGCATGGGAGTGAACTCGCTGACGCAGACCTCGCAGTCCGGATGCTTTTGCCGCGCCTCCTGCTCGGTCAGCCCGACCGTGCTGATGTTCGGATGCGTGAACACCGCGGTCGGGATCAAATCATAGTCCACCGGCGGGCCGTAGCTGCCGTACTTCAGCGCGCAAAAACGCATGGCCTCGGCAATCGCTACCGGCGTCAGCGCCACCCGGTCGATGACGTCGCCGACCGCATGGACGCTTGCGACGCTGCTCGCGAATTCGTCGTTCACCTCCACCGCGCCGTTGCGCGACAGCGTTACGCCCGCTTCCTCCAGGCCCAGGCCGGCGGTGTTCGGCCGCCGTCCCGTCGCCGCCAGGAACAGCCCGACCGTCAAGTCCGCGCCGCCCTTGGCGAAGACGGCCGTGACGCTGCCGTCATCGTTGCGGCGCAGCTCGCTGACCTCATGCTCGAGCCGCAGCTCGACGCCGAGATCGCGCATGGCCGCCAGCAAGGCCTGCTGGATCGAAATGTCGAAGTTCTTCAGCACCGTCGGACCGCGATGGACCAATGTGGTCGCTACGCCCATGCCCGCCAGGATGCAGGCGAACTCCACCGCGATGTAACCGCCGCCGGCGACCGCCGCCGCCGCGGGCAGTTCCTCGAGGCCGAACAAATCATCGGACACCGCCGCATGCTCGGCGTAGCCCGCGGTCGGCGGCTTCGCCGGCTGGCTGCCGGTCGCGATCATGATGTCGCGGCAGCGGTACTCGACGCCATCCGCCGTCACCACGTCGGGGCCGGCGAGCCGCGCGCGCGCCTTGATCACCTGGACGCCGGCCTTTTCGAGGTTGGCCGCGTAGATGCCGTTGAGACGCTTGATCTCCGCGTCCTTGGCCCGGCGCAGCGCCGGCCAGTCGAAGCGGGCCGGGCCCACCTGCCAGCCGTAGCCTGCGGCGTCGCCGAAGTCGTAGCCAAAGCCCGCGGCGTAGGAGAACAGCTTCTTGGGCACGCAGCCGAGATTGACGCAGGTCCCGCCGAGCGCGCCCTGCTCGGCCAGTACCACCGAAGCGCCGGCGCCGGCCGCCATGCGCGCGGCGCGCACGCCGCCCGAGCCGCCGCCAATGACAAACAGGTCGACCGCTTGCATGTTTGGTATTTTACCTGCGCATGCTGCGGCGCACAATCAAGCGCCGCCGCTGTCAGTCGCGGCCCGTCGAGCCGAAGCCGCCGGCGCCGCGGCCGCTGGCTTGGGTGAATTCCTTGACGATGCGGAATTCAGGTGGCGGGCGCAGCGCCACCAGCAGCAGCTGGCAGACGCGCTCGAGCGGCTTGATGCGATAGGCCTGGTCGCCGCGGTTCCACAGCATGGCCTTGATCTCACCCTGGTAGTCCGAATCGATGACGCCGAGCAGGTTGCCCAGCACGATGCCGTGCCGCGCGCCCAGGCCGGAACGCGGCACCAGCAGGCCGCAGGTGCCGGGATCGGCGATGTGCAAGGCGATGCCGGTCGGAACCTCGGCGGTCGCGCCGGGCGCAAGCTCCAGCTCGGCCTCGATGCAGGCGCGCAGGTCGTAGGCCGCGCCGCCCGCGGTGCTCGGGCGCAGCTCAGGCTTCAGGCCAGGATGAAGGATGCGCAGTTCCATGACTGCGGCAGCGAAGGTGCTAGGACCGTCGGCCCTATAAACCCGTGTCCGAATTCAAATCCCAGTCTGGATCCCAGCGGGCCCGGAACAGCGCCTGGCAACCCGGCTGGCGGTTGGGCGGCAGCTGCGCGGAACTGCCGGACAGCTGCAGATAATCCTGGAACAAAGGCGAGCAGCTTTTCTCGACCATGGCGCGCTGCTTCGGCGGCAGGGCGGCCAGGGTCCGGATCAGGTTGGGAGCCTGGTTTTCTGGCAAGGCCTTCGCTTCGGCCAAGACCGTCGCGACGACGGCGCTCTCGAACCAATCGCGGTGCCAGCCTTGGTTGGAGCCAATCGCCATGAAGGCGAGCACCAAGAGAAGTATGTAGAGGATTGGCTTCATCGCTATTTCTTGCCGTGACAACGCTTGTATTTTAAGCCAGAGCCGCAGGGGCAGGGGTCGTTGCGCTTGGCTTTGCTGTAATCGACGGGCGGTTGTTGCCTGTTAACAACAGGCTTCGGCGGCCCCGGCGGCGGCGGGACGGGCCCCGCCGGAGCGGGTACGGCCGGCTGGGCGGCCGGCGGCGGGTCCTGGCGCAGGCGCACCGCCAGCAGCACCTTGGTCGCATCGGCGCGGATGGTCTCGAGCATGGCGTTGAACATCGCCAGGCTCTCGCGGCGGTACTCCTGCTTGGGATTCTTCTGGGCGAAGCCCCGCAGGCCGATGCCCTGGCGCAGGTGGTCGAGGGCGCTGAGATGCTGCCGCCAGTTGCTGTCGATGATCTCCAGCACGATGGACTTCTGGAACTCGAGGCTGTTGGGACCGAGCTGCTCGAGGTTGGCCACGACCGCCGCCTGGATGTGCTCGACCGCCTTGGCCCCGAGCTTGCGCGCGTCCAGGCCTTGGTCGGCGTCCAGCCAGGCCTGCAGCGGCAAGTCGGTACCGAAGGACTTGCGCGCCTGCTCCTGCGCGCCGGCGACGTCCCACTCCTCCTCGGGCGAAGCGTCCGGGACGTGGGCGCCGACCACGCCGCCGACCGCGCCGCCGACCAGCTCGGCGACAATCGCGCGGATGTCGTCCGCGTCGACGACGTGGCGCCGCTGGTCGTAGATGATGCGCCGCTGGTCGTTGGCGATGTCGTCGTACTCCAGCAGCTGCTTGCGGATGTCGTAGTTGTAGCCCTCGACCCGCTGCTGCGCCTTCTCGATCACGCGCGAGACCATGCCGACGTCGAGCGGCTCGTCGTCGTCCGCCAGCAGCTTGTCGATCACGCCGCCGAACTTGGCGTCGGCGAAGATGCGCAGCAAGGGATCCTCAAAGGACAGGTAGAACACGCTCGAGCCCGGATCGCCCTGGCGGCCGGCGCGCCCGCGCAGCTGGTTGTCGATGCGCCGCGCCTCGTGGCGCTCGGTCCCGATGATGTGCAGCCCGCCGGCGTCGACCACCTGCCGGTGGCGTTCCTCCCAGCCCGCCTGCAGCGCCGCGACCTGCTGGTCGCGCTCCGCCGCCGCGAGCTCCTCGTCCTGCATGAGCCGCTCGCGCTCGGGCTCGATGTTGCCGCCGAGGACGATGTCGGTCCCGCGGCCGGCCATGCTGGTCGCGATCGTGACCTTGCCCGGCATGCCGGCCTGGGCGATGATGGTCGCCTCGCGCTCATGCTGCTTGGCGTTGAGCACGTCGTGCGCGATCTTCTCGGCCGCGAGCATGCGCGCGATTTCCTCGGAGGACTCGACGGTCGTGGTCCCGACCAGCACCGGCCGCGCCTGCTCCACGCAGTCCTTGATCTCGGCGACGATGCGCTTGAGCTTGGCCTCGCGCCGGGCGAAGACCAGGTCGTTGCGGTCGTCGCGGATCATGGTCCGGTGCGTCGGGATCGGCATCACCTCGAGGCCGTAGATGTCGCGGAACTCAGTCGCCTCGGTCGCCGCGGTACCGGTCATGCCGGCCAGGCGCTTGTAGCCGCGGTAGAAGTTCTGCAGCGAGACCGACGCCAGGGTCTGGGTCTCGGGCTCGATCGCCAGGCCCTCCTTGGCCTGCAGGGCCTGGTGCAGGCCGTCGCCCCAGCGCCGACCCGGCATCGGCCGGCCGGTGTGCTCGTCGATGACGACGATGCGGCGCTCGCGCACCATGTAGTCGCGGTCGCGCGTGAACAAGTGCCGCGCCCGCAGCGCGCAGACCAGGTGATGCATCAAGCTGAGGTTGTGCGATTCATACAGGCCGCCGTCGCGCAGCAGCCCATGCTTGGTGAAGGCCTGCTCGGCCTTGTCGTAGCCCTCGTCCGAGAAATGGATCTGCCGGGTCTTGGCGTCCGCCGCGAAGTCGTTGCTGATCTCGTCGTTCTCCTCGACGCCGGGTACGAACTGGCGGGCGACGGCGTCGCAGAGCTGGTAGGGCGGCGGCGCCGAGCCGGCGACGCCCGAAATCGCCAGCGGCGTGCGCGCCTCGTCGATCAGGATCGAATCGACCTCGTCGATGATCGCGTAGTCGAGCCCGCGCTGCAGCCGGCCGGCGGCGGTGTGGACCATGTTGTCGTTGAGGAAATCGAAGCCGAACTGGTTGTTGGTGCCGTAGACGATGTCGCAGCGGTAGGCCGCCTGCCGCTCCTCGGGACTGCCGCCGTGGGTGGTGCCCGCCGTCAGGCCGAGCCCGGCGTAGACCGGCCGCATCCAGTCGGCGTCGCGACGCGCCAGGTAGTCGTTGACCGTGACCACATGGACCTGCTCGCCCGCCAGCGCCGCCAGGCAGGCCGGCAGCGTCGCCACCAAGGTCTTGCCCTCGCCGGTCTTCATCTCCGCGACCATGCCGCGATGCAAGGCGTAGCCGCCGAGCAGCTGGACGTCAAAGGGCCGCAGCCCGAGGCTGCGGTCGGCGACCTCCCGCACCAGCGCGAAGGCCGGCGCCAGCAGGTCGTCCTTGGCCGCGCCGTTGGCGAGCTGCGCGCGCATGTCATCGGCGCGCCGCCGCAGGTCGGCGTCGTCAGCCTCGCGCAGCGATTCACCCTGCTGCTCCGCCGCCGCGACCAGGCCGCGGTGCCGCTTGGCGAAGCGCGCGCCGGAGTCCCCGGCGAACCGCTTCAGCAGCGCCTGGATCACAGGCCGGTCGGATCGGGATAGATGCCGATGCCGGGACGGGCCTCCTTGATCTCCTTCATCACGCGCGAATAAGGACGCGGCCGGCCGTCGCGGCGGACCTCGTAATGCAGATGCGGGCCGGTCGAGCGGCCAGTCGAGCCAATCAAGCCGATCAGCTGGCCGCGCTCGACGAAGTCGCCGTTCTCGACGCGGTAGTCGTACAGGTGCCCGTACAGAGTCGAGATGTTGTTGCCGTGATAGACCTCGAGCGTCTTGCCGTAATAACCCAGGCGGCCGCGGTGGGTGACGATGCCGTCAGCGGCTGCGAGCACCGGCGTCCCCCGCCGGGCGGCGTAGTCGTAGCCGGCGTGGAAAGCCTTCTTGCCCGTGAACGGATCGGTGCGGGTGCCGTAGCCCGAGGTGAACCAGTAGCGGCCCTCGAGCGGACGCTGCATCGGCGCCGTCGCCCGCTGCATCGAGGACAGCGCCACGTTGTCGCCGATCTGGCCCAGCCGCAGCGATTCGGCTTCCACCGCCACGTCCAGCTGGCCGAGATCCGCCTCCAGCAAGCTCACGCGCTCGTCCGCGTCGGCCGCCGCCGCGCCGGTCGCGACCGCCGGCGGCTCGGGCGCGAGCTCGAGCAAAGCTTCCTCGTCCATGCCCGTACGCTTGGCCAGCAGGTTGCCAAGATGGCTCAGCTGCCACAGCCGGACGTTGAGCGCGGCGACCTCCTGCTCCAGCCGGTCGGAGGTCGAGCGCCAGATCGCCAGGCGCGCCGCCTCGGCCTGCTCGCGCTCGGCCTCCACCAAAGCCTGGATGCGCGGATCGTCGAGCGCGATCCAGCGCTCGGCCCGCGCCGTCGCCAGCTGATGCACCGCCCAGGCCAGCAGCAGGGCAATCCCCAGCAGCGTCGCCGGAAAGCGCCAGCCGCGCATGTTGATGGCGTAGGAACGCCGCATGTCGTCGCCGGATAAAATGATGTTCATGGCAGGAATGCTCGCCGCGCGTGAAAAAGATAGATGATATTTTAGAAAACGCAGGCGTTCAAAGCCTGCGGCGCGAGGCCGCGCGCCACGCCGAGCTTGGCCAATTGCTGCGCGCCGAGCTGCCGGACTGGCTCGATGGCGAAGGCCTGGCGTTCGAGCTCGCGCCCGACGGCGTCCTCTATCTGAACGCCCCGCGCGCCCAGCTGCGGCAACTCAAGCAGCTGCTGCCCGCCTTGCGCCGCAAGCTGCAAGCGAGCGCCGGCATCCGCCAGCTGCGCCTCGCTTCCCGCCCGCCCGCGGCTTAGTCCAAGCGCAGCGTCGCCGCGCCCAGGCGGGCGTAGGCGTGCTCGAACAGCTCCGCGTCCAGCCGGATCTTCTCGCGGGTGTCCACCTCCACCGCCGCGCCATCGCGCTGCAGCACGAAGCGCAGTTTGCAGCTGCCGCGCGTCGCCGCCAGGTGCTGCAGGCACCAGTCGAGATCCTCCTCGCGCTGGCAGTCGACCGTCATCGTCGATACGTTCTCATCCAGCCAGGCATCGAGCGCCAGTACTTGCTCAGCCTCGATGCTGGGCGGAAAGTCGCGGTTGCTGTTGGCTTCGACCGCGCCGCGGATCGCGACGATGGTGCCCGGCGAATCCAACCGGATGCCGCCCAGCGCCCGGCGCTCGACGCGCACCTCGACGCTGTCCTCGCCGTCGTCGAGGATGAAGGCCTCCTTGCCCATGCCGCGCAGCCGGCCGCTGGTGACGCGCCGCGCCACATGGCCGATCCAGGTCCCGGCGCCGCGGTGCTCCATGTCGCGGACGCTGCCGACGCCGCGCCATGACCGCGCGCCGTTGTGGCTCGCCGACCGCAGGCGCTTGAGGATGTCGCTGAACTCGCCGCTGAGCGTGACCCCCATCGCCTGCTGCTCGCGGGTGAGCAGGTCATGCGGGCGCAAGGGCGGCACGTCCAGCCGCGCCGCCGCTGGCGCCGCGCTCGGCTGCGCCTCGAACAGCATGCCCTGGTCAGCGTTGCGCTGCTGATGCTCGGCGCTCTCCATGGCCGCGCCGCAGCTCGCGAGCAGCGCCGCGCGCCGCTTGCCGGGCTCGGGCGTGTCCGCCAGCAAATCGTCGCAGGCGCCCGCGCCGACCAGGCTTTCCAGCACCCGCTTGTTGAGCATGGCCGCCGGGACCCGCAGGCACAAATCGTCGAGGCTGCGATAGGCGCCGCGCTCCTCGCGCTCGGCCACGATGGCGGCGGCGCAGGCCTCGCCGACCCCGCGCAGCGAGGTGAGGCCGTGGCGCACGACGCCCTTGCCGTCGATGCTGAAATCCGCCTGGGAGGCGTTGACGCATGGCGGCGCGATGGTGATGCCGGGCCGCTTCTTCGCATCCCGCAGCAGCGTCTCGGTACTGCGCGGATCGCCCGTCCAGGCCGACAGCGCCGCCGCGTAGAACTCGGTCGGGTGATGAGCCTTGAGATAGGCGGTATGCACCGATACCAGCGCGTAGGCGATGGCGTGCGACTTGTTGAAGCCGTAGCCGGCGAACTCGCTGACGTCGTCGAACAGCTTCTTGGCCCGCTCGCGCGACAGCAGCTCGCCGCAGCCCTCGATGAAGCGGGCGCCCTGCGCCTTCATGGCATCGACGTCCTTCTTGCCCATGGCCGAGCGCAGGGTGTCGGCCTCGGCGAGCGAGAAGCCCGCCATCACCTGCGCGATCAGCATCACCTGCTCTTGGTAGACCACCGCCCCGTAGGTGTCGCTGAGGACCTGCTCGAGCTTCGGGTGCTCGTACTCGACCTGCTCGGGCTGCCGGCGGTTGCGCAGGTACTTCTCGTCCATGTCGTTGTTGAGCGCGCCGGGGCGGAACAGCGAGATCGCGATCGCGACGTCCTCGACGCTGCGCGGCTGGATGCGGCGGATCATCTCGACCATGCCCCGGCTCTCGCACTGGAAGATGCCGATGGTGTCGCCGCGGTGGTAGAGCTCGTAGGTCCTGGCGTCGCCCAGGTCGATGGCGTCGATCGCGAACTGCGGACTCTGGCGCTGGATCATGCGCTCGGCGCCGCGGATCATGGTCAGGTTCTTCAGCCCGAGGATGTCGAACTTGATCAGGCCGATGCGCTCGGCGCAGTCCTTGTCGTACTGGCTCACCAGCCGCTGCTTGCTGCCGCTGTCGCCGACCGCCGTGACCGGACAGTGCTCCACCAGCGGCCGCGGCGCGATCAGGATGGCCGCGGCATGGGTGCTCGGCTGCCGCGGCAGGCCCTCGAGCGCCAGGCAGTAACGCCACAGCTGCTCGTAGTCGTTGGCCGCGATGTGCTCCTCGAGCTCCGGGACCTTCGTCCGCGCGTCCGTCAGCTTGATGCCGATCTCGTTCGGGATCATGCGCGCGAGCATGTCGCCCTGGCCGTAGCCGACGCCGAGCACGCGGCAGACGTCGCGGACCACCGCCCGCGCCTTGAGCGAGCCGAAGGTGATCACCTGGGCGACGCAGTCGGCGCCGTAGGTCGCGCGCGCATGCTCGATGATCTCGTCGCGGCGGTCCTTGCAGAAGTCGATGTCGAAATCCGGCAGCGACGTGCGCTCCGGATTGAGAAACCGCTCGAACAGCAGGCCGTACTGCATGGGATCGGCCGCCGTGATCCCCAGCGCGTACGCCACCAGCGAGCCGGCGCCCGAGCCGCGGCCCGGGCCGATGGGAATGTCGTTGCGCTTGGCGAAGTCCGCCAGGTCGGCGACGATCAGGAAATAGTCGGCGAAGCCCTTGTCGATGATGACCTGCAGCTCGTGCTCGAGGCGCTCCTCGTACTTGGGCCCGCGGCCGCCGACCCGCTCGAGGCCTTCCTGCGCCCGGGCCCGCAGCGCCGCGGCCGCCTCGCCCTGCTGGGCGTTCGGGATCTTCGGGAACTGCGGCGCGGCGTTGACGCCGAAATCGTAGTTGCAGCGCAATGCCAGCTCGCGCGCGTTCGTCAGCGCGGCGGGAAAGTCCTTGAACAGCTCTTGCATCTCGGCGGCGTCCGGCATGTGCTGCCGCGGCGAATACGGCCGCGGCCGGTTGGCGTCGTCCAGCATCCATCCATGCGCGATGCAGGCGCGCACCTCATGGGCCTCGAAATCCGCCGGATCCGGATAGAGGATGGGATGGGCCGCGGCGCAGCAGACGTCATGCGCGCCGGCGAGGTCCGCTAGCAGCAGCGTCAGGGCGCGCTCGTACTCCCGCTCGCCGAAGCTCAGCTGCAAGGCCAGGCGCTCGCGGCCGAACAGCCGCAGCCAGCGCTCGAGGCCGCGCTGCGCCTGCTCGGGCTTGCGCAGCCGCAGCGCCTCGCTGATGTCGCCGCCGTAGCCGTTGAGCATAATCAAGCTGGCGCAGGACTCTTCGGTCAAGGACGCCGCCTCGATGCGGCCGGCGTTGTGTTCCTGCGCGGCGCTCAGCAGCTTCGACAGGTTGACGAAGCCCGCCTTGTCCATGCACAGCAAGGTCGCCTGGAAATCGCGGCCGCCGTCGGAGAACAGCGCATGGCAGCCCAGGATCGGCTTGACGCCATGCTGAATGCAGGACTCGTAGTGCCAGATCGCGCCGTGGATGTTGTTGCTGTCGGTCAGCGCCAGGGCCGGGATCTCCCGCTCGGCCGCCAGCTTGCCGACCGTCTGCTCGCCCTTGAGCCGCAGAATGCCATGCGTCAGCGAATACTCGCTGTGGCACTGCAAATGAGGAATAAAGCCGTTTTCCATGCAAATGCCGTAAATTATACTTAATTAAGCTCTTTTATCCTCTGTTATCCGCAGAAAGATGCGGCGGCAGGGCTTCAGCGCCCAGCTGGGCGGTCGCATCCGCCACGCTGAGGCTGCTGCTGTCCCGCGAGCCCAGACGCCGCAGGGTGACGGTACCTTCGTCGCGCTCGTTCTTGCCGATGGCCGCGATCACCGGGACCTTGGCGTCCGAATGCTCGCGCACCTTGTAGCTGATTTTCTCATTGCGCAGGTCGGTCTTGACCCGCAGGCCGGCCTGCTCGAAGGCGGCCGCCACCTGCTTGGCATGCTCGGCAGCCTCCGAGACGATGGTCGCGACCACCACCTGCGGCGCGGCCAGCCACAGCGGCAGATGGCCGTCGCAGTTCTCCAGCAGGATGCCGATGAAGCGCTCGAAGGTACCGAGGACGGCGCGGTGCAGCATCACCGGCGTCTGGCGCTGCCCCGCCGCGTCGGTGTAGACGGCGCCGAGCCGGCCGGGCAGCACCAGGTCGACCTGCAGCGTCCCGCACTGCCACTCGCGGCCGATGGCGTCGCGCAGCACGAACTCCAGCTTGGGCCCGTAAAAAGCGCCTTCGCCCGGATTGGGCTCCCAGCCGATGCCGGCCTGCTCGCAGGCCGCGGTCAATTGCCGCTCGGCCTCGTCCCACTGCGCGTCGGTCCCGGCGCGCGTCGGCGGCCGGTCGGCGTACTTGACGGTGTAGTCTGGGAAGCCGAGGTCGCGGTAGACCAGGTCGAGCAGCTTGACGAAGGCGACGGTCTCGGTGACGATCTGGTCCGGGCTGCAGAAGATGTGGCCGTCGTCCTGGGTGAAGGCCCGCACCCGGGTGATGCCGTGCAGGGCCCCGCGCGGCTCGCAGCGATGGCAGGAGCCGAACTCAGCATACCGCAGCGGCAGGTCGCGGTAGCTCTTGCTGCCCTGGGCGAAGACCATGACGTGTCCGGGACAGTTCATCGGCTTGAGGCCCAGCATGCTCGCCTCGTCCGGCGCGCCGACATAGGCGGCGAGGCCGGCGTCGTTCTCGGCCAGGTACATGTTGTCGCGGAACTTCTCCCAGTGGCCGGACTTCTCCCACAGCGCGCGGGAGATCAGCTGCGGCGTGCGGATCTCCAGGTAGCCGGTTGCCGCCAGCCGCGCGCGCATGTAGTTCGCCAGGCTGCGATAGAGCGTCCAGCCGTCCGGATGCCAGAACACCGAGCCAGCCGCCTCGTCCTGCAGATGGAACAGTCCCATGCGCGGCCCGAGCAGGCGATGGTCGCGGCGCTTGGCCTCCTCGATGCGCCGCAGGTGATCCTTGAGCTCGGCCTCGCTGCGCCAGGCGGTCCCGTAGATGCGCTGCAGGCGTTCGCCCGCCGCGTCGCCGCGCCAGTAGCTGCCCGCGACCGAGGTGAGCCGGAAGGCCTGGCCAGCATGCGCGGTCGTCGGCATGTGCGGCCCGCGGCACAGATCGAGGAAGTCGCCCTGCCGGTAGATGCTGACCTCCTCGCCGGCCGGAATCGCCGCGACCAGCTCGACCTTGAACGGCTCGTCCCGCTCCTCGAAGTGCGCGACGGCGCGCTCGCGTTCCCAGACCTCCCGCTTGATCGGGATGGCCTCCTTGATGAGCTTGCGCATGCGCTTTTCGATCTTCTCGAGGTCGGCGGGGCCAAAGCCCGGCGGATAGTGGAAGTCGTAGTAGAAGCCGTCGGCGATCACCGGGCCGATGGTCGGCTTGGCCTCGGGGTGCAGCTCGCAGACCGCCTGGGCCATGACATGCGCCAGGTCGTGGCGGATCAGCTCGAGCGCCGACTCGTCGTCGCGCGTGATGAACTCGATGCGGTTGCCGTCGCGCAGCTCGGTGTCGAGATCGCGCAGGGCGCCGTCGACGCGCACCGCCACCGCCTTCTTGCCGAGCGACTTGCTGATGCCGGCCGCCACCGCCTGGCCGTCGCTGCCGGCTGGTACCGCGCGCGCCGAATCGTCCGGCATGAGCAACTCAATGGTGGCCATCGTTTAAATCTTACTAGAATAACCCCTGGAAAGGCAGGAGATGGGTAACAGCCGCAAGCTGGAATTTGACGGAGCGTCGGGCGCGCGGCTCGCCGCAGTGCTCGAGGAGCCGGCCGCCGATGCGCGCGGCCACGCGCTGTTCGCCCACTGCTTCACCTGCACCAAGGACATCTTCGCCGCGCGGCAGGTCGCGCGCAGCCTGGCCGCGCAGGGCATCGCCGTGCTGCGCTTCGACTTCACCGGGCTGGGCGAGTCCGAGGGCGAGTTCGCGTCCACCAATTTCAGCTCGAACATCGCCGACCTGCGCGCCGCCGCCGCCTACCTGGCAGCTGAGTTCGATGGCCCGCAGCTGATGATCGGGCACAGCCTGGGCGGCGCCGCGACCCTCGCCGCCGCCGCGACGCTGGAGCAGGTCAGGGCAGTGTGCACCATCGGCGCGCCCGCCGATCCTGCCCACGTCGAGCGGCTGTTCACCGAGCGCTCGGCTGAGATCAAGGAGCAGGGCCAGGCCGAGGTGCTGCTCGCCGGCCGTCCTTTCATGATCCAGCGGCAGTTTCTCGAGGATCTTGAGGCCACGCCCATCGCCGGTCTGGTCGCAGCCATGGACAAGCCGCTGCTGATTTGCCACGCGCCCGACGATGCCCAAGTCGGCATCGACAACGCGCGCCGCATCTATGAGGCCGCCCGCCATCCGAAATCCTTCCTGTGCCTCGATGGCGCCGACCACCTGCTGTCGCGCCGCGCCGACGCCGAGTACGCCGGCGCCGTAATCGCCGCCTGGGCCGCGCCGTATCTCGAAGCGCAATCCATAAAATAGCCCCGCATCTAGGAGCACTGCATGAAACTGATTCGATTTGGCGAGCCCGGCGCGGAAAAACCCGGCCTGCTTGATGACGCCGGCGGCGCACGCGATGCATCGAGCCTCGTACCCGACTGGAGCGGCGAGCATTTGCTGCCCGAACGGCTCGCGGCGCTGCCCGATCCGACGACCCTGCCCGAAGCGCCGGCTGGCGTACGCCTCGGCCCGTGCATGGCGCGGCCGGGCAAGATCATCGCCATCGGCCTGAACTATTCGGATCACGCCAAGGAGACCGGCGCCGAGCTGCCGAAAGAGCCAATCATTTTCATGAAAGCGACCACCAGTTACAGCGGCCCCTATGATCCGGTGCTGTTGCCGCGCGGCAGTACCAAGACCGACTGGGAAGTCGAGCTCGGCGTCGTCGTTGGCAAGACGGCGCGCTATGTCGAGGAGAATGCCGCCGCCGGATACATCGCCGGCTACTGCGTGGTCCACGACGTGTCCGAGCGCGAGCACCAGATCGAACGCTGCGGCCAATGGGTCAAGGGCAAGAGCCACGATACTTTTTCACCGACCGGACCGTGGCTGGTGACGGCCGATGAGATCGCCGATCCGCTCAAGCTGCGCTTGTGGCTCGAGGTCGACGGCAAGATGCGCCAGGATGGCAACACCTCCACCATGGCCTTCGGCCCCGTTTTCTTGGTGAGCTATCTCAGCCAGTTCATGACGCTCGAGCCCGGCGATTTGATCACCACCGGCACCCCGCCGGGAGTAGGCATGGGCTGCAAGCCGCCCGAGTACCTGCAAGCGGGCATGCGCGTCAAGCTCGGCGTCGAAGGACTCGGCGAGCAGGAACAGGAAATCCGCGCGGCCTAGCCGCTGGTCAATTTCACCAGCTCGGCGGTTGCCTCCGCCAGCGGCAGCTGCCGCGTTTCCTCGCTGCGACGGTGCTTGTACTCGGCGGCGTTCTCCGCCAGGCTGCGCTTGGACACCACCAGGCGATGCGGGATGCCGACCAGGTCGAGATCGCTGAACGCCGGACCCGCCCGCAGGCCGCGGTCGTCGAGCAAGACGTCGACGCCGGCGGTACGCAAATTGGCATACAGCTCCTGCGCCGCGGCTTGGACCGCTTCTTCCTGGCCCAGCGGCAGCACCGCCACCGTGAACGGCGCGATCGCATTCGGCAGGATGATGCCGCGCTCGTCGTTGCCCTGCTCGATCGCCGCCGCGACGATGCGGGTGATGCCGATGCCGTAGCAGCCCATGTCGATGGTGCGCGCGCCGCTGCCCTCGCTCTCGAAACTGGCCTTGAGCGCGGCCGAATACTTGGTACCGAGATAGAAGATGTGCCCGACCTCGATGCCGCGCCGCAGCTGCAGCTCTTTGCCGTCGGCGCCGCGGTCGCCTGGCTGCGCCATGCGCAGGTCGGCGAACTCAGGCTCGGGACAGTCGCGCCCGAAGTTGACCCCTAGCAGGTGCTTGCCGTCCTCGTTCGCCCCGCAGGCGAAGTCCGCGCAGGTACGCAGCTGCTGATCGGCCACCACCGGCAGCTTCATGCCCACCGGGCCCAGGGAGCCAAAGCCGGCGCCGACCGCGTCGCGGACCTCAGCCTCTTCCGCCAGCCGCGCGCCCGCGCCGATGGCGGGATGATGACCGGCCTTCGCCAGGTTCAGCTGCGCGTCGCCGGCCAGCAGCACCGCCGCGACGCCGTTCTCGCCCGCGACCGTCATCGTCTTGACGCAGCGGTCCAAGGGCGGCGGCTCGTCCAAAAATTCGCGCAGCTCCTCGATCGATCCCACCCCCGGCGTGTCGATCTTCTTCATCTCCATGCCCGCCGCCGGCCGCTCGCCGTCCGGAGCCGGGCAGGGCAGCTGGTCGAGATTGACATAGCCGTCGCCATCCCGCGCCACCTGCGCCTCGCCGCTGTCCGCCAGCACCAAAAACTCCTCGGACAAATTGCCGCCGATCGCGCCGCTGTCGGCCGGGACAATGCAATACTCCAGGCCGATGCGGTCGAACATGCGGCTGTAGGCCGCGCGCATCGCCTGATAGCTCTTCATGGCGCCGTCCGTGTCGCGGTCGAAGGAATACGCGTCCTTCATGACGAACTCGCGCGCCCGCATGACGCCGTAGCGCGGCCGGATCTCATCGCGGAACTTGGTCTGGATCTGATAGAGGTTGACCGGCAGCTGCCGCCAGCTGGTGACGTTGCGGCGCACCAGGTCGGTGATCACCTCCTCATGGGTCGGGCCGATGCAGTAGTCGCGCTCGTGCCGGTCCTGCAGCCGCAGCAGCTCCTTGCCGTACAGCTGCCAGCGGCCCGATTCGTGCCACAGCTCGGCGGGCTGGACCGCCGGCATCAGCACTTCGGCCGCGCCCGCCGCGTTCATCTCCTCCCGCACGATGGCCTCGATCTTGCGCACCACCCGCAGACCCAGCGGCTGCCAGGTGAAGATGCCCGCCGCCAGCGGCATGATGAAGCCGGCGCGCAGCATCAACTGGTGGCTCGCGACCTCCGCCTCCGCCGGCGCGTCGCGCAAAGTGTTGATGAAAAGTCCCGAAGCGCGCATTGCCAGGCGAAAAATTCTAACCCTTGAGCAACGCCGTGCGCTGCCACAGCGCCGCCACCAGCAGGACCGCCGCTAGCAGCAAGGCCGCCGTCAGCACCGGCGCGTCGCCCCAGCGCATGTATGGCGTCGCGCCGGCGCGCAGCTCCACCACGGCCTCCGCGATCCCCATCACCCCCGGCGCCACCGTCGCCGCCAAGGTACCGTCCGGCCGGATCACCGCCGAAGGGCCGGTGTTCGAGGCCCGCAGCATGAAGCGCCGCCGCTCCAGCGCCCGCCCGGCCGCGATCTGCAGATGCTGCGCCGCCATCCCCGTGCCGTCGAACCACGAGTCGTTGGTGATGGTTACCAGCAGCTCGGTTAACGGGCCCGCGAACAAATGCGGGAACAAACTCTCGTAGCAAATGCTCACGTCGATGCGCGTGAAGAGCAGATCGAAGTAGCCGTCGCGGTCGCCCGGCTGCAGATTGGCGTAGGGAATGCGGTTGCGCCGCAGCACCGGCTCGAGCAGCCGCGCGAACGGCAGGTACTCGCCGTAGGGCGTGAGCTTGCGCTTGCTGTAAAAACTCGTCGGCGGGCCCGCCCTCTCCAGGACCAGGTCCTGGCTGCTGAGCACCGCCGCTGAATTGCGCATGCGACCGCTGCTTTCGTCCCGCGTGAACATCCCCAGCACGATGGCCTCGCCGAAGGAGGGCATCTGCTCGAACTGCTCGCGGTCCGCCGCCGGCAGGCTGGCCCATGCGAACGGCAGCGCCGATTCGGGCGCGACCTTAAGCTTGCCCTGCGCCTGCTTCAGCAGCTCCAGATACCGGCCGGGCAGCTCGTGGACGTTCGCGTCCAGCCACTGCCGCTCCTGCGGGACCGCGCCCTGGATCACGCTCACGCTCAAGTCGTCGCGGACCTCGATGCCGACCTCAAAGGAGCGCAGCATCCAGCCGCCCGCCAGCAGCGCCGCCGCCGCCAGCGCCAGCGTCCGCCGCATGTCATCCGCCCACGCCGCGCCCGCTAGCAACGCCGCCAAGACCGCCACCATGGCCGTCGCCCCGAACACGCCGAAGAACGGGACGTAGCCGCTCAAGGGACTCGATGGTACCTGCGCATAGCCCGCCGCCAGCCAGCCGAAGCCGCCGAACAGCCAGGTGCGGACGTGCTCAAACAGGATCCACAGCGTCGCCGTCGCCAGCAAGCGCACGCCGCCGGGCTGGCCCAAGCGGGCGCCCGCCCACGCCGCCAGGCCGTAGAACAACGCCAAAAAGGCGCAGAAGGCCCAGGCGATCGCCAGCGCCAAGGGCAAGGCCAGGCCCCCATGTACATGCAAGCTGGCATGCGTCCAGCTCACGCCCAGGCCGAAGTGGCCCAGGCCAAAGAGCCAGCCCAGCAGCAAGGCCCGCCGCGTGCTTGACTCCGCCAGCAGCCGGAACAGCACCGCCAAACCCGCCAGCGGCAGCAGCCAGCCGAAGCCCGCCCAGGCGCCGTGGCCGAAGCCGAGCGCGCTCGCCAGGCCCGCGCCCAGCGCCAGGGCCGGCGGCAACGGCCCCGCCGCGCCCGCTGCCGGCGGCGGCCCTAGCTCCTCAGGTGGTGGTGGCGCCGCCATCGCTGCGGCTCCTTTCGATCTCGATGGTGCGTACCCGGCGATCGTCGGCCTGGATGACCTTGATCGTCAGGCCGTGCTCGGTGAACTCCTTGCCCGCCACCGGCATCTCGCCCAGGCGGTTGGCAATCCAGCCGCCCAATGTGTCGAAGCGGTTGGTGTCCAGCCGCAGGCCGAACTGGCTGTTGAACTTGCTCAGCGGCGCCTCGCCGTCGGCCTCCCACTTGTTCGCGCCCTTGCTGCGGATGGGCGCGTCCACGCCCGCTTGCTTGTCGAATTCGTCGTGCATCGCGCCGACGATGTGCTCAAGCAGGTCCTCGATGAAGATCATCCCCAGCGGCCGGCCGGCGTCGTCGGCCACCACCATCATGTGCGTGCGGTAATGCTGGAACTCGCGCAGCATCGAATCCAACTTCTTGCTCCCCGGTACCGTGCGCGCCGCCTGCAGGGAAATGGATCCGAGAATCAAATCGTCGGGCCCGGCCTCGACGCCGAGCAGGTGCTTGACATGCAAGATGCCCTTGACCTTCTCCTCGTCGGTGTCCATCACCGGATAGCGTGAATGATGGGTCTCCTTGACCTTCGCCATGATCTGCGCGTAGGTGTCGTCCGCCTGCAGCCAGTCGACCTTGCCATGCGGGAGCATCACGTTCTCAATCGGGACGTCCGGCAGCTGCAGGACGTTCTCGATCATCGTCGCTTCCGGATAACCCAGCGCCTGCGAGAAATCGCTCGCCTGCCGCAGCAGCTTCATGATGTCCTCCCGCCGCCGCGGCACCGAGCCGCCCAGCAGCCAGGCCAGCTGGTTGAGCATGCGGTTGCGGCTCATGCGCGCTCCTCCTCGCGCCACGGATCGGCCAGGCCCAGCTCCGCGAGGATCGCGCTCTCGCGCCGCTCCATGCGCGCCGCCGCCGCCGGCTCGTTGTGGTCCATGCCGCGCAGATGCAAGGCCGCATGCACCAGCAAGTGCGCGTATCGCTCCGCCGCCGGCACTTCGCATTGTTCCGCCTCGTCCGCCACCACCGCCGGACAGATGGCGATGTCGCCCGCCACGCCGCCGTCCTCGGCTGGGAAGGCGAGCACGTTCGCCGGCCGATCCTTGCGCAGGTAACGATGGTTGAGCTCTTGGCTCGCCGCCGCCGTGATGAAGTTGACCGCGACCGCCGCCGCCGCCGGCAGCGCCGCGCGCAGGATGCGCCGCACCTCGCGCTCCGGCGGCGGCGGCTCGCCCTCGTCCGCCTGGCTGTACCGCACCTCGATGCGCGGGCCGTGCGCAGCCATCAGCGCTTGCCCAGCGGGCGCTCGTAAGCGCGCAGGATGCGGCTGACGATTGGATGCCGCAGCGAATCGTCGTTCTTGAACCGCACCACCGCGCAGCCGCGCAGCCGTTTGACCCGCTCGAGCACGTCGACCAGGCCCGACTCCTGCTGCCGCAAATCGATCTGGGTCTCGTCGCCGGTCACCACGCAGCGCGAGCCGCGCCCGATGCGCGTCAGGAACATCTTCATCTGCGCCACCGTCGTGTTCTGCGCCTCGTCGAGAATGATGAAACTGTCGCTCAGCGTGCGCCCGCGCATGTACGCCAGCGGCGCCAGCTCGATGCGATCCTGCTTGAGATGCTCCTCGACGCGGGTGTCGCCCGACAGCTGCCGCAAGGCGTCGAACAAAGGACGCAGGTAGGGATTGACCTTCTGGATCGGATCGCCCGGCAAAAAACCCAGGCTCTCGCCGGCCTCGACCGCCGGCCGCACCAACACGATGCGCTTGACCTCCTGCGCCGCCAGCGCCTCCATCGCGCAGGCCATCGCCAGGAAGGTCTTGCCCGTACCGCTCGCGCCCACGCCGAAGGTCAGGTTGTTCGCGCGGATCGCCGCCAGATAGCGATGCTGGTTCGGATTCAAGGCCTCGATGCCGTAGGCGCCGCCCGCCGCCGCCGGCAGCTCCTGCGCATAGCTCGCCAACACCTTGTTGATCGAGGATTCGTCCACGCCCCCGTCCGCCGCGCTGTACAACTGCTGGAACACGTCGCGCGCCAGATACGGCCGGTCGCCCGCGCCCGTCACCTCAAAGCGCGAGCCGCGGCGCCGCACCGCCACCTCCAAGCGGCGCTCGATCGCCTTGATGTTGCCGTCGTAACTGCCGCACAGGTTCGCGAGCTTGGCGTTGTCAGCCGGCTCGAGGCTGAACTGCAAAGTAGCCTGGTCCATCTAGTCCAGCAGCTCGCCGCGCAGCGTCGCGCCGCGCAGCGCATGGATGCGCAGGGTGCGCAGCTCGCCCGCCGCCGCCGGGCCCGCGAACAAAGCCAGGCGATTGTTCGGCAAGCGACCCTGCATCAAAGCGCCCTTCTTCGCCGGGCCCTCGACCAGCACCTGCTGCTCGGACCCGACCAAGGCCTGGCCCAGCCGCTCGCTGCTCGCCGCCAGCTCCGCTTGCAGCCGCTCCAGGCGCGCGACCTGGACCGCCCGCGATACCTGGCCCTCCAGGCTCGCCGCCGGCGTACCCGGCCGCGGACTGTAGATGAAGGAGAAGCCGCCGTCGTAGCCTGCCCACCGCGCCAGCTCCAGCGTGCGCTCGAACTGCTCCTCGGTCTCGCCGGGAAAACCGACGATGAAGTCCGAGGTCAAGGCCAGGTCCGGCCGCGCGCGCCGCAACTTGCGGATGATCTGCTTGTACTCAATGACCGTGTGCCCGCGCTTCATGCGCGCCAGGATGCGGTCGTCGCCGCTTTGGACCGGCAGATGCATGTGCGGCATCAATTGCGGCAAGGACCCATGCGCCGCCGCCAAAGCATCGGTGCAGTTGACCGGATGCGAAGTCGTGTAGCGGATGCGCTCGATGCCGTCGACCTCAGCTACGCACTCCAGCAGCCGCGCGAAGCCCGCGTCGCGACCGCGCGGGTCCGCGCCCAGATAGGCGTTGACGTTCTGCCCCAGCAAGGTTACCTCCTTGGTACCGCGCGCCGCCAGGTCCGCGACCTCGTCCAGCACGTCCAGCACCGGCCGCGATACCTCCGGGCCGCGGGTGTAGGGGACCACGCAGAACGAACAATACTTTGAACAGCCCTCCATCACCGAGACGAAGGCCCGCGGGCCGCGCTGCCCCGGCGGCGGCAACGCGTCGAACTTCTCCACCAGCGGGAAGGAAATGTCGACCGCCGCCGCCGCGCTCTCCTGCCGCTCGGCCAGCAAGGCCGGCAGCCGATGCACCGTCTGCGGGCCGAAGACCACATCGACGAACGGCGCCCGCTCGAGAATGCGCGCGCCCTCCTGGCTCGCGACGCAGCCGCCCACGCCGATGCGCACCCGCGGGTCGCGCTCCTTGAAACCCCGCAGCCGGCCGAGCTCGTCGAACAATTTCTCCTGGGCCTTCTCGCGCACCGAGCATGTGTTCAGCACAATCACCTGCGCGTCCTGCGGACTCTCGCAGCGCTCCAGGTCCAGGTCGCGCCAAAGCAGGTCCGCCATGCGCTCGGCGTCGTACTCGTTCATCTGGCAGCCGAAGGACTTGATGAAGACCTTGCCCGTCATATCCTACGCTCCGTTGGGTAGCGGAGGAGGGACTCGAACCCCCGACACACGGATTATGATCCCGTTGCTCTAACCAGCTGAGCTACTCCGCCTCGGGCAGCATGCGCTGGATATTTTAGGCTAGTGATGGCGGGGATGGACGCCTGCGGCCGCGCATGCGCGCGCCGCGCGCTACTGCTGGGCCTCAAGCAGCGTGATCTTGCTGGCGTCCTTGGCGGCGTTGCCGCTGTCGCCAACCTGGCTGAAGGCTGAATGCCGCGCCCGGAACGCGTCGATGCTGTCCGGATCGATGCGAATCGCCGTGGTGCAGTCGTCAATCGCCAAGTCGGGCTGCTTCTGCTCGATGAACAGCAGGCAGCGGCGATAGTAAGGCAGATAGTAGTTCGGAAAACCCTGAATCACCGTCCCGTAGTCCTCGATGGCCGCGTCTAGCAGCCCGAGCTGCTCGCGCACGCCCGCGCGGGTGATCGTCATGTTGACCTGCTCCTCCGCCGGCGGCTCGTACTGCAGCGCGTTGTTGAGCGCGTCATGCGCCTTGTCGTACTGCCGGAGCGCGATGTAGGTCGAGGCGAGCTGCTGCCAGGGCTCGTACAACAGAATCGGCTCGCCGTTGCGGTTCTCCGTCGCCGTTTCCTTGGTGGCCTCCAGATAATCATTGATCGCCGGCTGGTACTCGCCGATCTGGTTGTACAGATAGGCGCGGTACAGCAAGCCGGAATAAGACTCGATGTCGCCGTTTTGCATCAAGCCGCTGATCTCCTCGATCTCCGCGCGAATGCGCTCGGCCTGCTCGGGCGAGACCGTGCGCGTCGCGGTGCTCGCTATTTCCACCTGCTGCAGCTGCTGCTCCGGCTGGCTCTCGATGCGGGTGATCCGCTCGGCGAGCTGCCGGCGCAAGGCTGTGTTGCCGCCCGCATCCTCGAGCATCAACAAGGCGTCCGCAAGCGGCTGGGGATTGGTCGGCTGCTGCAGATAAATCTCATTGTAGATCTCAGTCGCTGCCTCCCACTGCTCGTCCTGGGCGAACAGCTCCGCCTTGGCGTACAGCAGGTCAAGGTTGGCCGGGTCGATCTGCGTCGCCCGATCGGCAACCTCCTGCGCCGCTTCGATGTCGTTGGCGGCCAGCAGCGCTTTAATCCGCGCTACGAGCAGGTCGATGTTCTCCGGATCGGTCGGCAACGCCGTCCGGGTGATCTCCAGCGCCGCGCGCACTTTCTTGCGCCGCACCAGCTCGGAGGTGTACAAGCCGATGAGATGGACGTATAGCTCCGGGTTCTCGGTGGCCTCGACCGCCGCCGCCAGGAACTCCTCGGCGCGCTCGGCGCCCTGGACATGGTAAATCTCGCCCTTGATCGCGTTCAGCAGCTCGTTGAACGGAGCCTGGTCGCGCTCCTTGAGGTCGACGAAGGTCTCCTCGATCTTGCTGATGCCGCGCAAGGCCTGCTCATGCTTGCCCTGCCGCGAAGTCACCAAGGCGATCTTCAACGCAGCCTCGAAGTTGGACGGGTCCTCCTGGAAGGCCTCGGTGTACAACTCGATCGCCGTCTTGTCGCCCTGGTACTCCTGCGAGTAGAAGTCAGCCAGGGCCACTTTGGAAAGCACGCCGAAATGGGGAACCTTGGCGTTGTCCCGCAGCATCAAGATGGCGTTGTCCGTGTTCTCGGCCGCGATGTTGGCGAGCGCGTAATAGTATCGCACGCCCGGGAAAGCCCGGGTCTGGTTGGCGATGCTCTGGAAGGTCAGCAAGGCCTTGCTGATGTCGCGGTC
Source organism: Candidatus Amphirhobacter sp. (assembly GCA_965222035.1). Classification (GTDB taxonomy): domain Bacteria; phylum Pseudomonadota; class Gammaproteobacteria; order Tethybacterales; family Tethybacteraceae; genus Amphirhobacter. The sequence goes on along the minus strand of OZ244940.1, from coordinate 1,248,182 downwards.
GACAACCAGCTGCAGGATGCCGCTGTTGTAGGAGGCGTAGGCGTACTGGTTCTGGCGCTGGAGAGCCTTGTCCAGATCTTTCGCGGCTTGGCCGTAACGCCGCTCGATCATCGCCACCACCGCATGGTTGTTGAGGATCTGCAGGTCCTCGGAATCAATGCTGTACGCGCGCTTCATCAACTCGAAGCCTTCCTGCCAGCGCTGCGAGCCCTGCAGCAGCAGCACGAGCGCGTGATAGTGAATCATGTCCGGCTGCCGGCTGTAGGCGGTCTCGAGCAGCGCTTCCTCCGCCGCGGTGAAATCGCCGTTTTGATAGGCGATGATCATGTTGATGTAGGCGTTGATGGGATTGTCCTTCATGACGCCGCCCGCCAGCGCCTTCTCGGCCTCTTCCTTTTCGCCCATGCGCAGCAGGGTGAAGGCTTTGATGCCCCGGGCCAGGTATTCAAGGTCGAGGTTCAGGCCGTCATAGCCTTTCGGGCCCGTGGGCACCAGCACGCAGAAGTTGAGCGACATGCGCGGGTCGATGCCGAACAAGAACAGGTCGGAGCTGCGCAGGCCCGCCGGGAAAGAGGCGACGTCCGGGAAAGAGGTCTCGCGGAACGTGCGGTTGCGGCAGATGTTGAGGACGAACAGCCTGGTCAGGTCCTGCAGCTCCTTGTAGCTCTCGCCGTCGCTTGGAATCCGGGACAGCTCCTCCAGCGCGGTGTTGATGTCCCGCAGCGCCCGGCGCTCCAGGTCCTGGTCGTCGAGCAGTGCGCGCGCTATCAAGGCGGGGACGAAGGTGGTGCCCGCGAGCACCTCGGTCATCTTGATGCGGGTCGCGGTACGGTCAGGCAGGTAGGACATGCCGGAATTGAACAGGACGTCGGGGTCGTTCGACAGCGGCGAGCGCGCGATCAGCCGGGCGTAGAGAGTGCGGGCTTCCTGGTAGTTGCCCAGTTTCAGCAGGTGCTGGGCGTGTTCGACGGTTGTGTCCCAGTCATCGGTTTCCAAATCGAAATACTCAGTGACGGTCGCCTGGGCCTCGTCGTACATCTCCTCGCGCATCTGGTCGCGGTACTCCATCAGCAGCTCCGTCGGGCGCATGGCTTGGCGGAAAGTGCCGTAGCCGACCGCCGCGATCACGAGGACGCCGATGGCGCCGCCGACCATGATCAACCGCTTGCCCGAGAGCATGTTCAGCAAGGGGGACTGCTTGGACTCGCCCAGCTGGCTCTCGAAGGCGGCGCGCTCGCCGCTCAGGCGCTTGCGCTCGCTGCCGATGCGCTCTTCGTAAATCTTGCTCAGCTCAACGAGCTTGGGCGTGCTGATCTCTATGGGCATGGGACGTCTCTGGCGGGGGACGGTTACAAAGGTACGATGATAATTATAAGATACAAACGGCTTTAATCAAGCCAATCGGCCGCGAGCAGATCGAGCCAGTGGTCCACCGGCAACTCGCAGCCGCCGCGCATGTGCAAGGCGCAGCCGATGTTCGCGGTCGCCACCGCGGTCGCCGCGGTGGTCACGAAGCTGTTGCCCATGCGCTGTCGCAGGCGGCCCGCGGCCTGCGGCCGCAGCAGGGCATGCAGGCCGGCCGAGCCGCAGCAGCTCGGCGGATTGATCGGCTCGACGGTCGCATAGCCCAGCGCGCGCAGCAGCTCGGGATAGGCCGCCGGACTGCGCAATCCATTGGTGAGCGTGCACGGCCGATGCAGCGCGATGCGCTGCTGCGGCCGCGGCTGGATGAACGCGCGCAGCTGCTCGGCGTGCGGCCGCAGGAAGGCGGCCGGATCCTGCAGCCGGTCGCGGACGCGCTGTGCCAGCGCGCGGCGGTACGGATCGGCGCCGAGCAGGCCGGGGTACTCGTCGAGAAAGGAGGCGCAGCCGCTGCCGGCGAGCAGGATGGCTTGGTCGCCGCCTTCGAGCGCGCCGGCGCAGGCGTCAAGGCTGCGGCGCATGTCGCGGGCCGCCGCGCGCTCGCGCCCGCTGTGCTGGCGCAGGGCGCCGCAGCAGACGCCCTCGAGCATGCGGACGCGATAGCCGAGCCGGCTGAGGATGGCGGCCAGCGCCTGGTTGCTGTGCGGCATCAAGCCCTGCTGGGCGCAGCCGGCGAAGATGGCGACGCCGCCGCGCGCGCCGTCGCCGCGGTGCCGCCGTACCCGGACGCGCGGCAGCAGCCGGCCCAGCCGCGCGGGCAGCAAGGGGGCCGCCAGCCGCAGCAGCCGCGCGCCGAACGCACCCAGCCGCCGGCTACGGAACACCTCGCCCAGCAGCCAGCGCCACAGCGCGCCGAGCGGCGCGCGCCGCCGCTGCGCGCCGGCGAGCGCGCGCCCCTGGTGCGCGATGGTGGCGAAGCCGACGTCGGAGGGACAGGCGGTCTCGCAGCTGCGGCAGGACAGGCAGCGGTCGAGATGCTGGGTCACCAGCTCGGGATCGCCCTTGCCCTCGAGCAGCCGCTTGACGAGGAAGATGCGCCCGCGGGGACTGTCGAGCTCGTTGTGCTCGAGCTCGTAGGTCGGGCAGGCCGGCAGGCAGAAGCCGCAGTGGACGCACTTCTCGATCTCGCGCGCTGCGGCTTGCAGCTGCGGCTGGTCCCGCAGCGCGGGCTTGAGGTCGAGATCCATGCGATTGCGGGTGCTGTCAAGGGAAATTATAAAGTTTCGCCGGGCCGGGGCGCGGGCCGGCCCAGCCGCTTTCGCATATACTTGCTTATACTTATGCGCCGCCGCGCGCGGCGTTTATGCATCGCGGCGCCTGTAGCTCAGCGGATAGAGTACTGGCCTCCGAAGCCAGGGGTCGCAGGTTCGAATCCTGCCAGGCGCGCCCGCCCGCATAGAATTAGCATCGTCATGGCAGCGAAGAAAGCCGGTTTTTGGTACATCGTGTCCGTATCGATGATCGGCTTCGTCATCTGCACCATCGTCATCATCATGGGCGCCCGGCTGGTCAACAGCCTGGCGAATGGCTATCCCCGCCTGAGCGAGGAAGCCAGCGCCGCGAACACCCAGCCGGCGGGACGCGTCTACTACCGCGGCCAGTAGCCGCCCCTTCATTCCGGCCCGGGCATGGCCACGCTGGTCATCGCCGATGTCCATGGCCAGTACGCCGAGCTCAAGGCGCTGCTCGCCAAGGCCCGGCCGCGCGCGTCTGACCGCGTCGTCTTCGTCGGCGACCTCGTCGGCCGCGGCCCCGCAGCCGAGGCGGTCCTCGATGCCGCCATGGACCTGGACGGCTGCGAGGTAACGCTCGGCAACCACGATCTGCATCTGCTGCGCGCCCATGCCCGCGGCGCGGCGGCCGGGCCGGAGCAGGAGCGGCTGCTCGCCGCGGCGGGCGCGGAGCAGCGCCTCGATTGGCTGCGCCGCCGGCGCCTGGCGCTCGCCCTGGATGAAGCTGAGGCGCTGGTCTGCCACGCCGGCTTGTGGCACGGCTGGGACCGGGACGCCGCCCTGGCCGCGGCCGGCGAGGTCGAGGCCGCGCTGCAAGGAATGGACTGGGCCGCGGCGCTGGAGGGGATGTTCGGCGACAACGCCAGCGCCTGGGACGCGCAGCTGGCCGGCGCTCCCCGGCTGCAGGCCGCGGTCAACATCCTGACGCGCATGCGCTGCTGCAACGGCGACGGCAGCATCAGCTGGGTGTACCGCGGCGAGCCCGGCGAAGGGCAGCCGGCCGGCGCCTGCGCCTGGTTCGACTATCCGCTGCGGCGCCACCGCGACCTGCTGGTGATATGCGGGCACTGGTCGTCGCTGGGATTGCTGCTGCGCCCGGACGTCGCGATGCTCGACTGCGGCTGCTGCTTCGGCGGACCGCTCGTGGGACTGTGGGCCGAGGACCGCCGGCTGGTGTGCAGCGCCTGAGCCCGGCGGCGGCGAGTCCGGCCGCATAGTAAAATGGATGCCGTGCCGCGACCCCGCTAGCAATGGAATCAGCCAATCCCTCCACCGCCGCAGGCATGGAGCCGCTGGCCGGCCTGCTGGCGAAGGCGCAGCGGCTCATACAGGCATGCGCCGCGCTGCGCGCCCGCAACCGGCAGCTCGAGCATGAAGTCGTCGCCCGCGACGCGACCATCAGCGACCTGCGCCAGCGCATGCGCGAGCAGGAGGACCTGCGCCGCAAGGCCCGGGAACGGCTCGAGCGGCTCGCGAGCCAATTGCCGAGCAGGTAAAGGCCGTGCCGAAGCTGCAGGTCAAGATCGGCACCCACCGCTTCACCGTCAACGTCGATGAAGAGAACAAGAAGGAAATGCTCGAGGCGGCCCGTCGCGTCGACCAGGAGATGACGCGGATCAAGGATGCGCACAAGGTCGCCGACGGCGAGCGCAGCGCGATCATGGCGGCCCTGCACATCGCCCTGGCCGTGCCGGTCGCCGCGGACGCCGCGACCCCCGCCGCCGACCTCGCCCGGCTCGAGGCCGCCCTCGACGAGGCCCTCGCCGCGGCCGAGTCCTGATCTTTTGTCCATGTCCGGCGACGGGGAGAACGGGAGTCGCAGATATTATTGAATCGGCTCTAGCGAACTAAGGCGGCCAACGACAGTGATGCTGTTGTGAGCGTCCTACGGGACGCACCTGATGTGTCCGGAAGGCCGTCGCCATTAACCTCAGCGGTTCAATGGTCTTCTCCCGCTCCGTCGCCCGGGCGCTTGGCGCCCGGCCCCTATAGTTAATAGGATGGACCTGGCGGTCTACGCAGCGATCGCGGCGATCGGCGCCCTCGGCGGCGTCTTCGCCGGTTTGCTCGGCATCGGCGGCGGCCTGATCATGACCCCGCTGATGCTGTTCGTCTTCGAGCATCTCGGCTACGCGCCCGGCGCGGCGGCCCTCGCGGCCATCACCACCAACCTCGCCGCCATCTTCTTCACCTCGACCGCCGGCGTCGCCGTCCACTGGCTGCACGGCTCCATCGACTGGCGCCTGCTCGCCTGGCTGGCGCCGGCGACGCTGGCCGCCGCCGCCGCCGCCGCGCAAGTCGCCCTGCTGGTCCCGCCAGTGCTGCTGATCGGGCTGTTCCTGCTGCTGCTGCTGTACTCATGCTGGCGCCTGCTGGCGGCCGGCCGCGCGAGCGCCGCGCCCGGGCCGCATCCGGGTCCCGTCTACGCCCTGGGGACCGGCGCGGCCGCCGGCCTGCTGGGCTCGGCGACCGGCACCGGCGGGGGCATGATCGTCACGCCGCTGCTCGAGCGCCGGGGCGTCCCGCTGATCCGCTGCGTCGGCACCAGCGCCGGCAACGTCATGCTGGTCGCGGTCAGCGCCACCCTGTCCTACGGCGTCGAGCGCCTGGACTGGCGCATCGTCGCGGTGCTGGCGCCGAGCTGCCTGCTGGCGGCGGCGGTCGGCGCGCGCCTGGCGAATCGCATGCGGCAGCGGCTGCTGCGCTTGATCTACGCCGGCGCGCTCATGCTGATGGTGCTGCGCCTGCTGCACTGGCATTGGATACAATTGACCGCATGAACATGCGCCGCATTTGCCTGATCCTGCTGTTCGCCTGGCCGCTGGCGGGCGCGCAGGCGCAGATCGCCAACGACAAGGAGCTGATGGTCGACGCCAACGGCGTCGCCGCCAACGGCTATGACGTGGTCGCCTATTTCGACAACCGCGTCGCGCGCGGCATCCCGACGTTCCTCGTCGAGTACAAGGGCGCCGACTGGTACTTCGAGACGCCGGCCAACGCCGAGGCCTTCCGCAACGACCCGGCCAAGTATGAGCCGGCCTATGGCGGCTGGTGCGCCTACGGCGTCGCCCAGGGCTACCTGGTCAAGACCGATCCGGACGCATGGAGCGTCGTCGACGGCCGCCTGTATCTCAACTACAACGAGCTGGTGCGCATCCGCTGGCTCGGCGACCGCGACCGCTACATCAAAGTGGCCGAGCAGTACTGGCCCAAGCTGATCGACTGAGGTGCGGGCCGCAGCCCGCTAGCCGTTCACATCGCAGCCCAAGAAGCGCCGGCCGTGCTGGCCGCAGGCTTCCATGACGGAGAAGCTGCCCGCCGCCGGATCGAGCACCACATCGCCTTCGTTGGTAACGGCTTCGATCAAGGCTCCTTGCAAACCCACGGGCTTGCGGTGGGTGTGGCCGCCATCGCGCTTGACTCCCTCAGTCCACACATCGGGAATGTTGTGGATCTGCCAGACGCCCTTGGCCCGGCGCGGGGCTTTTTGCAGGATCAGGACATGCTCGCTGGTGCGCCGCGTCCGGTAACCCATGCCCATCCGCTGCTTGTGCCAGATCAGCATGTCCACCACTTCCAGGCTGGTGTCCTCCAGCCACTGGGCAAAGCCCGCGCATAGATGGAACTTGTCCAGCCACAGGAACAAATGCCCGCTGGGCATCAAGGCGCGGTCGATGCCCTGGATGAAACGGGCGATGGCGGGCTCGTCCATCTGCGGCAGCGCGCAGCGCGCCCGGCTGCGGTCCTTGCCTTCGTTGCCATAGCTGAGCTTGTCGAGCACGCCCCGGTATTGGGGATCGAAGAACGCAACGGGAAAAGTTTCGCTCGGCAGCTTGGCGAGGAACTTGACGCCGTCCATCTTGAGCCTGGCGTCCAGGCGCAGCCCGCGCGGCAGTTCAAGGGCGGGCATTTCCAGGTCTCGGCCCTGGCCGTATACATTAGTGGACCGCGTGGCCGCCGCCGCCATCGGTTTCAGTTTGGAGGAGGCGCTACCCACTGCCTTGATTCCTGTTTCACTGAGTTAGATTGACTCAGAAAGGCTTGAACACCGCCAGCAGCACGATCACGACCAGCAGCCCGGCCGGGACTTCATTGAGCCAGCGGTAACCCTTGCCGCTGAGACCGCCGCCGGCCGCGAGGCGCTTGATCTGCCGGCCGCACCAGACGTGGTAGGCGATCAGCGCCGCCACCAGCGCGATCTTGATGACAATCCACAAACCGCCGCTGAACCAGCCCAGCAGCGCCAGGCCGAGCAGCACCGCGGCCATCATCGCCGGGCCCATGATGCGGCGGTACAGCCGGGTCTCCATCAAATTAAAGCGCTCGCGGCCGCGCGCATCGTCCGCCGGGCACTCGGCGTGGTAGACGAACAGCCGCGGCAGGTACAGCAAGCCGGCCAGCCACGCGATGACGGCGATCAGATGCAGGGACTTGAGCAGGGGATAAAGATAGGCCATGGCCAGCAGTCGAATTTTAACGGGACCGCCAGATATCGCTGCCGCGGGCTCGACGCGGGCGAAGTAGAATGAAAACGTGGCCCTCGCGACCTTGCTCCTTTTCGCCCACCTGGCGGGATGGATCTCCGGCTGGCTGGCCGTCATCCTGTTCATCGTGCTGCTGCCCGTTTACATCGGCATCAGAGTCATCCTGGCCGCTTTGATTGCGGACAGCAGCCCGCCTGCGGCAAAACACGAGCTGAAACTCAACGGCGGTGTCACTTGGGTGGAGTTCATGATCATTGTCCTGTACCTGCTGGAGCTGGTGGCAGCGCCGACGGCCTTCTGGATTGTGCTGGGCTGGATGATGATTCAGGCCCTCTTCCTCCTTGCGTTCGCCATCATCGCCTCGCGCACGTTTTAGCCTTTCGATTGCGACTGACAGGTGGAGTAAACTAAAAAAGTGTCCCTCGCGCTCTTGCTCCTCTTCGCCCATCTGGCGGACTGGATTGCCGTCTGGCATGCCGTCGTCCTGTTCGTCGTGCTGCTGCCTTTTTACCTTTTCTTCGGCTTCGTCAAGAGCAATATGGCCGCGAACGAGGACGGGCCTGCGGGCAACACCCATGTGCAACGCGCCGGGCATGTCAAATGGATGGATTTCCTGTTCCTCGCCCTGTACATGGTGGGGGCGGTAGCTGCATCAACGGCCTTCTGGCTGGTGTTGATCCGGATGACGTTTCTTCCCCTCCTTTTCCTGGCGTTGTTTATATACGCCTGGCGAGCTGGCTGGTAACCAGCCGGCCGGACTTGTTTGAATCAATACATTGCTGCCACGGTCGGGCACAATGCCATAGCCCGGCTCAACGGCTAGCAGAGTGGATGCAGGTTTGTCAAGCCCAGCTCCTTAATGTTATTTCCCGTTCAACTGCGTTGGCAGTGGTTGCGGGCGGCGATGAAGCAATCCAGCCACGGCGTTGTTGGCCTACGCCAGCGCTGCGGCCGCCACGGCAGCTGGGCCGTGCGCCAAGCGCGTTCCGGATGGGGCATGAGCGCGGTGACCAAGCCATCGGCGCTGACGAAGCCGCAGGCGGCGCCATCACCGCCGAGCGGGTCGGCGGGATAGGCGCGCGCGGGCAGGCCGTCCGCATCGAGCAGGCGCATGGCGGCGATCGCGTCGCAGCCTGGATCCACGGCCGCGCGTCCTTCGCCGCATGCGAGTGGGACGGGCAGGCGCGCGCCGACGAGCGGCGCGAGAAACGGCGAGGGCGAGGGCAGCACCTCGATTTGCGCCAGGCGGCCTTCGAAGCGACCCGAACGGTTGGGCAGGAAGCGCGGCAGGCGCGCGCCGCTGTCAAGCAAACCGAGCAGGACGCTTAAAGCCTGGCAACCGTTGCACACGCCCAGCACTAGGCGCTTGCGCGCGAGCAGCTCGCGCACGCCGTCACGCATGCTTGCGTCGCGCGCCAAGGTTTGGGCCCAGCCCCAGCCCGCGCCCAATGCATCGCCGTAGGTGAAGCCGCCGGGTAGCGCCAGCAGCTGGCTGTCGCGCCAGTGTCTTGCTGGTACGCCCGCCGCGCCGGCAGCGATGCGGACCGCAAAGCCGGCCGCGTCGAGAGCGGCCGCCATTTCCAGATGACCGTTGCTGCCTTGTTCACGCAGTACTAATGCGGCGGGCCGTCGCGCACTGGGCGCCGGCCGACGTACCGGTCGAGTGGGAGTCGCATGCAGACCACCGCGCAGCGGCGTTTGAGTTTCGGGTCCAGCGCGATCGCGCAGGCGGCGGATTTCCTGGCCCCACCAGCGCCAGGATTCCTCCAGCTCCGTAACGGCTACATCGATCAGCGCGCGGTTGTCGCGCAGCACTCGCAGCCGCGGTTGGCGCCGAGGGTGTCCAATTAATTGCGGAGCCTGTTGCAGGCCCGCTGCCTGCGCCAAGTCCAGCACCTTGGTATAAGCAGCTGCATCTATCTCCACCACCGCGCCGGGCGCTTCGCTGCACAGCAGCCGCAGCTCGCGCTCCACGCCGCCGGCGCCAGCGCCCAGGCTATCCCAGCCGTCGGTCTCCAGCCAGCTCGCGCAGGCACTGTCGAGATTGAGCTCGGCGCCGCAGCCGCTGGCCAGGCACATTTCAATAACTGTCGTCAGCAAGCCGCCGTCGCTGACATCGTGATAGGACAGCAGCAGGCCCTCGCGATGCAGAGCCTGGATGGCCAGCCACCACGCGCGCAGGCCGTCGGCGTCGGCGTCGGGCACCGCAGTTTCTTGCAGGTCCAATACTTCAGTGGCGACGCTGCCGCCCAGTACCTGCGTTGGCGTCGCGGCGATATGCAAGAGCAAGGAATCGCGTCGGCCGCTCAGCAGCGGCGCAATCGCAGCGGTCGCATTGGCGACGCCGGCCCAGGCGCCAGCGACGCAGCAGCTCGGCGCGCGGCTGGTGCCGCCATGTGCCTGCGGCAAGTCGGCGCGCATCGCCAGCGAGTCCTTGCCCATGACCACCGCCAGCTCCAAGCGCGGCAGGAAGTCATCAACCAAGGCGGCGACGGCCGCGCGCAGGTCCGCCAGGTTGTTGTCTTCACTGGCGTCGGCCAGCCAGTTCAAACTCAGCTTGACGTTGGTCAGCTCGCCGATGGGATAGCAGGCCAGGTTGGTCAGGGCCTCGGCGACGCTGATGCGCGCGGCCGCCGCTGGATCGATGGATGCGATAGCGGGCCGCTCGCCCCAGGCGAAGGCGCAGCCGTCCAATGCATGATGATTCGTCATGGTGGCCGCGGCGTCCGCGACCGCCAATTGCCGCGGGCCGATGAACTGGTCCCGCGCTACCAGTCCGCCCACGCCGCGGTCGCAGATCGTCGCCAGGTAGCTCTTGTCGCCCACGGCGGGATGGCGCAGGATGCGATGGCATGCGGCTGTCAAATCGATGGCGCCCATGCGCTGCTGCGTGACAAGTGCAGGCCGCGAAGGTGCGGCGACAGCCAGCGACGGTGGTTCTGCATATAGTTGCGCAACCGGCAAGTCGACGAGAGTCCGTCGCGCGCTGCCGGTTACGCGGAAGGATCCGCTGTCGGTGACGCGACCGATGGCATGCAGGGGACAGCGCTCCGCCGCGGCGATTGCTGCCAAGCGTTGTTGATCGCGCGGGCGTACCAGCAGCAGGAAGCGTTCCTGCGCTTCGTTGCAAAGAACGGTCGCCGCGTCGCAACCGGCCTCGGCCATCGGCATGCTGGGCAGATGCAGTTCGCAGCCGTGCGGCGCGCATAATTCAGCGGCTGCGTTGGCGATGCCGCCGGCGCCGATGTCATGAATCGCCTGGATGGGATTCGCACCGCGGGCGCATGCTTCGATCACTTCCTGGCAGCGCCGCTGCATCTCGGCGCAGGCGCGCTGGACCGAACGCTCCAGCCTGGCCTCAGCGGAACCGAGAGGCTGGCTCGCCGCGGTCCCGCCGCCGAGGCCGACGCCGCTGCCGGGGCCGCCGAGCTGCATGATCAAGTCGCCCGGCTGCGGGCGGCGCTTGCGCATGTCGGCCGCGGCGATGCGCCCGACCCCGCCGGCGAGCATCACCGGCTTGCGAAAGCTCCATTCGCCGCCATCGGCATGCGGCTGCGTGCTCGGGCGCATGAAGCCGCTGATGGCCGGACGGCCGAATTCATTGCCGAACGCCGCCCAGCCCAGGGGCGCGTCAAGCAGGATCGCCAGCGGACTCGCGAGGGCGCCGGTACGATCGAGATCGGCGGCACTGGGCGCGGCCGGCAGCGGACCCAGCAGCAAGCCGGCGCCGCCGGCGCCAGCGGCCGCGCCGCGCCCGGTCGCCATGCCGTCGCGGATCTCGCCGCCGACGCCGGTCGCGCTGCCCTCGAAGGGCGCGATCGCAGTCGGATGATTGTGGGTCTCGGTCTTGACGGTCGCATGCTGCAGCCGGCCCTTGTTGGGCAGACGCTGCCAACGGTCGCCGCTGCGCGCCAGGCCATGCGTCGCCGCATGCGCCACGGCCAAGACCGCGGCGTTGTCGGTATACGCAACGGGTACGCCGGCGGGGTTCTGCTTCCATGTCTGCCGCAGCCGCTCGAGCAAGCTGCGCGCATCGCCGTCGCTCCAGGCGGCGCGGAAAGTGTGGTGCCGGCTGTGCTCGGCGTTCAGCTGCGCCAGTACCGCCAGTTCAGCCGCGGCCAAAGGCCGCTGCAGCCGCTCGCTCAGCTTGGCGATGTGCGCGGTTACGAAATCGGGCACCGGCATGCCTAGCCGCTCGCGCAGGACGGTTGTGATTTGCTCCTGCGTCTGCGCTTGCAGTCCGCGCTTGCTAGAGCGGTGTCCACGCAACTGCAGGCTGTCCAGCCACTTGCGGCAGGCGGCCGGCTTGAGAGA